>NZ_CP047475.1:2760163-3120326 GCF_010587385.1 Vibrio astriarenae
AAGCTTTTCGCAGATTAGCACGTCCTTCATCGCCTCTGATTGCCAAGGCATCCACCTTGTGCGCTTAGTCACTTAACTATACAACCTCAAATGTTTTTGTTTTTGTATTTCAATCAAAAGGAAAGAAAAAACAACATAACAACACATTTAAAGTCTGTTTTAAACTAAACACTTAGCTGCTTTTGTTCAGCTAAGATTTTATTACATACTCAGACTTTCTTTCGAAAATCTCTCAGTTTTTCAGCTTGTTTCTAAATTTTTAAAGAACAACGATGATAATGTCTTTCGACTCTCATCATACCTAAATTAACAAGCGGTCTCTTTTTTATTGAATATTGCAAATCTTTGCTCAAATTCAACCGCTTGCTACCTTAGGTATGACGACTCACGATGCTTGGTGGAGATAAGCGGGATCGAACCGCTGACCTCCTGTTCCTAGGCCTCTAGACGATGGGGACATCATTTAAAGATGCTTTCCTTTTGCCAGTTGAGCGTTAAGTATTTTAGCGATTTTGCAAATTTCTGCAAGATTTTAACCGCTTGAATGCCTAACTTTCATTCATCTCTGTCCTGTCTACTCTATCAAACAATCTGTGTGAACACTTGCTGTCGTCGCGACGCTAAACTCTCGCCTAGCTTCGCGCTTGATTTTTTTGGTAAGGAGGTGATCCAACCGCAGGTTCCCCTACGGTTACCTTGTTACGACTTCACCCCAGTCATGAATCATACCGTGGTAAACGCCCCCCTTGCGGTTAAGCTATCTACTTCTGGTACAACCCACTCCCATGGTGTGACGGGCGGTGTGTACAAGGCCCGGGAACGTATTCACCGCAACATTCTGATTTGCGATTACTAGCGATTCCGACTTCATGGAGTCGAGTTGCAGACTCCAATCCGGACTTAGACGTACTTTGTGAGATTCGCTCACCATCGCTGGCTCGCCGCCCTCTGTATACGCCATTGTAGCACGTGTGTAGCCCTACTCGTAAGGGCCATGATGACTTGACGTCATCCCCACCTTCCTCCGGTTTATCACCGGCAGTCTCCTTTGAGTTCCCACCATAACGTGCTGGCAACAAAGGATAAGGGTTGCGCTCGTTGCGGGACTTAACCCAACATTTCACAACACGAGCTGACGACAGCCATGCAGCACCTGTCTCAGAGCTCCCGAAGGCACTCCCATATCTCTACAGGATTCTCTGGATGTCAAGAGTAGGTAAGGTTCTTCGCGTTGCATCGAATTAAACCACATGCTCCACCGCTTGTGCGGGCCCCCGTCAATTCATTTGAGTTTTAACCTTGCGGCCGTACTCCCCAGGCGGTCGATTTATCACGTTAGCTACGGGCACCAAGCTTAAAGCCCAATCCCCAAATCGACAGCGTTTACAGCGTGGACTACCAGGGTATCTAATCCTGTTTGCTCCCCACGCTTTCGCACATGAGCGTCAGTACATTCCCAAGGGGCTGCCTTCGCCTTCGGTATTCCTCCACATCTCTACGCATTTCACCGCTACACGTGGAATTCTACCCCTCCCTAAAGTACTCTAGACCCCCAGTCTGAAATGCAATTCCCAGGTTAAGCCCGGGGCTTTCACATCTCACTTAAAAGTCCGCCTGCGTGCCCTTTACGCCCAGTTATTCCGATTAACGCTTGCACCCCCCGTATTACCGCGGCTGCTGGCACGGAGTTAGCCGGTGCTTCTTCTGTCGTTAACGTCAATCGCCGATTCTATTAAAATCAACGCCTTCCTCGCGACCGAAAGAACTTTACAACCCGAAGGCCTTCTTCATTCACGCGGCATGGCTGCATCAGGGTTCCCCCCATTGTGCAATATTCCCCACTGCTGCCTCCCGTAGGAGTCTGGACCGTGTCTCAGTTCCAGTGTGGCTGGTCATCCTCTCAGACCAGCTAGAGATCGACGGCTTGGTGAGCCTTTACCTCACCAACTAGCTAATCCCACCTGGGCTAATCTTGACGCGAGAGGCCCGAAGGTCCCCCTCTTTGGCCCGAAGGCATTATGCGGTATTAGCTATCGTTTCCAATAGTTATCCCCCACATCAAGGCATATTCCCAGACATTACTCACCCGTCCGCCGCTCGCCGCCCATGATTTCCACCGAAGCTTCTATCATGTCGCTGCCGCTCGACTTGCATGTGTTAGGCCTGCCGCCAGCGTTCAATCTGAGCCATGATCAAACTCTTCAATTTAAGATTTTGATGTTCCGAAGAACTGACTCAATGAATACTGACTTCAAAACTACTAATGTAATTTTAAAGCTATTATCGTTCCAACAGAACGATAATGAATTGACTGTGCCGATACTAAGTATCGATTGGTCACTCAGTTCATTGAAATCTAAGTTGAAGCCTAAGCTTCATTTTGGATTATCATCAACGAGTGCCCACACAGATTGATAGGTTTTAATTTTTAAAGAGCTTCTCTTCTTTGTGACTTGAATCACTTCGGAAGAGGCGGCCATTCTAGAGATTTAATTCAAAGTGTCAAACACTTTTTTTGAATTTTTTTCTTTTCTAATTTGACCTGTCAGACATGCTTGAAACCCTTGTGAGCCCTTGCCCTGTCGACGAGGAGGCATTATAGAGATCGGCATCACATTGGCAAGCGTTATTTTCATAAAATTGCAAAAATAACGCTTAAGTGCCGATATTCCCATCAAAACCCTATTTATTCAACTTTACCCCAATTATACAAACCGATAATTCACAGAGTTATCCACAATGGAGATATAACGCCAATAAAAAGGCCGCTAAACGCGACCTTCTTTTCTATCAAGAGTCTTAAATTACTCTCTATATTCCTGAACCGTACTGTTCCCCATCGTCTTCGTGCAGGCCACACTCTCTTTTTAAGCCAAAGAAACGTGTTTGCTCTTCAGACATCCCAGGTTCCCACTTCTTCGTAGTATGAGTATCACCAACCGAAAGATACCCTGCATCCCATAATGGGTGGTAAGGCAGGTTGTGCTCTTCTAAATAGTAGTGCACATCTTTATTACTCCAATCAATTACAGGGAGAAACTTAAATACTCCATTTTGAATAGATAGAATAGGCAAACTCGATCTCGACTCTGATTGCTCTCTTCTCAGGCCAGAAAACCAAGTCTGGGTATCTAAGTCAGCGAGCGCTCTTCGCATTGGTTCGACCTTATTCAGTTTGTTATACTTTTCTATTCCCTCTATACCTTGTTCCCAAAGTTTCCCATATCTGGCTTCTTGCCAATTAGGGCTTTGCCCTGATCGATAGACTTTCAAGTTAAGTGTCAAACGCTCACTTAGAAGATCGATAAAGCGATAAGTTTCAGAGAATAGATATCCAGTGTCCGTTAGTATTACCGGAATATCTGGCTTGGCTTGCGTCATAAGATGCAACATCAATGCAGCCTGTATCCCGAAACTGGATGACACTACATGGTTACCCGGTAGATTCTCCAGAGCCCATTCAACTCTTTGTTGCGCAGTTAGCTGTTCTAACTCTGCATTGATTTCTGCAAGACGGAGTATTTGCTCCGTCTTAGTTAATGAGAGTAGTTCTGCTAACTTCAATTTTGAAGTGACAGAATCAAGCATGAAAATCCCTCTTTGATACGATGACTTCTTCAATGATTCCCGCACGAATCACGAAATCACCAAACGCTTCACCAACTTCGCGCTCTGCAGCCCATCGAGCCACCAGCGAGTCAATCTCTTGTAAGATTTGCTGATCAGTGATGTTCTCTTTGTACATCTTCGGCACTCGTGTACCGGCTTTATTACCGCCCAAGTGCAAGTTGTAACGACCCGGTGCTTTCCCGACCAGTCCGATTTCCGCCAGCATGGCTCGACCACATCCATTAGGGCAGCCTGTGACTCGAAGAATGATGCTCTCTTCTTTATTGATACCGTGGCTGGTTAAGATCTCTTCCACCTGGGAAACAAACTCTGGTAAAAATCGTTCAGCTTCGGCCATTGCCAACGGACAGGTTGGAAACGCAACACAAGCCATTGAGTTTTTACGCTGCTCACTAACTCCATCGTCCATGAGGCCATGCGCTCGCGCGATTTTCTCAATCTTCGCCTTCTGAGTTTTAGCTACGCCAGCCACAATCAAGTTTTGATTTGCGGTCATTCGGAAATCGCCTTTATGAATTTTGGCGATTTCCGCTACGCCAGTCTTAAGGGGTTTGCCTGGGTAATCTAGTAGACGTCCATTCTCAATAAACAGGGCTAAATGGAACTTTCCATCAATACCTTCAACCCAACCGATGCGGTCGCCTCGCTCAGTGAACTCATAAGGACGACTCTGTGCAAACGCAATACCCGCGCGTTTTTCTACCTCAGCTTTAAATACATCAATACCTACTCGGTCGAGGGTATATTTTGTCTTGGCATTTTTGCGGTTCGAGCGATTACCCCAATCTCGCTGCGTCGTCACGACAGCGGCAGCAACGTCGAGGGTTTTCTCTAACGGTACAAAACCAAAGTCATCCGCTTTACGTGGGTAGGTCGAAGTATCACCATGCGTCATTGCTAGTCCGCCCCCCACCAAGACATTAAACCCAACTAACTTGCCATTCTCGGCTATTGCAACGAAGTTGAGGTCATTGGCATGAACATCAACATCGTTCTGGGGTGGTATTACAACCGTGGTTTTGAACTTACGTGGTAAGTAGTTGCTACCCAAAATAGGTTCTTCATCCTGTGTACCCTCTACCTTTTCGCCATCAAGCCAGATCTCTGCATATGCACGAGTCTTAGGTAGTAGATGCTCACTGATCTTTTTGGCCCATTCATAAGCCTCTTGATGCAATTCAGATTCCACTGGGTTGGTTGTACACAACACATTGCGGTTAACGTCCCCCGCCGTAGCAATCGAATCGATACCAATGCTATTGAGTGTTTGGTGCATCAGTTTAATGTTTGGCTTTAATACTCCATGGAACTGAAAGGTCTGACGCGTTGTCAGTCGGATACTGCCATAGAGAGTATGGTCTGTTGCAAACTTATCAATCGCCAACCACTGCTTCGGTTTGATAATACCGCCAGGCATTCGAGCTCGAAGCATGACATTATGCAAAGGCTCTAGTTTCTGCTTAGCTCGCTCATTGCGAATATCACGATCATCTTGCTGGTACATGCCATGAAAACGAATAAGCTGGAAGTTATCCGCGGTAAAGCCACCGGTGATCTGATCGCTCAAATCAGACTCAATCGTTCCACGTAGAAAGTGACTCTCTTTTTTGAGGCGTTCGTTATCAGACAGTGGGCCTAACACTTCACCTAATACTTCTTGTTGCTGACTCATTAGTACACATCCCTTTGATAACGTTTTTCTTTACGTAGTGTGTTTACCCACTCTTCCGCTTGCTCGCGTGTCTTATTGCCTTGAAGCTCTACCACTTGAATTAGTGCTTCATGAACATCTTTTGCCATGCGGGTCGCATCACCACACACATAGATATAGGCTCCGTCTTGCAGCCATTGCCACACTTGCTCTGCGTTTTCTAAAATTCGCTGTTGAACGTAGACCTTCTCTTTTTGATCTCGACTGAAGGCGACATCTAAGCGATCAAGCACGCCAGATTTGAGATATTTCTGCCATTCAACTTGGTATAAGAAGTCTTGAGTAAATGTGCGGTCGCCAAAGAAGAGCCAACTCTTACCTGAAGCGTCACGATTGTCTCGCTCTTGAATAAAGCTACGGAATGGCGCAATGCCCGTACCAGGGCCAATCATGATGATCGGCGCACTATCATTTTCAGGCAGCTTGAAGTTGTTGTTGTTTTCTACAAAAACCTTTACTTCACCACCTTCTTCAAGTCTTTGGGCTAGGAAACTTGAGGCACCGCCATAGCGTTTCTCATCCCCCTTGTCGTACTCAACTAAACCAACGGTAAGGTGAACCTCCTCATCAACTTCACTCTGACTCGATGCGATGGAATATAGTCTGGGTGTCAGTTTGCGTAATAACCCAATTAGCTCATCGGCTGACAACTGGGTTTTCTTCTCTGCAAGCACATCGACAATTTGCGTGTTGCCCGAATATTCACGCAGCTTGTCTTTATCTTCCACCAGCTTAAGTAGCTTCTTACTGCCAGACAGCTGGGCATATTGAGTCACAAACTGAGGATTTGCGCTGGTGATCTCAAACTTACTGATAAGCGCACTGTGAATAGAGAGACTCTCGTCATCAACCGTAACGCTTTCAACACCTGATAACCCCACTCGCTCTAGAATCGCTTTGGCAAGATCTGCACTGTTCTCAAACCAAACACCCAGTGCATCTCCCGGTTGATAGGTCAAACCCGACTCTTCTAGATCAATTTCAATATGACGAACATCTTTACCCGAATCACGACCCGTGATTTTTTGGCTCGTTAATAGTGTCGCTGTGTAAGGGTTTTGCTTACTGTACACCGAAGCTTGATTGGCTGATTGACCTACTGGTAACTGAACCACATCCGCTTCCGGCGCAGAGGCTAAATCTTGTTGAACCACATCAAGCGCTTTCGCAACCCACTCTTGAGCTGATGCTTCGTAATCAACATCACAATCGACTCGCTCAATGAAAGACGTTGCCCCTAGCTTTGACAAGAAGGCATCAAAATCTTTACCGGTTTGGCAGAAGAACTCGTAGCTTGAGTCACCCAAACCAATCACACCGTACTTTAAGTTATTCAGTTTGGGGGCTTTCTTGGACTGCAGGAACTCATGCAGTTCAATTGCATTGTCTGGTGCTTCGCCTTCCCCATTGGTCGAGGCCACGAAAATAACATGTGTCTCTTTAGCGAGTTGTTTACCTTTGTAATCAGAGGCATCAAACAGTTGGGCCTCAACGCCCAAGCTTTTTGCTTGTTGCTCCAATGATTCTGCAACGCCTTTCGCATTCCCCGTTTGAGAAGCAAAAATGATAGTTAGCTTACCTGCAGGCTTCGCTGCTACCGCAGCCGCTGCTTGCACTAATGGTGCAGAAGCTGACGCAGGCTGCGCTTGCGCTAATCCCCAAAAGTATCCGCTGACCCACGCCAGTTGTTGAGAAGAAAGATCGGAGACCGTTTGTTGCAGCTGCCCGAGCTGCTGGTCATTCAGAGGTGCGGCTAGAGCCGGCAGTTCTTGTTTTTGAGAGTTTCCATTGGACATTGTCACGACATCCCTATTCATTGCGTGACGATAGATTAACCACTCTCATTAATAACTAGAAAGAATAGAAGTGAATGTTTTATAACTTTTTGTACAGAAAGGTAAGGGGCTGGTTAATAATTTAGATATCTTCGATGCGAACTTGTTGAAAGCCCACCGCCATCGCTGACTTGGAAGCCAAGTCGATATCTCGATAAAGACACTCCTCGCCATGAGCATCCGTCAACAGCACTAACCCACCGCGACGATGGCGAAACTCCACCACCCAAGACCCTTCTTGAATTGATGGCTCTATGATCGCCTCCACCAACTGGTCGGTGCGATATAGAGCTCGCAGCTCTGATATTGTCATGTCCTTTCGCCCACTCTTACTTACTTGTAAGAATAAGCATGGTGCATATTTTCAAATTGAGCGAATAAAAAAAGCGCCATCTGTAACAGATAGCGCTTTTTAAAATGTTTTTTGTCAATTAGAACTGGTATTCAGCACCGATGAACCAGCCGCTAACAAAGATAAACTCTTTGCCATAGTCTTCAGCATTAACGGTAAAGTCTCGTGACTCAATATCGATCGCACGGTAACCGCCCTTTAATGCTAGCTGACGCTGCTGCTGGAAGACGATACGGTATTGGATACCTGCTTCTAGATCCGTGGTTTTAAGATCATTACGGTCACTGAACTCCATTGCACCGATTACATCAAAGTTAGTATTCGGCACGTTGATTTCAGCTTTAGCGAACAGGTTCCAAGTATTCTTATCGAAATCTACATTTTCACCTGTAGCGCCATTAACAAACTTCGTATTCGAGTAGTTAGTAAACGCAATACCCGCATCAAAATGCAAAGCATCATGCGTCAGAAGGTTGTAGTAAAACATTAAGTCTGACTTATCGAATGCCATGAAGTCTGCATCCACCGTGGTGTAACGAAATGCGACATTGGGCCAGTACTTTGCTGAATGCTCGTAGGCCAATGAGAACGATGGCGTGTTGCTATCATCACGTTTAATTTCGTTTACTTTGGTTTGGCCCCACCAGTAATCTAAACCGAATTTAAACACTGAGTCATCTTGCGCCAGTGCCACTGGTGATACCAGCATGCCTGCACTTAATAAACCACCACAAATTTTATGCATCGTCTTCATGTGTTACTTCTGTCCTATTTCGCACTCGTTATACATCAGCTACGTTATACATCTAAGTCTGCTGGAATTTTTGCCAAGGCTGCTGTCACGACTTCAATGCCAGCACCTGGTTTGTGAGCATTTTCACTGATATGACGACGCCACTGACGCGCACCAGGCATATTGTGGAAAAGCCCTAGCATATGGCGAGTAATATGACCTAAATACGCGCCTTTTGCCAACTGTTGTTCAATATATGGCAGCATCTCTTCCACGATTTGCTTGCGTTTCTTGATTGGTGTATTAAGCCCAAACACCTTTTGGTCTACTTCGGCCAGAATATATGGGTTCTGATACGCTTCGCGACCAATCATCACACCATCAAGGTGCTGCAGATGTTCAAGCGTTTCATCCAATGTTTTGACACCACCATTCACCGCAACCATTAGATGCGGAAAATCTTTCTTAATTTGGTAAGCGCGTGGGTAGTCCAAAGGTGGAATCTCGCGATTCTCTTTCGGACTAAGACCACTCAGCCAAGCTTTACGCGCGTGAATCGTAAATTGCTCACAACCGCCTTTTTCTGACACGGTAGAAACGAAGTCTGTCAAAAACTCATAGGAGTCTTGATCATCAATACCAATACGCGTTTTCACGGTAACTGGAATATCCACCACATCACGCATTGCCGCAACACAGTCTGCTACCAGTTGCGGCTCCCCCATCAGGCAGGCGCCAAAGCGACCATTCTGTACTCGGTCTGATGGGCAACCGACGTTAAGGTTCACCTCATCATAACCACGCTCTTGAGCAAGTTTGGCGCAACGCGCAAGATCTTGTGGGTTAGAGCCACCTAACTGAAGCGCTAATGGATGCTCTTCTTGGTTATAAGCAAGAAAGTCGCCTTTACCGTGAATAATTGCGCCGGTTGTCACCATCTCGGTGTAGAGCAAAGTCTGGGTTGATAGCTTACGATGGAAGTAACGACAATGGCGATCAGTCCAATCGAGCATCGGGGCGACAGATAAGCGTGAAGATGGATACATGGTTAAAATCTCTCTAATTTTCAAGGTTTTAGCCATACAATCCATGACGGCAAAACGGGTTACATTCAGTAAAACTACCTCCTTTGTACCCCTAAATGTCCCCTAAGGGATATTTTTAGGGACAATAAGGATGCAAGGCATAGCTAGGGGCGGGATTATACATACTGCCTGCCAATGCTTCAATTGAACGCTATAGGCAAACAATCAACACCCTCTCAGTATTAGATCACCGAGAGGAAACATTCATGGCAACAGTTACAATTGAAAAGGTCATAGGAAAAAAGGCTACTAGGTACAAAGCTAGAGTGCGATTGACAGATCACGGCAAAAAGCTATTCGAAAAGTCAAAAACGCTAGATACAGAACAACAAGCAAAGATATGGGCAAAAAAACTTGTTTGTCAGCTAGATACTGAAGGGATCCCTGTTGAACAACCAAAGGATAAAACGATCCTTATAGGAGATTTGATTACCATATATCTAAATGACCCGATTACATCTACTGATCTCGGACGCTCTAAATTCGCGGTCCTCAGTCGCTTACGGACTTATGACATAGCTCTTGTTAGGGCAGATCACCTAACAGCAAATGACTTAGTGACTCATTGTAGAACCCGTAAAAGTGAGGCAACTACTCCATCACCACAAACCGTCTATCATGACATTACCTACCTAAAGTCCGTAATTGATGTTGCTGGACCAATGTTTGGCTACAGTGCTAATACTAATGCGCATGGAGAGGCTATTCCGACCTTAGTTCGATATGGGTTAATTGGTCGTAGTCAGCGTCGGGAACGCAGACCTACCAGAGAAGAGTTACATATCATGGAAGAAGGACTGAAAAAACGACAGTCTCATCGTGCAGCCCATATCCCTTTGGTCGATATCTTTCACCTCTCTATCTACACCTGTATGCGGTTAGGGGAAATCACCCGTATTACGTGGGATGACCTAGATTTAGCTTCATCAACATTAACTATTCGCAATCGTAAAGACCCAAGAAATAAGAAAGGTAATGATTGCACTATCCCGCTCTTTAATGAGGCAAAGGAGATATTAATGCGCCAACCCAAAGGAAACTCTCGCATCTTCCCATTCAAAAAAGAGTCTATTGGTGCTGCATGGCAAAGAGTATGCAAAGAAGAAGGCATTGAAGATCTCCGTTATCACGACCTAAGAGCTGAGGGAGCCTGTCAGCTATTTGAGAGAGGTTTGAACATTGTTGAAGTATCAAAAATTACCGGACATCGGGATATAAATGTATTAAACAATGTTTATCTTCGACTAGGTGTCAAAGACCTACACTGCTCACAATTCAATCAAAAAAGTACCATCCAGCAAAAATTAAGGTGACGTGCATCACAATTTTTAAGGTGGAATTGGTGAATGTTTAATGTAAATTCAAAAAATTTATAATTTCCAATTTCACCATTTGTGAGCCTTCACAAACGCAGAGTGCAACTGACTTTTTGCTCAATGCCTCTTCCAAAAACCATAAAAAAGAGTCCGCAATTTACACCCTTAGTACCCCCATTGCGGACTTTTTCCTGCCCCCATAGTATTCAAACAACAGCAAACACAACTCAATTAATTTTCAGTTTTCTGAGGCTTGAATCTTTTGGCAACTAAAGCAATCGAACCAGTATGTAACCAGCTCAACACGAGATACAAAGCTCGTGTTCGTGTTACGTACAAAGGGAAAACGCTTGCTCAATGTTGTCGAACCTTTGATACATACCCAGAAGCAAAAAGGTGGGTTGATAGAGTAGCGAAAATTGCTGATAGAGAAGGAGCTGAAGGATTAAAGCGACTGAAGAGTAACAGAACAATAACCGTCGGTGACGTAATTCTTATGATTTTGAACAATGAGCCTACAGCCCAAAATTTGGGACGCTCAAAAAAATCGAATCTAAAAATGTTACTCAAATATCCGATTGCAAGCACTCCATTAGAGAGCCTAACTGCAACCGTACTGTACGAGCATTGCAAATTAAGACGTCAGTCAGTAAAGCCGCAATCTGTATCACATGACATATCAAACTTATGTACAGCTCTTAGAGATGCGAAAACATTTTTCGGTGTGCCCTCTGATACATCGATCTTTAATGATGCTCGTTCCTCTCTTCAGAGGCATGGTTTTATTGCTAGAAGTGAAGCTCGTCACCGACGACTGATGTCAGGAGAATCTGAAAAGGTCACTGCATCTCTAAAAGTAAAGAGCATTAGCTCAAAAGGAGAGCTTATACCTCTTCTGGAGATCTTTGAGCTAGCAGTCGAAATGGGTTTGAGGCTTGGCGAAATAAGTCGAATCCAAGGTAATGATATCTGCAAACGAACAAGAACTTTAACCGTGCATCAACGCAAGAGCCCGAACAAAAGAAAAAAACATACGAATGTGATCCCATTGACGCATAAGGCAATGAATATCCTAATAAAACGACAACAAACAGAAGGTGGGAAATTATTCCCATACTCCCCAAATACCATCGGGACAAACTGGCGCAAGTTAACCAAAGAACTAGGGATCCATGACCTTCATTTCCATGACCTTAGAACTGAAGCAGCTTGCCGTATGTTTGAAGCAGGGATGAATGTCGTAGAGATTTCGAAAATCACAGGCCATCAAGACCTGAACGTTTTAAACAAACACTATTTGCCACTGTGTACCTATTTACCTGAGGCAGCCTAATTTCAATACAAGTCAGAATCACCTGACTTAATCTGAGGAGATAACAATGAAACACGAACAACTAGATCTATTTGGTGAACTGGGGTTTGCCAAGCAAAGCACTAATCAGCTACAAAGGTTTGGGAAACTTAAATTCTCAATCGGGTCAACAGGTTATGACTCTCCATTTAACTGGGCAGTTAAAGACTTAATCCCTGCTTTAGGATTTGGCGTAATCTATGGCCCTAGTGGAAGCCTGAAATCATTTCTGGCAATAGACCTTTGTTGCAGTATCGCTTCAGGAAAGTCATGGCTGGGCAAGACAACGACTTCTGGCCCTGTTGTATATGTGGCAGCCGAAGGACAACTAGGGGTATCACGAAGGATTAAGGCATGGGAATTAGCAAATGAAACAACTGCCGACAATGTATTTGTGTTGCCACAGAACATGTTTATTTCCGAACGTAATGCTCAGGATGAGTTAATTGAAGCGATCCAAGAAATTGAAGCGTTTACCCAGCAAAAAGTTCAACTTGTGGTGATTGACACATTATCGCGCTGCTTTATTGGTGATGAAAATACATCTCGTGACATGACCAGTTTTATCCAAGGATGCGACAGGGTAAAGGCGGAAACTCAGTCGGGTGTACTTTGCATTCATCACTGTGGTCGAGATGAGTCTAAAGGAGCACGTGGCAGCAGTGCTCTTAGAGCAGCTTGTGATTATGAGTTTCAGACTAAAAGAAACGGTAAAACTAAATTGCTCAAGTTTGTTAACACCAAACAGAAAGAGGGAGAGGAAGCTCCAGACCTTGAGCTCGAATTCGATACTGTAGAATTAGGGCTAACATGCGAAGATAATAAACCGATAACCTCCTTAGCAAGGCTCAAAGAACCGACTATCAAGAATACAATGGAAGCCGAACCTGACCATCCAATCTTGAAGATACTTGGTGAAACATTTGGAGGAAGAGCCAAACGAGTGGATTTACGCCAAGCGATTTACCCGACGGACAGTAAGCCAACCGCAGCACAACGTAAATCTCTAAGTCGCTCTATTGCAAAGCTACAGGAGTCTGGTCGCATCTCCGTTGAGCAGGAGTCCCCTTCTAGAGCGTCCGATAAAGATATAATTAGTCTGGCTCATTGATACTGTGACTGAGTGACACACCTATATAGTGTGTCACATAGTCACAGTAATAATGAGAAGAATAATATAGCCACGTACCTCTTTATTTTTTATAAGGGGAACGTGGTTAATATTCCTTGTTTTCAAACTCAAGAACTAAACATCACCAACTCTACCATCACTAATGACAGGCACCCCTTTTTTCATAGGTTCAGGGAGAGTATTGTACTGGGCGAAAGGCATTAGCAATGTAACCCGATACAAATGGCACTTCAAAAAAGTCGGGTGCCTCATAGGAACTACTCCTCTGACTGGCCTATCATCCCTAACGATGATTATCTCACAATCAATAAAACCGCAGTCATGAAACGCCCCTCCTTCCGCATAAAGGTTTACAGGCCCCATTAGGTCACACTCTTCAAAACGCAGGTTCTGACTTGGCTTATAAAATGGATGGAAAAAATCTGCTAGCTGAATTCTCTTATTTTTATGGAGTGGCTCCAAAGGATTTACACTAGCAGTCTCAACCATTTTACCTGTGAACGCTGCTATTGATTTTTTTTGCAGCCAAACTCCCAATAAAGCAAGAGAACAACAAATCAATACAAAAGATACTAGGGTTACTCCCCCCCAAGCTATCGCGCCATAGGGCTCTATTTTTGCCGAGATTTTTGCAAGGTAGCCCATGCCACCAGCACCTAAAGCTGCTACTAAAATTGAAGGGCCTTTAGCTATAAGCGTATCGACAAAAAAGTTCCTTGTTGAACTTGATATCTTTGATAGATATGACATTTTCCCATCCCTAGAACTAGTAAAAAATTAGCTCCAGTATATACCGCTCAAACCTGAAACAGCCACATATCTTTAATATGGGCTGCTGTTATTGGTTTTAGTTATCACCTATTTTTTGAACTATTGGTGCTTTATATCGATGGGAGTGTCAGAGACTCTTGCTCTTGCATTGAAGAGGTTTCAGCATCCATTATGTCTGTATTCATAATTCTTTGTGCTATGTCCCTGACGATAGCGGCAGCCTTTGCTTCAAGTTCTTCTTCAAAGTCTTCTAAAGATCCCATCATATCACTATCAACAATGATTCTTTCTAGCAGGCTTAAAGCTTGGATGTTGAGCTTCAGAACCGACTTATACCACTGATAGGCTTTAGTGTTTTTATCCTGATCACTTTGGCTAAGAAACCCTGCTTCCAAACAATGTTTAAACACTAGATGTTCCACTTGTATTCTTTTCAGATTAATGGAACTGAGCTGGTTCACCAGTCGGCTATCAAACGATTGATTATTCATGTTTACTTTAAAGGTATAAATTTCATCTATATACATCAAGTAATCAGGGGGAGTTGAGAGGGGGAAACCCCATATCACCAGTGGACAACAATGCTCATGCAATGAGGTTGTCCTATCTGGAATACATGAGAAAAAGCTGCTTTGACCTCAACTTATTTTGCACTTTATCGAACAAAGTTATTAACCTATTAATAAACAATGATAAAAAACTGGACTGTAACTACTGAACCAATAAAAAACGGGGCTGATGGTGTGATGACTACAGAGAGGTACTTGCTCTCCGACAGGCACCCAAATCATAAGCAAACCGAAGCAATAATTCCTTTAATTGGAACTACAAAAACCTCACAACGTATAGCTCTTGTTGGTGAGCAATTTCGAGTAAAGCAGCATCTAAACAGAAAAGGGGGGCGTCCCTTGTCATCCTACGCAATGAGTTACTGTCTGACCTTACCTAAAGGGCACCGCCCAAGTACACATCAATGGAAGTGTATTGTTAGAGACTGCTGCAAAGCGATTGAAGCTCAACTCGAACTACAGTCTGATGAAGTTAGGGTTTTCAGAACACAAATAAGAGCAGTGCTTCATCAACAACAACAGCAAGGAACCAGAGGAAGTGGAGATCATGTTCATATCTTGATCGGTAAGGTTCTCAACGGAAAAGTCCTCAAGCAGTTACAACAAAAGAAATGTACCTCATTATTAAAACAGGCCTTTAACGCTGCTGTGTTGGCGCACACAGGCTTAAATCATCTTGATTACAAGCCTTATGAGCTTAATCGTGGGGAGAGATTAGAGACATGGAAGTATCGAGAGCAAAAAGCTGCTGAGGCTGTACATATAGAGAAGTTGCTCATCAAGCTTCAAAAACAGACTGATAAATGGTTTGAGGCACTAGAGAGTCAAGATCATCGACAGCAAAACAGGCAATTGAATCGACTGATCAAGTCTTTTGAGGAGTTATCAACTAGTGCTCTATCCGACAAGCAAAGTCAAAAAATAGAGAATCTAAAGGCAAAAATTGGGCAGAAGAAACTGAAGCTTTAAACTGTTGTGAGGTTAATTGATGAGTTATGTCTAGAGAGGTATGATTAACTTGAGGGTGTTGATGGAAGCAAAGAATGTCCCTAAATGTCCCCCAACCTTCTAGAACCGATGTAGCTAACTGATTTGAAAGACCTTTAAAGGAATAAGATCCAATCGAGCATTGGCGCAACAGAGAGGCGCGAATGGAAAAAGTCTGCATTCTGACCTTTAAGTTCTCTGTTTTCATTATTTGACTGTGTAGCACTATCTTGCATCACGTTACCCATCTTACTAAATTTCATTCATCGTACACCAAAGGCTTGCTCAGCATACAAATAACCATATTTGGCAATGATTAGTCTTTGACCAATCATGACTAAAGAGCGGGGATTCTACATCAAGAAAGTCACAGACCCAAGTATTGCCGACATCCCACTTTCTCAAGGCTGACTAGCTGACATCAAACTGCATATTTAATTTGGTCACAGATGCAGTTCAAAGTGGATTCATCTATCGATATCGCGATCCAGTCGACACAATTTTAACCACACAACATCTATGCTTATTTTAGTCTCTTCAACTAGAGGGCATGATCATGAATTACAAGCATATATTAGTCGCACTCGAACTATCTGACGAAAGCCATGTTTTAATCGACAAAGCGGTGTATCTCGCTAAACAGTTCGATGCGCGAATCTCTTTTATCCATATCGATGGCACTCATGGTGAGATTTATCATGAGCTTGTCGATATGAAACAAGAAGGGGCTCAAAGACCACTCTCAGTCAACGCAATGGACCAACTTAAAGAATTTGAAGCTTATATGGATTATCCACTAAGAAGCTTTTTAGTCGGCACGGGGGATCTGGGTGATAAAATCCATGAAACCGTAGCAGACCATAATGTTGACCTACTTATTTGCGGTCACCATCAAGATTTTTGGAGTAAAATCATCTCTTATTCTCGCCATCTCATTCATAAATCCCCCGTCGATATATTAGTTGTACCAATGGCAAGTAATTGATCATAACTGGGTGTGTAACTGACCTAACAAATAGTGCGCACCCTAACCTCTAAGTTTAATAAACCCCATATACAACCAAAGCAAACACTATTATCTATCCTTATACCTCACCCCAAAGCAACAACATAACCTTCACAGTTAATGGAGTGATTTCAATATTTTCATTCAAATCGCTTAGATAATGAGTAGTTAGTGGTATACTCCCAAGTTCGATTATTTAGGTGGTAGTGATTTTGAAAGCAACGCTCATTCAGCAGATTGAAGACATTTGTAATACACGAGGGGTGCGACTCACCCCGCAACGAAAGCGCGTTTACGAGTTAATCTGCAATAGTCCAAAAGCTTCTAGTGCTTATGAGCTTCTCGATTCTCTGCGAGAAACTGAGCCAAGCGCCAAGCCACCTACTATCTATCGAGCTCTCGATTTTCTGATGGAGCAAGGATTTATCCATCGAGTGGAGTCCACTAACAGCTATGTGTCATGCAACAGTTGCCATGACAAGAAACACTTTTCCCACCTTCTTATCTGTGATCAGTGTGGCAGCGTTATTGAACTTCAAGACAGTGATTTAATTGCATTATTAGCGGAGCATGCCAAACAGCACAATTTTGCTATTCATAACCACGTCATTGAATCACACGGAACCTGCCCATCGTGTAAAAAGTAATCTTATTCATAGATTAAGAAATATAAGAAGTAAAAATAATGCGCGCCGAATTTGTAAACCCATTTCTAGCTTCACTAATGAATGTTTTAAAAACAATGGCTTCATTAGAACTTAAACCTCTTAAGCCGCGAGTAAAAAAAGATGAAATTGCTCGGGGTGATGTCTCAGGCCTTATTGGTATGGTTGGCAATCAAACCCGTGGTTCGATGTCTATTACCTTCGATGAGAAACTCGCCTTAGAGATCATGGAAAAAATGTTGGGTGAGCGCCCACATGGTGTGAATGAAGAGGTCACCGACATGGTGGGGGAAATTACCAATATGGTCACCGGTGGCGCAAAACGTATTCTGGCAGACAATGGCTTTGATTTTGATATGGCAACACCTGTGGTTGTTTCTGGTAAGGGCCATACTATTCGTCACAAGTGTGAAGGCTCAATCATCATTATGCCGTTCACCTCTGAGTGGGGTAATGCCTTCATTGAGATCTGTTTCGAGTAATCGAATACACCAGATACCCGCATTTAGCAGACACAAAAAAGGTTGGCAATCGCCAACCTTTTTTCATTCCTAACGCTAATTAGGCTTTGAATGCTTTAAATGCATTGATCAAACCGTTGGTTGAGCTGTCGTGAGATGACACTTCAGATGCATCTGCAAGCTCAGGAAGAATTTGGTTAGCAAGTTGCTTACCTAGTTCTACACCCCATTGGTCAAAACTAAAGATGTTCCAAATAACACCCTGTACGAAGATTTTATGTTCGTACATTGCAATCAGGTTACCTAGAGTGCGAGGGTTGATCTCTTTCACTAGGATAGAGTTCGTTGGGCGGTTACCTTCAAATACTTTGAATGGGATAAGCTCAGCCACTTCCTCTTCTGTTTTGCCTGCTGCTAGGAACTCAGCTTTCACTGTCTCTGCCGTCTTACCAAATGCCAGTGCTTCGGTTTGTGCAAAGAAGTTAGACATTAACTTCTGGTGGTGATCGCCAGTTGGATTGTGACTCACTGCAGGAGCAATAAAGTCTGAAGGAATCAGCTTAGTACCTTGGTGAATTAGCTGGTAGAAAGCGTGCTGGCCATTTGTACCTGGTTCACCCCAGATAATTGGACCCGTTTGGTAAGTTACTGCTTCGCCAGTACGGTCAACAAACTTACCGTTTGATTCCATGTTACCTTGCTGGAAGTAAGCTGCGAAACGGTGCATGTACTGATCGTAAGGCAGAATCGCTTCCGACTCAGCGCCATGGAAGTTGTTGTACCAAATGCCGATTAGAGCAAGAATGACTGGAATGTTGCTTTCAAGATCTGTCGACTGGAAGTGGTTATCCATCTCGTGAGCACCAGTTAGAAGCTCAATGAAGTTGTCGTAACCTACACCCAAAATGATAGATAGGCCGATTGCAGACCATAGAGAGTAACGACCGCCAACCCAGTCCCAGAACTCAAACATGTTGTCTGTGTCGATACCGAACTCAGAAACCGCACCCGCATTCGTAGATAGCGCAGCGAAGTGCTTCGCTACGTGCGCTTCGTCACCAGCAGAAGCTAGGAACCAATCACGTGCAGAGTGAGCATTGGTCATTGTCTCTTGCGTAGTGAATGTCTTCGACGCAACTAGGAATAGCGTTGTCTCTGGATTCACTTTCTTTAGTGTCTCTGCGATGTGTGTACCATCAACGTTAGACACGAAGTGCATGTTTAGACGGGTTTTGTATGGTGCTAGCGCTTCTGTCACCATGTAAGGACCTAGGTCTGACCCCCCGATACCGATGTTGACTACGTCAGTAATCTCTTTACCCGTGTAGCCTTTCCACTCACCGCCAATCACACGCTCAGAGAAACCTTTCATCTTCTCTAATACCGCGTTAACCGCTGGCATTACGTCTTCGCCGTTCACCATAATCGGTGTATTGCTGCGGTTACGCAGTGCTACGTGAAGAACAGAACGACCTTCTGTTTGGTTAATCGCGTCACCTTTGAACATCGCTTCAATTGCGCTCTTTAGCTCCGTTTCGTTCGCCAGTGCGAATAGGTGCTTTAGCGTCTCTTCGTTGATTAGGTTCTTTGAGTAGTCGACTAGAAAGTCAGAACCAAAACGAGTTGAGAATTTATCAAAACGCGCAGAATCTTCAGCGAATAGTGCTTTAAGATCCATGTCCTGAGCTGCTTCAAAATGAGCAGTCAGTGCATTCCAGGCTTGCGTTTGAGTTGGGTTGATATTTTTTAACATGTCATCTATCCCGATGTTACAGTAGGTTTCATTCTAACTGGCTATTGTTTCCCCCAAGCCAGTAGAATCCCCGATTTAGCAAATATAAAAATTCGATGCCATTTAGGCAAATTGTAATTAATTTTCAGTGTTGGCATTATGAATCACGTCACTCGTTATGTTATTGAGTTAAGTCACGAACCCTTCAAATGCCAGCAGAAATTGTCGAAGTATAGCTACAGTCTGCGCTTCGCTGCTGTATTCAGTAACCAAAGAGGCTAATCTATGTGGTCACAGAAAACCATCCATTTACCGCCATTATCACGCGGATTTCATCTGATTACTGATGAAATTGAACAACAATTACCACAAATATCTCAGCTGGATGTCGGAATACTACACCTATTTATCCAACATACTTCAGCAAGTTTAACCTTAAATGAAAATGCCGACCTTACCGTGCGCAGTGATATGGAGCGGCACTTCAATCACTTTGTTCCTGAGCGCGCCCCCTACTATCGCCATACCTATGAAGGGGATGATGACATGCCAGCACATATCAAATCGTCTCTACTCGGAGCAAGCGTATCGATACCGATTAGCCATGGTCGATTAGCTTTAGGTACATGGCAGGGCATTTACTTGGGCGAGCACCGAAACCACGCGGGAAGCCGCACTATTATCGCCACCTTGCAAGGCTAATAAACCAGCTAGAAAGGCTGGTTAATCATAACCCTAAAGGTACGATCATCCTCAGATTGCGCAATTTCCGTACGCACAACAATCCCTTCAACTTGAAAACGAATTGCACCACCTAAGCTCCATTTCATGTCGCTATGGAGCTCTTTTAAATCATATTCATCCGCAACTCGTCCAACCTCGGCAAAAACCACCCATTGCCACCAAGGCAAATCATAATAATTGATCAAAGGCACATCACCCAGAGGCTGCCAGTCAGGAATGACTCGATATTCAGCTGAGTAGTGGATCGCTGAACGACCATGATAGCGTCCACCGCTATAGCTGCGAAGGCGATACAGTCCACCTAACTTCACTTGCTCATGCTCTGGCGGGCGACCACACTGGTTATTGGCCTGGTTTGGTTGGCAATCTTTCCATGTAGGTGTGTCTGCCGTATAGAAGTTAAAAGCGACGACTTGTTGATCGAACCAATCACCCAGTTCGCCTAAAGAAAAATAGTGGCTATTCTCAAACTCAGTTTTGACCCACATATCATCCGTCGACCAGTTATCGGCCCCGACAGTAACATTCAAAGCGGTATGTGAACCCGTCGTTGTTCGGCGCGACGAATCTCGGTTATCCCAATCAAAACTCACCTCAACGGCCTTCGCTTGCTCTTTATTACCGTCTATCGACAGCTCACGCGAACTGTAAAATGGTTTTATGTATATCGATGAGATACCACTCTCAAATGGAGAAGCGGTTCTGACTGCTCTTTCTGGCAGAAACGCGCCTTTTAAGCCATGTTCAGCGATGCCGCCCCATGGAAGTAGATAACGAAACTCCAGTTTGTACTGATCCTCTAACCCATCAGTCAGAGTCACGTTATCGATGTCTGAACTACTGTTACCCTGGTCACCAACATAGTATTTGTTGTCGTTAAAGCGGGCTTGATAGAACTGAGCTGAGGTGGTGATATTTGAAGAGAGCGCATAATTAAAGGCAGAGAGGAAACCGATATAGCTGTCTTTATCCGTGTACAAGCCCATACCAAATAAGGCGGCTTGTGGTTGCCCAACGCCTTTCGCAACCCCTGCAACACCGAAAGAGTTACCCAGGCTTTCAGTTTGAAAATAGAAGGGAACAACCGCCAAGTCCTTTTCTTTCGCTTGAATCAAGCTACTCCAACAGGCAAACAGCACACCTGTTATCAGAATCCATTTCATTCTTTATTCGCTTATGTATTCCATATCGACACGAGAGGTGAGTTTCGTGACTAACTCGTAAGCTATTGTCTCTATGTGTTGAGCAACTTCTTCGACTGGAAGGCCTTCTCCCCACAAAACGGCTTCATCGCCGACCTTATCCTGAGCATCCGGCCCTAAATCGACAGTGAGCATATCCATTGAAACTCGACCAGCTATCGGCGCTCGCCTGCCATTCACTAGAACGGGGGTTCCATTCGGTGCGACGCGTGGATACCCATCGCCATAGCCGATAGCAATAACGCCAACTTTGGTATCACGTTCGCTGGTCCAAATACCGCCATAGCCCACAGATTCGCCAGCTTTCACCTCTCGCACAGCAATAAGGTGAGACTTTAACGTCATCACCGGCTTATAGCCGAGCTGTTGCGCTGTTTTATCAGAGAAAGGTGAAACCCCGTACATGATAATGCCAGGACGAATCCAGTCATGGTAACTCGAAGGCCAAGCAAGCACTCCTGCTGAGGCCGCTAGAGAGCGCTCACCTTCGCAGCCCTGCGTTAAAGAATCAAACAGGTTAATCTGCTGTTGAGTAACAGGTTTCTCTGGCTCATCAGCACTGGCAAAGTGGCTCATATAGCGCAGTGGTTTAGCGACATTTTTACAGGCGTGTAAACGCTGTACAAAATCCTGATACTGCTCTGGGCGGACCCCTAAACGATGCATACCACTATCGACCTTAAGCCAAACAACAACGGGCGCATCAAGCTCTGCCTCCTCAAGCGCATCGAGCTGCTCTTCACAGTGCACCACTGTCTGAATGTTGTTGGTCACCAGCACCGGAAGGTCCATTGCGGAATAAAACCCCTCTAGCAGCAGTATCGGCTTAACAATGCCACAGGCTCGCAACTGCAGAGCCTCTTGTATACGGGCGACACCGAATGCATCCGCACCCTGAGCATGCTGAGCGATATGACGTAAACCATGGCCATAACCATTCGCCTTAACCACAGCAAGCACCTTACTTTTCGAGGCTTGCTGGCGCAATTGTCGTAGGTTATGTTGCAATGCGGACAGGTCGATACACGCCCTCGCCGCTTTCATGTAGGTGCTAGATGAACTGATTGAGTTACTCATCGTCAAATGCTGGACCTGCGTAGTTATCAAAACGAGAGAACTGACCTTGGAAGGTTAAGCGGACCGAACCGATAGGACCGTTACGTTGCTTACCAAGGATGATTTCCGCGATACCTTTCAATGAGCTGTCAGGGTTATACACTTCATCACGATAGATAAACATGATCAAGTCGGCATCCTGCTCGATAGAGCCCGATTCACGCAAGTCCGAGTTTACAGGACGTTTATCTGCACGTTGCTCCAGGGAACGGTTCAACTGAGACAGAGCCACAACGGGCACATTAAGCTCTTTCGCAAGCGCTTTAAGAGAACGGGAGATTTCCGCAATTTCTAATGTACGGTTATCTGATAGTGCAGGCACACGCATCAGCTGCAAATAGTCGACCATAATCATCGAAAGGCCACCATGTTCACGAGCAATACGACGAGCACGGGAGCGCACTTCTGTTGGCGTCAAACCCGAACTATCATCAATGAACATGTTCTTCTTCTCCATGAGGATCCCCATCGTCGAAGAGATACGAGCCCAATCTTCGTCATCAAGCTGACCGGTACGAATCTTAGTTTGATCAACTCGAGAAAGTGACGCCAACATACGCATCATGATCTGTTCGGCTGGCATCTCCAAAGAGAAGATCAATACTGGCTTCTCTTGCTGCATCGCTGCGTTCTCACACAAGTTCATCGCAAAAGTGGTTTTACCCATCGATGGGCGAGCGGCGACGATGATCAAGTCTGAGCCCTGTAAACCTGCTGTTTTCTTATTGAGGTCGTTGAAGCCTGTATCGACACCCGTGACACCATCTTGCGGTGTTTTGTATAGAATCTCGATTCGCTCTAACGTTTTCTCGAGGATCGAATCAACGTTTTGCGGACCTTCATTTTCGCTAGTACGATCCTCAGCAATTTTGAAAACCTTACTCTCAGCAAGATCAAGAAGATCCTCGGAGCTTCTGCCCTGTGGGTCATAGCCCGCATCCGCAATTTCATTCGCTACACCGATGAGGTTACGTACCAACGCGCGCTCGGCTACGATATCAGCATAAGCATTAATATTGGCTGCACTAGGGGTATTTTTCGCGAGATCTGCAAGGTAAGCAAAACCACCCACATCCTCCAATTGTTCACGCTGTTCTAAAAACTCAGACAGCGTAATAAGATCGAGCGGTTTACCTGCCTCGAGTAGATCTCTTGCCGACTCAAAAATGAGTCTGTGAGGACGACTATAGAAGTCATTAGTAACAACACGCTCTGCAACGGTATCCCAACGCTCGTTGTCTAGCAGCAAACCACCGATAACCGATTGCTCTGCTTCAATTGAGTGTGGTGGAACTTTAATTGCTTCCACTTGGGCATCATTTTTCTTTTTCGAGTTTGAAGACGCTCGAAAGTCCGCTTGTCTATCAGCCATGTTATTACTCAGATATATTCTCTTGGTGCATCATTATAACGGTAATCCAGTAATTGTAAGTAGCAATGAAGATGTTTATCGATAAGTTGTGTAGAATTGACCGTCTAATGACTAACCAGTCTTTTTCTTAGCCTAGAATCCACGTTTTTTATCATAGAGAGGTAAGGTCGGTGTTCAAATTACTGCTTGTTAGTGCCAGTGTGCTCGCAAGTACTGTCGCACTTGCAGACGATAACCCAGAATTTGAGACCATCACTATACCTTCACCCTGGAGCAGTGAGGTAGAGTTTGGCTACCAGGCACACACAGGTAACTCCGACACTCAATCGCTCAATTCACGCTTAGATGTGGAGTATATCTCCGGACGTCATCGTACCTACGGTGAGTGGAAGTACTACCTACTTTACAAAGACGGTGATGAAGATAAACGTCAATCAACTTACTCACTACAAAGCGACTACAAGTTGGGCCCTAAGACCTACTTGTACGGTAGTTTTCGCGGCGTAGATTCCAAATACAGTGCCTACTTCAAAGACTATACTCTTTCAGGCGGTCTTGGTTACCAGTTCTATAATACCGACCAATTTATACTGGAACTCGAAGTTGGTCCTGGTTACCGTTATCAAGAACCGAACCTCGATGAGATTGATGACGATGACATCATCTTTCCTGACCTCGTAGAGGAAGCCATTTTTCGAAGTAATTTGAATACACAGTGGAGCCCACTAGATACCGTCACCTTTGCGGCTGAAATCACTCTCGTATCAGGGCAGAGTAATACACGTATCGACAGTGACCTTAGCTTTACCAATACCATCACCGATGATATTGCGCTAAAAATCAGCCACTACCGTGAATATCATGATCGGGTTCCAGAAGGGCTCAGCCAAACCGACAGTGTCGTTTCTGTCAGTATTGTCGTCGCCTTCTAAAGCTCACCTCATCACTTAAAGTGAAATTCCAGACATAAAAAAACACCAGCCCGAAGGCTGGTGTTTTAAAATCTGCACTTACAGTGTCAGCTAATACTGAATTACTCAGCAGCAACAACTTGTAGGTTGATAGCAGCGAAAACTTCAGAGTGAAGTTGGATGCTGATTTCGAACTCACCAGTGTTACGTAGAGCACCTTCAGGAAGGCGAACTTCGCTCTTAGCAACTTCAACGCCTGCAGCTGTGATAGCTTCAGCGATGTCACGAGTACCGATAGAACCGAATAGTTTGCCTTCGTCACCCGCTTTAGATGCGATAACAACCGCTTCTAGTGCGTTAACTTTCTCTGCGCGAGCTTCAGCAGCAGTTAGTTGCTCAGCAACTTTAGCTTCTAGTTCAGCACGGCGAGTTTCGAACATTTCAACGTTAGCTTTAGTAGCCATAACTGCTTTACCTTGAGGGATAAGGAAGTTACGAGCGTAGCCAGATTTAACGTTTACAGTATCGCCAAGACCACCTAGGTTACCGATTTTATCAAGTAGAATAACTTGCATTGTTTAATCCTCTTTCTTAATAAACCGACCGATTACTGATGCTTATCAGTGTACGGTAGTAGTGCTAGGTAGCGTGAACGCTTGATTGCGCGAGCTAGTTGACGTTGGTATTTAGCGCTTGTACCAGTGATACGGCTAGGAACGATTTTACCAGCTTCAGTGATGTAGTTTTTAAGAGTTGCTACGTCTTTGTAATCAATCTCTTGTACGCCTTCTGCAGTGAAACGGCAGAATTTACGACGACGGAAGAAACGAGCCATGGGCTATCTCCTGATCTTAAATTTGAGTAATGTTGTCGGCATGAAGCACCAATTTTCCCAAACCATTTCGGCCGGTTTGATAAGCGACAAAACCGCTTACCTTAATGCTACTGCCTTGAACTAAATTCTGAGTTAATGTTTGTGACCTCGTCCCGCTAACTACTATCGGCATACGACAAAAAACTTGTCTCGGTAGGTCAGCTTCAATAACGGTTGAGCGATGCTCTAACCAAAATCGACAGTGTTCAATGCCACTGGGGCTTTTTGATCGAATAGGCGGCTTGACAATAGTGCCACTCAGCTCCATCCGATTGGTCATAAAATCAATTACTCAGCAGCTGCTTCTGGCTTAGCTTCAGCACGCTCTTCGCGACGAGGAGCACGCTCTGCACGCTCTTCTTTCTGCTTAAGCATGATAGACTGCTCAGTGATAGCTGTTTTAGTACGCATGATCATGTTACGTAGAACTGCATCGTTGAAACGGAAAGCAGTTTCTAGCTCATCGATTACAGCTTGGTCAGCTTCAACGTTCATTAGAACGTAGTGAGCTTTGTGAAGCTTGTTGATTGGGTAAGCCAGTTGACGACGACCCCAGTCTTCTAGACGGTGGATAGTACCGCCAGCTTCAGTGATAGTACCAGTGTAACGCTCGATCATGCCAGCAACTTGCTCGCTTTGATCAGGGTGCACCATGAATACGATTTCGTAATGACGCATAGGTTGCTCCTTACGGATTAGTAGCTTCCACGAGTGGCTCGGTCGTCCAGAGGAAGCAAGGAACTAATAAAAGTGACCGAGAATTAAGGAACGCGAATAGTACAGAATAGCAGCAGGATTGGCAAGAGAAATGTTTCGGGGAGTTGAGAGGGAAGGTTCAAGGTTCAAGGTTCAAGGTTCAAGGTTCAAGGTTCAAGGTTCAAGTAAATAGGACAAAGGTGTCAAAAATCATGGGACAAGTTGAGCGCTCTATCCTAGGTATTTTTCTTTATCTCTAAAACGCAAAAAGAGGAGCCGAAGCTCCTCTTTTCAGATGCGTTCTTCAATAATGAAGAGTGCAGCTTAGATTCAACTAAAAATTAGTCGAAGATCTTAGCAACAACACCAGCACCTACAGTACGGCCACCTTCGCGGATTGCGAAACGTAGACCTTCGTCCATAGCGATAGGAGCGATTAGTTCAACAGTCATTTGAACGTTATCGCCTGGCATTACCATTTCTACGCCTTCTGGAAGCTGGATGTCACCTGTTACGTCAGTTGTACGGAAGTAGAACTGTGGACGGTAGCCTTTGAAGAAAGGAGTGTGACGGCCGCCTTCGTCTTTAGAAAGTACGTATACTTCAGACTCGAACTTAGTGTGTGGGTTGATTGAGCCAGGAGCTGCAAGAACTTGACCACGCTCAACTTCGTCACGCTTAGTACCACGTAGAAGTGCACCAACGTTCTCACCAGCACGACCTTCGTCAAGAAGCTTACGGAACATTTCAACACCAGTACATGTAGTAGTAGTAGTGTCTTTGATACCAACGATTTCTACTTCGTCACCTACAGTTAGGATACCGCGCTCGATACGACCAGTTACAACTGTACCACGACCTTGGATTGAGAATACGTCTTCGATTGGTAGTAGGAACGGCTGGTCTACAGCACGCTCTGGCTCTGGGATGTAAGAATCTAGAGCTTCTGCTAGCTCAACGATCTTGTCTTCCCATTGCTTCTCACCGTTTAGTGCGCCAAGAGCTGAACCTTGGATTACTGGTAGGTCATCACCTGGGAATTCGTACTCAGAAAGAAGTTCACGAACTTCCATTTCTACTAGTTCTAGTAGCTCTTCATCGTCAACCATGTCACATTTGTTCATGAATACGATGATGTATGGGATACCAACCTGACGGCCTAGTAGGATGTGCTCACGAGTCTGAGGCATTGGGCCGTCAGTTGCAGCAACAACTAGGATACCACCGTCCATCTGTGCAGCACCTGTGATCATGTTCTTAACATAATCCGCGTGTCCTGGACAGTCTACGTGTGCGTAGTGACGTGATGGAGTGTCGTACTCTACGTGAGAAGTAGCGATTGTGATACCGCGCTCACGCTCTTCTGGAGCGTTATCGATAGATGCGAAGTCTTTCGCTTCACCGCCGTACACTTTAGCTAGAGTAGTACAGATTGCAGCAGTTAGAGTTGTTTTACCGTGGTCAACGTGGCCGATAGTACCAACGTTAACGTGCGGTTTCGTACGTTCAAATTTTTCTTTAGACACGATCGTGTTCCTTCCTAGTTATGATTCGTCACGGTCTGAATTGACCGAGACGCGCCAGAATTTGCTATTTTATGCGCCAACGTCCGTCAGCGCAATATTTGGACGCCTTGATCTTAAAAAAAAAGCACAGACTTTTTAAAGATCAAGCCACCAGATTAGTAACCACGCTCTGCGATGATCTTATCTGCAAAGTTTTTCGGTACTTCAGCGTACTCGTTAAACTCCATAGAGTAAGATGCACGACCTTGGGTTGCAGAACGTAGGTCTGTTGCGTAACCAAACATCTCAGATAGTGGAACTTGAGCACGGATGATCTTAATGCCAGCCACGCCTTCTTCCATACCTTCGATCAAGCCGCGACGACGGTTTAGGTCACCAACGACATCACCCATCCAATCTTCAGGGGTAGTTACTTCAACATTCATCATTGGCTCAAGAAGTACTGGTTGTGCTTCCTGTGAACCTTTCTTGAATGCCATCGAGCCAGCAATCTTAAATGCCATCTCGTTAGAGTCAACATCGTGGTAAGAGCCATCAAACAGCGTTGCTTTCACATCGAGTACCGGGTAACCCGCTACTACACCACTGTTCATTTGCTCTTCGATACCTTTCGATACCGAGCTGATGTATTCCTTAGGAACCACACCACCCACAATTTCGTCAACAAAGACAAAACCTTCGCCAGGTTCAGATGGCTCAAGTTTAATCCAAACGTGACCGTACTGACCACGACCACCAGATTGACGTACAAATTTACCTTCAACTTCCGCAGTGCCACGGATCGTTTCACGGTATGCAACCTGAGGTTTACCAACGTTACAATCAACGCTGAATTCGCGCTTCATACGATCAACGATGATATCTAGGTGAAGTTCACCCATACCAGAGATCAGAGTCTGACCTGTCTCGTCGTCCGTTTCCACGCGGAAAGATGGATCTTCCGCAGCTAGTTTACCTAGTGCGATAGCCATTTTTTCTTGATCCGCTACAGAGCGTGGCTCTACAGCAATCTGAATGACGGGGTCTGGGAATTCCATGCGCTCTAGAATAACCTTGTGGTTAGCATCACACAGAGTGTCACCAGTCGTTACGTCTTTCAGGCCAATTGCTGCTGCAATATCACCTGCGCGAACCTCTTTAATTTCATCACGCTTGTTTGAGTGCATCTGTACGATACGACCAAAGCGTTCTTTCTTCTGCTTCACAGAGTTGTACACTGCGTCGCCAGAGTTAACCACACCAGAGTAAACACGCATGAACGTCAGTGTGCCTACAAATGGGTCTGTTGCGATCTTAAATGCAAGAGCGGCAAACGGTTCGTTGTCGTCAGCGTGACGTTCAACTTCGTTTTCGTTGTCATCGATACCTTTAATAGCAGGAACATCGATTGGAGAAGGCAGATACTCAACAACGGCATCGAGTACAGCTTGAACACCTTTGTTTTTAAAAGCACTACCACAAGTAGCGAGTACAATTTCATTATTTAGTGTACGAATACGTAGCGCTTCTTTGATTTCCGCTTCAGACAGCTCACCTTCTTCAAGGTACTTATCCATTAACTCTTCTGTTGCTTCAGCAGCTGACTCAACAAGGTTGTTGCGCCACTCTTCAGCAAGTTCTTGCATGTCAGCAGGAATCTCTTCGTATGTGAAGGTTGTGCCTTGATCTTCTTCATTCCAGTTGATCATCTTCATTTTGATAAGGTCGATAACACCTTTGAAGTCTTCTTCCGCGCCAACGTTCAGTTGGATAGGCACTGGATTTGCGCCAAGGCGGTTTTTAATTTGATCAACAACACGAAGGAAGTCAGCACCAGCACGGTCCATCTTGTTAACAAACACCATACGTGGAACGTGGTATTTATCAGCTTGACGCCATACGGTTTCAGATTGAGGTTCAACACCTGACGAACCACAGAACACAACAACCGCACCATCGAGAACACGCAGTGAACGTTCAACTTCGATCGTGAAGTCTACGTGCCCTGGGGTATCAATGATGTTGACACGGTGGTCTGGGAATTGCGCTTCCATACCACGCCAGAATGTTGTTGTTGCTGCAGAAGTGATAGTAATACCACGCTCCTGCTCTTGTTCCATCCAGTCCATTGTCGCTGCACCATCGTGCACTTCGCCAATTTTGTGAGAAAGGCCTGTGTAGAACAGAATACGTTCACTGGTGGTTGTTTTACCAGCGTCTACGTGAGCAACAATACCGATATTACGGTAGCGCTCGATTGGTGTTTTGCGAGCCACAATTAAATCCTCTTCAAATGGGACATAGGGACTATTGCTATGTCGAGAAGCATGACGATAAATGAAAAATACTATGCTTCAGATATAGCAATAGTTCCTAGCTTGCGCATAGGAACTATTGGGGTGCTGCGAGAAAACTCGCAGCACGGCAAAGACATTACCAGCGGTAATGTGCGAACGCTTTGTTCGCGTCAGCCATTTTATGAACGTCTTCACGTTTCTTAACAGCTGTACCTTTGTTCTCAGACGCGTCTAGCATTTCAGCAGCTAGGCGTTGAGCCATAGATTTTTCACCACGCTTACGCGCAGCTTCAACCAACCAACGCATAGCAAGTGCGTTACGGCGAACCGGACGAACTTCTACAGGTACTTGGTAAGTTGAACCACCTACACGGCGAGATTTAACCTCTACCGCTGGGCGAACATTTTCAAGAGCTTCTTCAAATACAGCTAAGTGATCTTTACCAGATTTCTCAGCCATTGCATCTAGTGCAGTGTAAACAATTTTCTCTGCAGTAGATTTCTTACCGTCAACCATTAGGATGTTAACGAATTTTGCCAGCAGTTCAGATTTGAACTTTGGATCTGGAAGGATCTTACGCTGACCGATGACGCGACGACGTGGCATGGAATTTCTCCGTTGTCTTATTCTTCAGGTTATCCAAAACTTTACAGTTTCTTCAAAAATTAATATTAATTTTAGTGTTTGGCCTTACTTAACGCTTTTCTCTAAAAGAAAAGACGATTAAGACTTAGGACGCTTAACACCATACTTAGAACGACCTTGTTTACGGTCATTTACGCCAGCACAGTCAAGTGCACCACGTACTGTGTGGTAACGTACACCCGGAAGGTCTTTAACACGACCGCCACGGATTAGAACAACTGAGTGCTCTTGAAGGTTGTGACCTTCACCACCGATGTACGAAGTTACTTCGAAACCGTTTGTTAGACGTACACGACATACTTTACGTAGTGCCGAGTTAGGTTTTTTAGGTGTAGTAGTGTAAACACGAGTACATACACCACGTTTTTGTGGACACGCTTCTAGTGCAGGCACGTTGCTTTTAACAACTTGCTTTGCACGAGGCTTACGTACCAACTGGTTAATAGTTGCCATTAACTAGCTCCTGATTTACTTAAAAGTAAGCTTTGTGAAAAATCTATCCCTAATCACATGTGGTAATTAGGGACGCAAAATTTTATTCAGAGGTGGGAGGTGTGTCAAGAAATATACAGATCTTTTTTGCTTATAAAGCAATCAAGAGGGTTATTCGAGGGTGATCGACTGTTCGTGCTGCACAGTAAGCGCAACAAAACCATCAAAATCGACTTTTTGCACCGACGGACTCACACGGCTTTCAATACCGCGAGCCAAAGCATCTTCGCTAAGAACCCAGACAGTCATATCTTTGAGTTGGGGAAAGGCATGATGTTGGCTGACCGCACTATACACCGCATTTTCCACCAGCAGAACAGCATCGCTATGGCTAGCTAACGCTTGAGCCTGAGTCAGTGCCGACAGTGTTTTAACAATAAAAAGCATGTCGAACTCCTAAAAACTCAGCACAGATTGACATTGTGACAGTTGGTGTCGAATCTCATTAGCATCGATGAGACTCGCACCAATCACGAGATCAGCATGTAAACAGCCACGCTGTTCTAATGAGCTCTTACACACATAGACCTCTTCGATGTCATACAAGTCGAAGAGTTTAAGCATAGGTGCATAGTCTTTGCTTAAGATCATGTCTGGAGACTGCCCCGCAAGCAGCTGCAGTACACCGTCGCCAACGAAAACAACTTTAATCGATTCACAATAAGCGGATGCCGCCAGCAATGCATCAATACCTTCACGACCACCACTGGTCATGTGAGGCGCTTGAGTAAATAGGTAGCCGAGCGTTTTCAAAATTGCACCACCCTATCTTGCGTCAGCATTGCTTCAGCTAGACTGCCCAGCCCCGCTTGAGAAAAGCCGGCAGCTAAATTAGCTTGCTCTAGGCCATGTTGTTCAGCTTCACTTTGTCCAAGAACGCCACGTCTCAACGCTGCGGCGACACACGTCTCGAGACGTACTGAATGCTCTTGAGCCAGCACTTGCCAGGCTTTCACCAAGTCAAATTCATCGTTTGCCGGAACAGTCAGAGCCGAGCCGTTATGGACACCATCTTGATAGAAAAACACACTTGTCAAAGTATGCCCTTGCTTAAGCAGGCTTTTGGCAAACAAGTAGGCGCTGCGCGATGACTGTTTGCCATACGCACCACTATTGACCACAAGTGTGTAGCTCAATGAACTCAAATCTCTTCATCCTCAGTTTTGCGCTGACGGATATACAGGTAAACAGTGTGCTTTGAGATGTTCAGACGATCAGCAACACGGTTGATTGCATCTTTTATGTCAAAGATCCCTTTATCATAAAGTTCCATGACGATTTGACGGTTCTTGGTGTTATTTGATACCGACTTATCTGCATTGATCTCTTCAATGGTGCGCTCAACGGTTTGATCCACCAGCTCTTCTACATCACTTGCAAAGTTAACTGATGATGCCGCTTGCTTGGCCTCTTCCGTTGGCATGAATGAGTTCAACACTTGCGAGAAAGGGGCATCTAAATTGACGTTAATACACAATAGGCCGATAACACGATTGTCGCCATTACGGATTGCAACCGTAATCGACTTCATCAAAACGCCACCTTTCGCTCGAGTGAAGTAAGAACGCGAGAAGTTTCGCTCTGAACCTTCAATGTCTTTAAGCATTTTCAGTGCTAAATCTGTAATAGGGGAACCCACCTGACGGCCAGTATTTTCACCATTGGCAATCTTGATCGCCGAGGTATTTAGATTTTCCAATGAGTGCAAAACGATTTCACAAAATGGTCCTATCAGGCTTGCGATACCATCTACCACTGCCTCATAAGACTTCAAGATAATCTGGTCATGCTCACTAAATGGCAGTGTATTCACCGACTCCATTTCCATAAGAGCATCGACATTAATCGCTTCTGTTGATGTCACTTCTCTCACTCCTGCTCATTACTCCCACACTGATACATCGTTTTTTTATTGGGTGCTCCACAAAGCAGCAACGATGACCGTTGGATATAAACTCAACAAATTGATGTAAGTTTATCAGATAATTTTAATCTAGCGCTCATGTATTCGATCAAACTCTTTGTGATTTTGCGTAAATTTCGACTTTAGCCACACTACACGCATAAAAAAACCCGGCTCATCAGCCGGGTTTTCAAAGATTTACTCGCTGCTACTCAATTATTGAGCGGCTTCGACAATCTGCACTAGCTCGACTTCAAAGATAAGTGTTGAGTTTGCTGGAATTGTTGGCGTGTCTTGATCGCCATAAGCAAGCTCTGGTGGGATAACAAATTTGAATTTAGAACCTACAGGCATTAACTGAACACCTTCAGTCCAACCTTCAATCACACGATTTAGTGGGAATGTTGCAGATTCACCACGATCGTATGAACTATCAAATTGAGTACCGTCGATCAGAGTACCTTTGTAGTGTACTTCTACCGTTGCCGTCTCTGCTGGCTTGTCACCTTCAGCTGGCGTTAGTACTTGGTAAAGTAGACCAGAGTCGGTCTTAACCACACCGTCTTCCTTCTCAAACTCAGCACGGAAATCATCACCCGCTTGCTGTGTTTCTGCTGCTTGCTCAGCTGCTTGAGCTTCTAGCGTTTCTGCTACACGCTTATCTAGAGACTCTAGCGCTGCACGAGTCTCTTCTTCAGAAAGCACAGACTCTGCTGTAAATACGTCTTCAATACCTTTCAGTACCAACTCTTTTTTCAGTTCGATACCTAGCTCTGCTGGTTTCTCAATGCTGGTTGAAAGGTAAGACGCGAAAGAAGCACCGATTGCGTATGCTGCTTTGTCATCGTCAGATTCAAAGCTCATTGCAGCGCCTGATTGCACTTGCTCAGTTTGCGCTTCTGGCGCAACTTCAACTTTTGGTTCTTCTTCTTTTTGGCAACCAACTGCTAGCATTACTGTCGCTGCAAGCAGTGAAACTTTAAACATCGATTTCATTAAATTCTCCAACCAATCTGGATGTCATCTGATAATAATTCTGTTCACAATTATGCCATTACCTCTGGCATGTACAACTGAGTTGTACCACTATAGACACACGTTTAGTAAATTTCCCTATAAATTAAGTCAATAGTTTGTCAGTTACACGATTTCCGACCAAAAACATCGTATGGATCAGCTTATTAGCGCTTAGTGGATGTTTTTTTGGCCCGACACAAGTCTCTCAATGGGCGCTAGAACCACAAGGTACGACTAGCTTTGGCTTAAGTCGCGACGCACGCTTTGCATTAACCTATTCACCAGAAAACCAATTGGTTCTCTGGGATTTAACCTTAGACCAAAAACTATCCGAACTCGGCGAGCTTGATCAGCAGGCCAGTCGCGTCTCGAAAATACGCATTTCTGACAATGGCCGCTTTGCCATCACCACCAGCCAAACCAATTTTGCGGTTTGGGACCTTGGGTGGACAAAAGCAGAGGGCCTGTGGTCCATCTCTGACGGACTCATTAGGGATGCAGATATTGCCAGTAATGGTGAACAGGTACTGCTTGGCCTAACCAATGGTAAAGCCATTTACGTAGACTTAGTCACCGGCAGACGGATAGAGTTCCTTGCGCACAACGAAAAAGTCAATTCAGTTGCGATAGCACCCAATGGTCGGTATGCCTTGTCCGGAGGCAATGACTACAAAGCCTACTTGTGGGACACTCAAAGTGGACTCGTCATCCACACCTTTGAGCACGAGCAAAGAGTCAATCGTGTCGCCCTTCAAAGAGACGGTAAACTTGGATTTACCTCTGATGGAGGCAACTTGGCAGTGATTTGGAATCTGAAAACTGGCGAGAAAGTGAGTGAGCTGAAAAGCTTCTCTCGGCAGTTAATTTTCTCCAGCGCACGTTTTTCTGATGATGGTCAATGGCTTATCACAGGCACTCCGTCTGGTCGTATCGCTATCTGGGATACCGCAACGGGTGACAAAATTCAGCAAATGGATGCGCAGCCACAAAAAGATACTCGCCCTCCTCGGGCTGTGGTGTATGATGCAGCCTTTAATAGCCAGCAACATGTTGTATCAGGTACATCTGCTGGGATAGCAGAAGCATGGGAGTTTCAACCGTAATATGTCTCAAAACAGTGAAGCACTAGAACAACGCGTCAATGATTTAGAGTGCCAGTTGGCTTTTCAAGAGCAAACCATTGAAGAGCTCAATGAAGCCTTGAGTCAACAGCAGCTTCTCATCACTAAGATGCAAGACCAAATGAAATACGTGGTTGGAAAAGTGAAAAACATGGACAGCTCAAACTTGGCGGATCCATCAGAAGAAACACCACCACCCCATTATTAACTGCTGCGTTTGGGTTTAGATAAAGCAGTAAACCATGACTAGCCCACTGACGACTAAACACCCACCGATTCTTCTCAGCTGAGCTTCCGGCTGAGAAATGATCTCTAGCAACATCTTACGCCATCCGTTTGGGGCCAATAGTGGACCTAAGCCCTCCAATATCAGAAAGATACCCAGCGCGAGCCAGATTGTTTCACTCATGAGTTTTATCCTTAGTGTTACTGCCGAACGTGATAAACAAAAAGGCTCCACACCGGGAGCCTTTTGTTATTCATGTACAATACTTAGTTAGTTTTGCACTGCGCCATTGGCGTTATTCATGTATTGGAAGAAGTCACTCTTCGGATCCAACACTAGAATATCACTCTTGTCGCTAAATGATTTCTCGTAAGCGTTTAGTGAGCGTAGGAAACCGAAGAATTCAGGATCTTTGCTGTATGCATCAGAGTAGATCTTCGCAGCTTCCGCATCCGCTTGACCGCGAGTCACACGAGCAGTTCTATCTGCTTCAGCAAGAACCTTAGCAACCTCTAGCTCAGCTTGAGCGCGGATAACTTCTGCTTTCTCACGACCTTGAGAACGGTGACGACGAGCAACCGACTCACGCTCTGCGCGCATACGACGGTAGATTGACTCACTGATTTCGTCTGGAAGGTTGATTTTCTTCATACGGAAATCAACAATCTCAACACCCAAGTCAGCCAAAGCACTGTCAGTCGTACCCTCAAGAACATTTTCCATGATCTTGTCGCGCTCACCATCAATCTCAAGCGCTTGAAGTGCTGCTTCTGTTGCGACTTCTTCATCATCTAGTGAATCCGGCAGTACATCTTGGTTACGAGGACCAGAAACGATTTGCTTGATTTCACGAGCACCGATTTCAGAACGAAGAACGTCCATCACTTTACGCTCAAGTAGTGCTTCTGCTGTTAGGTTGTTACCGCCACCTGTTGTTAGGTAGAAACGACCAAAATCGGAGATACGCCACTTAACGTAAGTATCGATAAGAACGTCTTTTTTCTCAGATGTTACGAAACGGTCAGTGCGACCTTCCATTGTTTGAATACGCGCATCAAGCGTCTTAACACGGTCAAACAGTGGCATCTTAAAGTGCAGACCTGGCTCGTAGATACGAGACACACCGTTATCATCAAGAACACGACCGAAACGGATAACCATTCCACGTTCGCCTTCCTGAACCACAAACAGTGACATCAGGAGTAGCGCTAGCGCAACGACTAATACAGGGATCATTAACTTACGCATTATTAGTATCTCCCTTGACGAGTGCCAGTAGAACGCGAACCAGAGCTTGAGTCAGAAATAGGATCTTGTGCCTCTAACTCAATTTGATCATAGCTAGATGATGAACGCTGAGTACGTTTAGTGTCAGTTTTTCCTTCACCTGCCAGTTTATCAATCGGTAGGTAAAGTAGGTTGCCACTCGACTCTGAGTCAATCAGTACCTTCGAAGTGCTGCTGTAAACCTGCTCCATCGTGTCTAGGTATAGACGATTGCGAGTTACATCTGGTGCTGCTTGGTATTCAGGTAGCAGTTTCTCGAACTGTGCTACTTGACCTAGCGATTCGTTGACTACGCGCTCAGAGTAACCTTGAGCTTCTTTCTTCAGACGCTCTGCACGACCCGTTGCTTTTGGCAAGATATCGTTACGGTAAGCTTCTGCTTCACGCTCAAAACGCTCTTCATCCTCACGAGCGGCGATAGCATCATCGAATGCATCTTTAACTTGCTCAGGTGGACGTGCTGATTGGAAGTTCACATCAACGATAACCAGACCCATATCGTAGCTGTCTACGATCTGGTTCAGTGTTTCTTGTGTGCTTTGACGGATTTGCTGACGCCCACTGGTTAGGATGCTATCCATCAGTGAATCACCAATAACCGCACGAAGTGCAGAATCCGTTGCCTGACGTAAGCTGTCATCAGCGTTGGTCACGACATATAAGTATTTGTATGGGTCAGCAACACGGTATTGAACGTCCATTGCTACTGTCACTACGTTTTCGTCTTTGGTCAGCATTAGACCTGAAGAGCGCAGTGAGCGAATCGCTTGTACGTTAACCGGAGTGACTTCATCAATAAAACGTGGACGCCAGTTAAGACCAGGATCGACCACACGGTCGTATTTTCCTAGACGCAAAACTACACCACGCTCTGCTTCACCAATTGTGTAGAAGCCAGCAAAAACCCAGATAGCAATTGCGATCACAGCGATCACACCGAATCCTAGGAATCCGCCGTTACCACCAGTCGATGAACCATTGCCACCTTTACCACCAAACTTACCACCCAGCTTTTGACTTAGTTTGCTGAAAACTTCATCCAAATCTGGTGGTCCTTGCTCACGGCCGCCATTATTCTGGCCACCACGATTGTTATTACCCCAAGGGTCATTATCGCGGCCATTATTGCCGTTGTTATTACCAGGCTCGTTCCACGCCATTAGTAAGCTCCATCATTTGATATGACGTTATACTGTAGCAGTCATTTAAGTAACTATAAAGTCACGTAAAACTGCCCCTTCTCTTTTTTCGAGTCGCTGCCAATCTGCATTCTGCATGCGAATATCAATCAGAAGATTACCCTCTTCATCATAGCCTTCACCCAGAATGCACTGTTTCTCGAAGAATACACTGCGAATTCGTCCCTGATAAGCGGGTGGAATCTGCAGTTTGTACTCAACCATTTGACTGGCGAGACGTTCTTTTAGAGCTTCAAAAAGCAAATCCATGCCCAGGTCTGCCATCGCAGAAACCCAAACCGTTGTTGGAATGCCCTCGTCATCTCTTTCAATACGAGGTTTTTGCCCTTCGAGATTATCAATTTTGTTCATCACCACTAAGGTCGGTATCTCAGAGGCGTCAATTTCCTCAAGTACTTCATGAACAGCATGAATATTCTCACGAAAACGCTCATCACTGGCATCAACAACGTGTAACAAAATGTCAGCTTCTTGTGTTTCTTGTAACGTTGCCTTAAAGGCCGCAACAAGATCATGTGGAAGGTGACGAATAAATCCTACCGTATCTGCCAAAATTGCGGGACCGACCTCTTTGAGCTCGATCTTACGTAGTGTAGGATCTAACGTTGCAAATAACTGGTCAGCGGCGTAAACGCCCGCTTCAGTGATGCGGTTAAACAGTGTTGATTTACCTGCGTTGGTGTAACCAACTAAGGAGACTGTGGGGATTTCAGCGCGTCGACGAGCTCGTCGTCCTTGCTCTCGCTGTTTAGACACTTTCTCTAAACGACGAAGGATCGCTTTGATCCGATCACGCAGTAGGCGTCTGTCTGTTTCAAGCTGGGTTTCACCCGGCCCTCGAAGACCAATACCACCTTTCTGTCGCTCCAAGTGGGTCCATCCACGAATCAAACGAGTTGAAATATGTCGTAGCTGTGCAAGCTCAACCTGAAGTTTACCTTCGTGTGTCCTTGCTCGCTGGGCAAAAATATCGAGGATCAAACCAGTGCGGTCTAAAACACGACAATGACATAACTGCTCTAGATTTCGTTCTTGGGCAGGGGAGAGAGCGTGGTTAAAGATCACCACATCCGCCTCTTCACGCTGAACTGCTTCAGCGATCTCTTGGGCTTTACCCTCTCCGACATAATATTTAGGGTGTGGCGACTGACGACTGCCGGTGATCACCTGCAGTGACTGTACGCCAGAGGAAGAGACGAGCATTTCAAACTCGACTAAATCTTCCCACTCACCCTCTTGCGTGAAGTTGATATGAACAAGTACGGCTCGCTCACCGGCTTCATAACGGTCAAACAAGCGTTCAACTCCTTTGTTCTATGTGATGATCAGAGATTAATCTTCTGATTTTTCTTGTGGGCGGTCGTTTTGAGGACGCTCACCGCTGTGATGGCTCACTGGACGAGCCGGCACAACTGTAGAAATCGCATGCTTGTATACCATCTGGTTTACTGTGTTTTTCAACAAGATAACGAATTGGTCGAATGACTCAATTTGACCTTGTAGCTTGATACCGTTAACCAAGTAGATAGATACAGGGATACGCTCGCGGCGTAGTGCATTTAGAAATGGGTCTTGTAGAGATTGCCCCTTAGCCATTTTATTTTCCTTATTTTGTATTTATGTTGTTGTTATTTAGCTAGTGGTGCTTTGCAATGATTTGCGCTGCTTTATGCATCTGAGCTAAACAGTTTCAAGTGACCACTCTCACTAAGTAAGAATGATCTTTCGCGCAAAAGCAAAAATATTATACACAGTAAAATCAATCGCTGGCTATTGCCTGCGAGAGAGTTTCTAAAGCGAGATCAACATTTTCGCTATCCAACCAAGTCAGATCATCCCAGCTGCGCAACCAGGTGATTTGTCGCTTGGCTAATTGACGAGTCGCACACACTCCGCGGAATTTCGCTTCCTCGAGCGTAGCATTCCCGTCCAAATAGTCCCACATCTGTCGATAACCGACGCAACGAATAGAAGGAAGATCCGGGTGGAGATCATCACGCTGATATAGCCCTTTCATCTCTTGCTCGAACCCTGCTTCCATCATTTTGTCGAATCTAAGTTCAATACGACGATGGAGCTCTGCCCTATCCTTGGGAGCTATTGCAAACTGTTTGACGCGATAAGGAAGTGGCTCTCCCTTTGTCGCTGTCAACTCAGTAAGAGTTTTACCTGAAATTCGATAAACTTCCAATGCCCTAGACAATCTTTGTGGATCATTAGGGTGAATTCTTTCGGCTGATACAGGATCGATCTCTCGAAGTTGATCATGCATCGCTTGCCAGCCCAACGTTTTCGCTTCTTGCTCCAATTGTGATCGAATCTCTGGATCGGCAGCAGGAAGAGGTGATAACCCCTCTAATAGTGCCTTGTAGTATAGCATTGTGCCCCCGACGAGAAGCGGGATCTTACCCTGGGCGACAATATCTGCCATCTCTTTGAGTGCATCACGTCGAAAATCAGCAGCCGAATAAGCTTCACTTGGATCCAATATATCGATCAAACGATGAGGTGCTAACGCAAGCTCTCTCTCATCTGGCTTGGCGGTACCGATATCCATATCGCGATAAATCAATGCCGAGTCCACTGAGATAATTTCTACAGGAAAACGCTGTCTCAATCGGATGGCTAAATCTGTCTTGCCCGAGGCCGTCGGCCCCATTAAGAACAGTGCTAATGGTAATTTTTCATTCATAACTTAAACGCAGAAATCGTATCGGTAAAGTCGATACTAATCATAAGATTAGAATCGTCTAAAGGTAATTGACCATGCCAGAGCTGTTCTAGTTCCCCTAAAATTTGCACTGCTTCAGATAAAGTGTAGCTAGGTTTCTCAACTGTCACCTGATTTGCTAGCCATTTGGTTATCATTTCCAGTGATTGAGGATCATTTGTCTGACATTTTTGAGCCGCGTACGATAACAGATCCGGAATCAGTTGTTGAAGGTTTTGTTGTCTCATTGGTTGAGGCACTGCCATGACCATAAGCGTCGTCTTATCCTTTTCGACGATTTTGATCCCTAGCTTAAGGAGCAAAGGCTGGATCTGTTGTTGGATCTGATGCGACTCGGCATCAACCTTAATCGCAAGCGGGATCAACAGTGGTTGCATCGTCAAAGGGCCTTGTTGCGGCGTCAATTGCCCATATTGCTTCCACCACTCCGCTCTTGGAATAGAGAGCATGAAGCAGTGACCATCATATTGAGTCAATAGGTACTGCTGCTCAACAACACACACTGCCTTACCAAATTCTCTCGCTTTATGCTGGCTTACCCTTGCTGGTGCACTCGCGGCCTCAGTACGGTCAATCTCAGCGGCAGAGGAAGGTCTTGGCTTGCTATCACTGACCGAATGAGGGGTCTGCATTAGCTGCTGATAAGCTTGCACCTCTCGATGGCTCGGTGAAGCGCTTGGCGCACGTTCACGAGCACTCCCGCCCATCTTGGCGCTAGCACGACTTTGTGATTGCCATTCATGACTCGCTCTACTCTCACCGACCTCAGAAGGTTGAGATAGCGGTGCCTTATTGGGGTATGCGGGCGTGTTTTTGACAGCTCGCTCAAGTTGTTTTTCTACCGATGAATCATTCACCGTCGGTTGGGCTTGTTCACCATGATGAAACGCTGACTCTGTCGGCTTACGTTCATCAATATTTAGGCTCTGCGCTAGCGCACCAGCTAAAGCCTGATAGATAAAGTCATGAACCAGCCTTGCCTGATGAAAGCGAACTTCATGCTTGGCAGGATGAACGTTAACGTCCACTTGGTGCGGGTCGATTTCAATAAATAACACATAAGTCGCAAATTGGTCTGGGCGCAATGTTGTCTCATAGCTTTGGCGGATCGCGTGATTAATGAGCTTATCTCGCATCATGCGGCCATTGACATAGCAGTACTGAAGATCACTTTGCTGCCTTGCGCCCTCCGGGGTCGTAATCCACCCGTGAAGCTTGAGATCATTATGTTCCAATTCGACTTTAAGCATTGAGCGGACAAAAGCGGCCCCGCACACGGCAGCAATACGCTTTTCTGCTTGAGACTCTGTTTTCGCCGCTCGGTACTGACGGATCATCTTACCATTGTGGCGTAAGTTGATCGTGACATCGAAGCGACTAAGTGCAATCCGCTTTAAAAGCTCATCAATGTGCGTGAACTCTGTTTTTTCCGTTTTAAGAAATTTGCGTCGTGCTGGTGTATTGAAGAAAAGGTCCAGCACCTCCACGGATGTGCCAACTGGATGGGCGGCAGGTTGAAGCTTCACCTCCATATCGCGGCCTTCCGTATAGCACGACCACGCTTCTTCTTGCGTTGTCGGTCGTGACGTCAACGTCAGTCTTGCAACGGAGCTGATACTGGCGAGCGCCTCGCCACGGAAGCCTAAACTGATGATCGCTTCAAGGTCATCTAATGTGTGGATTTTCGATGTAGCATGACGACTAAGGGCCAAACCAAGCTCATCTTTAGGGATCCCTTTACCGTTATCACGGACACGGATCATCTTGGCGCCACCCTTCTCAATATCGATATCAATACGAGTCGCACCCGAGTCTAAGCTATTTTCCACCAGCTCTTTTACAACCGACGCTGGTCGCTCCACAACTTCACCAGCGGCAATTTGGTTGGCAAGTCGAGCAGGTAAAATCTTAATCGTCATTTCTTCTACTTATTCGGGATAGTTAATACTTGTCCGACCGCCAATTGGTCAGAGCGCAAGTTATTGGCGGAACGAATACTTGATACCGACACCCCATACTGATTGGCTATTTTACCGAGGAACTCACCTCGCTTAACCGTATGCTTTCTCGGTGGTATATCCTTAACACTCACGGTTATCTTTAGCTTCTGACCCAGTCTTAACGTATCCGACTTGAGGTTATTTTCTCGTTTAATCGCAGCAACGGAGACCTTATATTGTTGCGCGACCTTACCTAAGTAATCTCCCTTGCCAACAGTATGAGTGATGGTCTTGGTCTGAACAGTCGGTGAACTACTCGATGCTGCCACAGTGATCTTCAGCTTCTGACCGAGTTTTAGGGTATCTGACTTAAGATTATTCTCACGCTTAATCGCGGCAACAGACACCTTGTACTGCTGTGCAACCTTGCCCAAGTAATCGCCTTTTTTAACCGTGTGAGTAATCGTCTTAGTCTGGGTAGCAGGAGCGCCACTTGCCGCAACCTGACCTGCTCGATTCGTTGCCGGTATCGATAGCATTTGACCAACTGCCAAGCTATTGCTCTTTAGGTTGTTCGCGTTGCGGATAGCATTCACCGATGTGCCATAACGATTCGCAATAACCGATAAGCTTTCCCCTCTTTGCACCTTGTGCTTAATCGTTTTGCTTTGATTCGCAAACAAGGTCCCCTCAGGCGCATTATTCTCAAAATACTGAACAATGGCCGTGGAAAGAGCGCGTGCCAGTTTATCTTGATGCTCACGCTGGAATAACAGGCGCTCTTCAGTTGGGTTTGAGATAAAGCCCGTTTCTACTAGAACCGATGGGATATCTGGTGATTTGAGTACCGCAAGGCTCGCGTTAACGGGTTTTTTCTGATGCAGACGGGCCACTTTACCCATCTCATTGAGGATCTTCGTCGCGACTTTATAGCCCTCACGCTGTGAAAACTGGAACTGCATATCAATCAACGTTTGGCTGACATTTCTATCGGTGTTGTTATTCGCTAGAAGCTCTCCTGCACCACCAAGCAACTGAGACTGTTCTTCGTGGTTCTCGACCCATTTGGCAAGCTCAGAGTTGGCTCGTCGGGTATTCAAAACAAACACTGACGCCCCACGAGGCTGTGGTGTATGGAAAGCATCCGCGTGAACGGAAACCAGAAGGTGAGCGCCTTTCTCACGAGCTAACGCAGAGCGGCGATTTAAGTTAACAAAATAATCTCCCTGACGCGTTAAAACCGCGCGCATCCCGGGAATCGCGTTGATGTTCGCTGCAAGCTTTTTGGAGATCGCTAAAGTAACGTGTTTCTCGTATTTTTTAGTAGGACCAATAGAGCCAGGGTCTTCACCACCGTGTCCTGGGTCAATGGCGACCACGATATCAGCATTACCACTTAGCTGTGAGGCATCACGACTGACTTGCGTGGCGCTTGAACTCGGTTGAGCAGGTGGCTTTTTCGTGGCGTGTGGCATATCGACCACTAAGCGGTAACCGTATTGCCCACCAGGAGTAGGGGCAAGCTTAAATACTGAGGGGGTAGTTTTTTCCTTCAACTCAAATACAAGTCGAAACGTACCTGATTCGGGTGGAGAGCTCTTACGTATACGCTTCAATACCGGGCTATCCGTCACATTCACAGGCAGCTTTGTCGATAAAGTGGTGTCTTTGAGATCAACAACAATACGGTCAGGGCTACTCAAGGTGAAATAGCTATGAACAGCTTCAGATTTCAGGTCAATGACGACACGAGTCTCTTCTGGCGATGGCCAAACTCGAATACTCTCCAGCACATTGGCTAGCACTGCCATTGGCATCATTGCTAATAGCAGTAATAAGGAAAAACCACGTCTCCACATAGCGATTTACTCAGCTAACTCCATCTGTTCTACTAACTTGTTTCCATACACTGTCATGGCTCTCAATGTCGCTTGACGCTGCTCACCATCATATCGAATGTCGATGTGCAGATCTGGCTCTGGCAGCATGCCTTCGCCCTTTTCTGGCCACTCAACCAAACAGATCGCATCATCAGTAAAATAGTCTCTAATGCCCATAAATTCGAGCTCTTCAGGGTCGGCCAAACGGTAGAGATCAAAATGGTAAACCATCCAATCCGCAAGCTGGTAAGGTTCAACCAACGTATAGGTTGGACTTTTCACATTGCCAACGTGGCCTAGAGATCGAACAAACCCTCGGCTAAAGGTCGTCTTACCTGCGCCAAGATCGCCGTGAAGATAGATCGTTGTTTGCTGGGTACAGCATTGAGCAAGATGATCGCCTAGCTTAATCGTCGCTTGCTCATCTTCGAGTAAAAATGTCTTTGAAATCATTTGATTCTGGCAATACTTAGTGTGTTATTTTCGGCGATCTTTATGGAAAGCAAAGGCGCTTCACCACCGAAATAAAAGCTGTCTAAAATTCAAGTATATATAATTCAATCATAAGGAAATAGTAAAACGCAGATTATTTGACAGACAACTTTGATCTTTGCGTATTTTTTAATGTTCTTTTGACTTAAGATCCGCTAGGATCGGCGCCCGCCAAAAGGAGCAGACCATAATGAACCTTTCAGAACTAGCTAACAACATCAAACTTTGGGGTAAAGAGCTAGGCTTTGATCAAGTTGGAATAACTGACATCGATCTCAAGGCGCATGAAAGCTATCTGAAAAACTGGCTCGATAAAGGCTACCACGGTGATATGGACTGGATGGCTCGACACGGCATGATGCGTGCCCGACCAGAAGAGTTGCTACCTGGAACACTACGAGTCATAAGCGCTCGTATGGACTACCTTCCCCCAGAAGCCCAATTTGCTTCTAACTTAAAAGACACCCATTCTGGTTATATTAGCCGCTATGCCCTCGGACGTGATTACCATAAACTCGTTCGCAACCAACTTAAAAAACTTGCTCAGAAAATAGAGCAAGAAGTCGATGCATTAGGATATCGACCTTTTGTAGACTCTGCTCCAATCCTTGAGCGTCCCCTTGCCGAAAAAGCAGGTCTAGGTTGGGTAGGCAAGCATTCACTACTATTAAATAAAGACTCTGGTTCGTGGTTTTTTTTGGGAGAGTTACTGATTGACCTTGCTTTGCCTATTGATCATGCAGGGGTGGACAACGAATGTGGTCATTGCGTTGCGTGCATGACGTCATGCCCGACTCAGGCGATTGTTGATGATAAGGTGGTGGATTCTCGCCGCTGTATCTCCTACCTCACCATTGAATATGACGGTGTTATCCCAGAAGAACTTCGTCAAGCAATAGGCAATCGCATCTACGGTTGTGATGATTGCCAGCTGGTTTGTCCTTGGAATCGAGAAGCTGAGGTTACACAACACACAGACTTCCATCGACGCAGTGAATTCAATAATGCTGATTTACTGACTTTGTTTGCATGGACTGAACAAGAATTTCTAGACCGGATGCAAGGAAGTGCTATTCGTCGAATTGGCCACACTCAATGGTTGAGAAATATCGCTATCGCTATTGGCAACGCTCCCTATGACGATAAATACATCCCCGCACTCACTGCACGTCTTGGCATCAGCACTACACTTGATGAGCATCTAAACTGGGCCATCAAGCAACAACAAGTGGCAGCAGCACAAACACCTAACCTAGATAGAAAGAAACAGAGACTTATCCGAATTGTCGAAAAAGGGCTACCTCGTGATGCTTAGGTTTCATGAAATAGCTGCACATTTTTTGACTCAGCTCTAAAAAGCTGACTTTGTGGAAAATATTTCCCAGTTCAGAAAATTTCCTATGAAAATGAAAGTTAGCCACATCAAGAAAAAATGACAAAGATCAAAAAACCAAGATAATCTTGTCAAGTTACTTAGTTCTAATATTTATTAATTCCCATTAAATTCATTAAAAATCAATAACTTATTTTAAGGCATTGAAATTGGGCTTTTCATTCGGAAACTAATGATCCTGAATTGAGGCTTGATGTTTAAGGAATGATCTTAATTATTCACTAACTTATCCACAATTAATACTATGTGGATAACTCTGTGAATTGAATAGGGAAACGCCCTTCCATCAACCGATAGAAAGGTAAATGTAATGAATTTTACACAGACAAAAAAGAACCTGATTAGCTTGTAATCAAGTTTCATATCTTTTGGGGGATTATGCTTCACAGCATGAAGAAAGAGCTTTATCGGATTTCAGGGGAGTGAAATGGTTGCGGGGGCCGGATTTGAACCGACGACCTTCGGGTTATGAGCCCGACGAGCTACCAAGCTGCTCCACCCCGCGTCCGATAATCATTGTTAAGCACAATGAAAGCTACTTATTTGGAGCGACACACGAGGTTCCCTATTCATAAACAGAAAGGCGTGACCTCAACCTTGGCAAGGTTGCGCTCAATCAACTGAGCTAGTGCCGCAATGTCACTGTTAAGTACAATGAAAACTAAAATCTGGAGCGACACACGAGGTTCGAACTCGTGACCTCAACCTTGGCAAGGTTGCGCTCTACCAACTGAGCTAGTGTCGCAATGTCATTGTTGAGTACAATGAGAACTGCAATCTGGAGCGACACACGAGGTTCGAACTCGTGACCTCAACCTTGGCAAGGTTGCGCTCTACCAACTGAGCTAGTGTCGCAATGTCATTGTTAAGTACAATGAGAACTGTAATCTGGAGCGACACACGAGGTTCGAACTCGTGACCTCAACCTTGGCAAGGTTGCGCTCTACCAACTGAGCTAGTGTCGCAATGTCACTGTTAAGCACAATGAAAGCTATTTATTTGGAGCGACACACGAGGTTCGAACTCGTGACCTCAACCTTGGCAAGGTTGCGCTCTACCAACTGAGCTAGTGTCGCATATCAACAGCTAATGCTATTGATTAAATTTGGTTGCGGGGGCCGGATTTGAACCGACGACCTTCGGGTTATGAGCCCGACGAGCTACCAAGCTGCTCCACCCCGCGTCCATCTAAGTCATTGTTAAGCACAATGAAAGCTTTAAATTTGGAGCGACACACGAGGTTCGAACTCGTGACCTCAACCTTGGCAAGGTTGCGCTCTACCAACTGAGCTAGTGTCGCATATCAACAGCTAATGCTATTGATTAAATTTGGTTGCGGGGGCCGGATTTGAACCGACGACCTTCGGGTTATGAGCCCGACGAGCTACCAAGCTGCTCCACCCCGCGTCCATCTAAGTCATTGTTAAGCACAATGAAAGCTTTAAATTTGGAGCGACACACGAGGTTCGAACTCGTGACCTCAACCTTGGCAAGGTTGCGCTCTACCAACTGAGCTAGTGTCGCATATCAACAGCTAATGCTATTGATTAAATTTGGTTGCGGGGGCCGGATTTGAACCGACGACCTTCGGGTTATGAGCCCGACGAGCTACCAAGCTGCTCCACCCCGCGTCCATCTAAGTCATTGTTAAGCACAATGAAAGCTTTAAATTTGGAGCGACACACGAGGTTCGAACTCGTGACCTCAACCTTGGCAAGGTTGCGCTCTACCAACTGAGCTAGTGTCGCTTTTCAACAACGTTTCCGTCGTTTAGGGCTGCGAATTATAAGAGCATTTTTTTGTGATGCAAGTGCTTTTTCAAAAAATAATTCATTTTTGATCTATGTGATGAAAAAGCACGCAAACCGCTAAGGTAACGGTGTGATTTTAATCGAATAAGTGCAATTAGATCTTAAAGATCGTTTGACGATAGTATTTCAGCTCTGCAATCGACTCTCGAATATCATCTAATGCGAGGTGTGTACCCTGCTTAGAAAAACCGTCTAAAACTTCTGGCTTCCAGCGGCGGGTGAGCTCTTTTAAGGTACTCACATCCAGATAGCGGTAATGAAAGTACTCTTCCAGTTTTGGCATGTGCTTGTATAAGAAACGACGATCTTGGCCAATACTATTGCCACAAATCGGCGATTTTCCTTTGGGAACCCACTTTTCTAAAAACTCGATCGTTTGGCGAACCGCGTCCTCTTCATCAACATCACTTGCTTTCACTCTGTCCACCAGCCCACTTGCAGTGTGTGTGTTGGTGCACCAGTCATCCATCTTATCAAGCTCTTCTTGTGGCTGTTTTACTGCTAAAACAGGACCTTCTGCCAAGATGTTGAGTTCACTGTCTGTAACGATTGAAGCGATTTCGATGATTTTGTGAGTTTCAGGATCGAGCCCTGTCATCTCCAGATCAACCCAAATTAAGTTCTGATCACTGAAAGACATAGTTCTGCTGCCTATTTGTTTGCACGTAAAAAAGGTACTATACCCAAATTAAGATCCTCAAGATAGAGCGCCAAAGCGACTCTAACTTGGTCACATGATATTTAGAGAGTTAAAGTGGCGAAAAAGAAAAAGCTGACAAAAGGTCAGGTGAGACGTGTAAGAAGCAACCAGAAACGTAAGCTCAAGCAACAAGATACCGTCCAGTGGGATGAGACCATGCTGGGCAGCGTTAAAACCGGTTTAGTCATTACTCGCTTTGGTCAGCATGCCGACATTGAAGATAGTGAAACTAAAAAAGTGCATCGTTGTAACCTGCGTCGTGGTATCGAGAGTCTCGTATCTGGCGATCAGGTTCTTTGGCGTGCCGGACTAGAATCGATGGACGGTATTTCAGGTGTCGTAGAAGCCGTGGAGCCTCGAACGTCAGTATTGACTCGTCCTGACTATTACGACGGCTTAAAACCAGTCGCTGCAAACGTCAACCAGATGATCATTGTGTCATCTGTTCTTCCCGAGCTGTCTCTCAATATCATCGACCGTTACCTTGTCGCTGCTGAAACACTGCAGATCGCGCCACTGATCGTCCTCAACAAAATCGACCTACTAGAAGCAGAAGATCGTGAGAAATATACCGAACTCCTCAATGAGTACTCGCGCATCGGCTACAAAGTGATGTTTGTGAGTAAGCAAACAGGCGAAGGGATCAAAGAGCTTGAAGCCGAGCTTACTGATCGCATTAATATCTTTGTCGGACAATCTGGCGTAGGAAAATCTAGCCTAGTCAACGCACTGATGCCAGGTTTGGAAGTAGAAGAAGGGGCGGTATCAGAGAATTCAGGTTTAGGTCAACACACCACGACAGCGGCTCGCCTTTACCATATTCCAAGTGGCGGCGACCTTATTGACTCTCCAGGTGTTCGTGAGTTCGGTCTATGGCACCTTGAAGCCGAAGAGATCACCAAAGCCTTTGTTGAATTTCGTCCATACTTAGGTGGATGCAAATTTAGAGACTGTAAGCACCAAGACGACCCAGGCTGTATCTTGCAGCAAGCGGTTCAAGATGGGCACATTAACCGAGTGCGCTTTGATAACTACCATCGTATTCTCGAAAGTATGGCGGAAGGCAAAGCGAATCGTCAGTATTCGCGTAACAAAAAAGCCGACCTATAAAACGAACTCAGTCACAATCGACACACTTTTGTGGCTGACAATTGAGCGGAGTTTGAGTAACATCTCGCGCCCAAAACATGATTAAAATTAACGAGATTGGATTACCATGATGGATAAACTTAAAGTTGGATTGCAGTACTGGCTTCCACAACACGCATTGACGCGTCTAGTCGGTAAACTCGCTTCAGCAAAAGCAGGCAGCTTGACCACCACGATCATCAACTGGTTCATCAAGCAATACAAAGTCAACATGGACGAGGCGCTGCACTCTGATCCAAAACACTTTAAGACCTTCAATGAGTTCTTTGTTCGCGAGCTTAAACCAGGCATGCGACCTGTTGTTGAGGGTGACAACGTCATCACACACCCAGCGGATGCTTGTGTTAGCCAGTTTGGTCCAATCGAAAATGGTCAATTGATCCAAGCCAAAAACCACAACTACTCTGCGTTAGAGTTGCTTGGTGGTGACGAGGCGCTGGCTCAAGAGTTTACGGATGGTGAGTTTGCAACGCTCTACCTTTCTCCGCGTGACTATCACCGTGTACACATGCCATGCAAAGGGTCATTGCGCCAAATGATCTACGTACCAGGGGATCTGTTTTCAGTAAACCCACTCACCGCGGAAAACGTGCCAAACTTGTTTGCACGTAACGAGCGCGTTGTGTGTATTTTTGACACGGAATTTGGCCCTATGGCGCAAGTACTTGTTGGTGCAACCATTGTCGGCAGCATCGAACTGACTTGGGCAGGTACAGTGACTCCGCCGCGTGGTAACACGGTTTACCGCTGGGATTATCCTGCCGAAGGTGAAAATGCGGTCTCATTTGAAAAAGGCGAAGAAATGGGACGTTTTAAGCTAGGCTCAACAGTGATCAACTTGTTTGCAAAAGACGCGATTAAGTTTGATGAATCTATGCAAAACACGGTGCCAACCGTGATGGGCACAGCGTACGCACACAAGAAATAGCGTGAGCTGTTAAACGAATAGATAAACCTCGCTTCGGCGAGGTTTTTTGTTATTGGTCGATCGAATACTCAACCCTGGACAAAATCATTACAGCCTGTTGATATTTTGACCTAAAACAAAGTATCGATTGATTGTAATTATAGGCTTCTCATAATTAAATCCGGCTCGATGAACCTTCATCTAACCTACTGTAATCTAATCAAAGATTTTGATTTCAGTGGATAGGTAACATGGTTGTTCGTTTTTCTGCTTCAATGATTAAGCTGCTCATTTGTTTGGCAATTCCTCTCTTTATTTTGCTATTACCCACCGAGGTAATTCCGATTGCCGAGCTGACTATTATTCAACACCGATTGCTAGCAATTTTCCTCCTTGCTGCCCTACTATGGGTCTTTGAGCCCGTTCCAGTATTCGCCACTTCCATTCTCATTATTGCCCTGCAGCTGGTCATGATATCAGACAAGGGATTGCATCTATTTCGAGCCGACAACAGTACAGTAGAACTTGGTGAACTGATGTCGTACACCGACATATTCAGTGCGTTCTCTTCCCCAATCATCATCCTATTTATGGGTGGTTTTTCCCTGGCGATTGCCGCCTCTAAGTACAATCTTGATAACAACTTAGCGCGCGTACTGCTAAAACCCTTCGGCACCAAACCCGCCTTTATCATGCTTGGACTGATGCTGATCACTGCAGTGTTCTCCATGTTCATGTCCAATACCGCAACAACGGTGATGATGCTTGCCCTACTCGGCCCTATTGTCGCGGCTGCACCCAAAGGCGACCTCGGCATCAAAGCATTGGTATTGTGTATTCCCATAGCCGCAAACACCGGTGGTATTGCTACGCCGATTGGTACCCCACCTAATGCCATCGCACTTCAGTACCTTACCGGTGAAAACACGATAAACTTTTTGTCCTGGATGATGATGGGCTTACCCTTCGTGATCATTCAGCTCACGATTGCTTGGTTCTTGCTACAAAAACTCTTCCCTAGCTCGAAAGATAAGCTGGTTCTCAACCTAAGTGGTAAGTTCGAACAAAGCTGGCGCGCATGGGTGGTTTACGCCACCTTCGCCGTGACCATCTTGCTGTGGATGACGACTCAACTGCATGGCATGAACACCTATGTGGTTTCAGTGATCCCATTGGCCGTTTTTACCCTGACAGGCATTATGGGCAAAGAAGAGCTCAAACTTATCAACTGGGATGTGCTGTGGTTGGTTGCGGGTGGTATCGCCATTGGCCTTGGGTTAGACAGAACCGGACTGGCGGAATCTTTAGCGCATACGATTCCTTATGACAGTTTATCACCTGCAGCAGTGCTGATTTCACTCTCTATTGTATGCTGGTTGATGGCGAACTTCATGTCCAATACAGCGACGGCTAACCTGCTCATGCCCATTGCTGCCGCGATTGGCGCATCAATGGACAGCATCGTTGCGGTTGGTGGTATCCAAGGGCTGCTTGTGGTTGTCGCCTTCTCCGCCTCTCTCGGTATGATTCTTCCAGTATCCACCCCGCCAAACTCACTGGCCTATTCAACTGGCCTCATTGAGAGTAAAGATATGGCGAAAACGGGATTAATCATGGGTGTCATTGGTTTAGCGATTGTCTATCTAGCAGTATGGATATTCACCTAAACTATTTATCCCTCGAATAATCTCGGGCATAGTATCCCCCTCTTAATTCATCGCTCTAGAGGTAGAGATGGGATACGAATGGTTAGCACTTGCCGCCGCCTTTCTTTGGGCAGTGGCAAGCTTAATGTCTGTCACTCCAGCAGCACATTTAGGCACTTTCGCCTACAGCCGTTGGAGAATGGGCTGTACGTCCATCATTCTTACGTCCATGGCGCTCTATACCGGCGGTTGGGCTACCGTCACTACAGAGGCAGTGACTCCTATGGTGCTCTCGGGACTCATCGGGATCTTCATCGGCGATACCGCTTTGTTTGCTTGCCTTAATCGCATGGGGCCGCGTCAGGCTGGTCTGTTATTCTCATGTCACGCCGTGTTTTCGGTCATCTTAGGTTATTTCATTTTCAGCGAGACCATGACCAGCCTTGAGCTCGCTGGCTCATTGTTGGTATTTTTTGGCGTTGCCGGTGCCATCTTCTTTGGACGTAAAAAACCTTCCAACTCGAAACTGGAGCAAATTTCTGGGTCGCTTAGCCTTGGCATTGGATTGGGGCTCCTTGCCGCCTTGTGTCAGGCCCTGGGGGGTATTATCGCTAAACCTGTGATGATGACGGACATTGACCCTGTCGCCTCCTCAGCGATGCGTATGATTTCGGCCTTTGTCGCCCACTCACTGTTTCGCTTAACTGGAGCTAAAATTGCCAAAGCGACTCAGCCGATGAATCGTCGTATCTTCGTGATCACTGCGGTCAACGGATTCATCGCCATGGCAGTGGGAATGACCCTTATTCTCTATGCCCTAAAAGATGGTCATGTCGGCATGGTTGCACTACTGTCGTCCACTACCCCTGTGATGCTCTTGCCTCTGTTATGGATTTATACCAAACAACGACCAAATCGCTACGCGTGGATAGGGGCATTGCTTGCCGTTAGTGGCACGGCACTTTTGGTCTACTAATTTGGAACATATAACTACGACCTATCAAATCAATAGCTACAATATGCTTTATATCTTACGGTTTATCATCAATGATGGCGGTAACAACCTGGATAGACTCACCAAAAATGTTGTTATATAGAGAAATTTCTCGCTCAAGAGGCGGCGATAATTTGATCTTAGCCTACAGTTTTGGGTTAAAAGTGTAGTAAAATTACGCTAATTTATTTCAAGGTCATCCGACTGAAAATTTTTACTATTTGACGAGGTCAATACTATGTCTGCTAAGAAGCCTATGGCTCTAGTTATTCTTGACGGTTACGGTCACCGTGAAGATACCGCAAGCAATGCAATTGCTAACGCGAAAACACCTGTAATGGACGCGCTACTGGCAAACAATCCAAACACTCTAATTTCTGCTTCGGGCATGGACGTAGGTCTACCTGACGGTCAAATGGGTAACTCAGAAGTAGGTCACACAAACATCGGTGCAGGCCGTGTTGTATACCAAGACCTAACTCGTATTACTAAATCTATCGCTGATGGCGAGTTTGCACAAACTCCAGCGCTAGTTGAAGCAATCGACGCTGCAGTAAAAGCTGAAAAAGCGGTACACATCATGGGTCTAATGTCTCCAGGTGGCGTACACTCTCACGAAGATCACATCTACGCTGCGGTTGAAATGGCTGCTGCGCGCGGTGCTGAGAAGATTTACCTACACTGCTTCCTTGACGGCCGTGACACGCCACCACGCAGCGCAGAGAACTCTCTACAACGCTTCCAAGACCTATTCGCTAAACTGGGCAAAGGCCGTGTGGCTTCTCTTGTAGGCCGTTACTACGCGATGGACCGTGACAACAACTGGGATCGCGTTGAAGTTGCTTACGACCTTCTAACTCAAGGCAAAGCAGAGTTCACTTTCGATTCAGCAGTAGCCGGTCTAGAAGCGGCGTACTCTCGTGACGAAAACGATGAGTTTGTTAAAGCAACAGCAATCAAAGCAGAAGGTCAAGAAGACGCAGCTATCGTTGATGGCGATGCAGTTATCTTCATGAACTACCGTGCTGATCGCGCGCGTCAAATCACTCGTGCATTCGTTCCAGCATTTGATGGCTTCGAGCGTGCTGTATTCCCAGCAATCAACTTCGTGATGCTAACGCAATACGCTGCTGACATCCCACTAGCAACGGCATTCCCACCAGCATCGCTAGAAAACACATACGGTGAGTGGCTATCTAAGCAAGGTCAAACTCAGCTACGTATTTCTGAAACAGAGAAATACGCACACGTGACCTTCTTCTTCAACGGTGGTGTTGAAAACGAATTTGAAGGTGAAGAGCGTCAGCTTGTTGCTTCTCCAAAAGTGGCGACATACGACCTACAACCAGAGATGAGCTCTGCTGAACTGACTGAAAAAATGATCGCAGCGATCAAATCAGGCAAGTACGATACGATCATCTGTAACTACCCGAACGCAGATATGGTTGGTCACACTGGCGTTTACGAAGCGGCTGAGCAGGCAATCGAAGCTCTAGATGCAAGCGTTGGTCAAATCGTTGATGCGATCAAAGAAGTTGGCGGCCAAATGCTGATCACTGCTGACCACGGTAACGCTGAGATGATGGTAGATCCTGCAACAGGCGGCACGCACACTGCGCACACGAACCTACCTGTACCTCTAATCTACATCGGTGACAAAGAAGTTGAGTTCAAAGAAGGCGGTAAACTGTCTGACCTAGCACCAACGATGCTGTCACTAACCGGTCTAGAGATCCCAGCAGAAATGTCGGGTGACGTTCTCGTTAAGTAATCTCAACTTAACCAACGACTGACTTCAAACCCTAGCCTCTGTGCTAGGGTTTTTTATTGCTTTTTTCAGCACTTTGACGCCAATATTAGCTGTCTTTAGGTATACTCACTTCTCGTTCATTTAGTAAGGATTGCTGTCTGTATGACCGTCTCTCTTCGAGTCAAATTGCGCTCAACTTGGCTAGGCTTAGCTATGGCTACCCTTGCTCTTATCAACTCACCTCAGACGCTTGCCAACTCTCAGGATGCGCTAAAAGGGGTGAAATCAGAGATCAGTCGCCAGCAAAAATCCCTAGGAAATCAACAAAAAGAGCTCGACAAACTCCAGCAATCACTGAGACAGCAAGAGCTTGCGATTAACGCCAGTGAGCAAAAGATTCGTCAAACACAGCAATCTCTCACGGCAACGAACCAGAAGATCACGGCGCTTAATCAGCGTATTGCTCAACTCGATCAGCAAAGAGAAGCACAAAGTGCCCAGTTAGCAGAGTTACTTAAACTCTACTACATGACACAAAAAGGCAAAGCGCCCGCCAGTATTCTTGGCACCGATGCCGATGAAGATCGCATCAGTCAGTATTTTCAGCATATCGCGAAAGCACGTTCAGCCGCGATTGCTGAGCTCGAAACAACCTACCAAGAGCTCAACCAATCGAAACAGCTACTGTCAGCTGAAAAAAATCAGATCACCGCCCTACTTGAGCAGCAGAAAAAAGAGCAGCAAACACTGGCAAGTAGCCAAAAGCAGCGTAAAGGTACCATCGGCAAGATTCAAAAAAGCATCTCGTCAGATCAACTCTATCTTGCTGAGCTCCAGCGCAATGAAACTCGCCTTCAGGCCGAGATCGCTAAAGCAGCAAAACGCGCAGCAGTGCCTATGGATGGACTAGCCAAACAAAAAGGCAAACTCCCTTGGCCAGTCAAAGGCAAAGTGTTACATCGCTACGGCAGTAAACAAGCGGGGCAAATCGACTGGAAGGGTGTTGTCATCGACGCCAATTATGGACAAAAGGTTAATGCTGTCTATCCGGGGACGATCGTCTTTGCGGATTACTTACGTGGCTATGGACTCGTGATATTACTTGACCACGGCAAGGGAGATATGACGCTATACGGCTTTAACCAAACGCTGTTGAAAAAGGAAGGGGATAAAGTGGCCGCCGGAGAAGCGATTGCCCTTGCTGGCGACACTGGCGGACAAAGCCAGGCGTCGGTCTACTTTGAGCTACGCCGCAATAGTAAGACCTACAACCCAACAAGCTGGCTAAATTAGCCAGTTGTTCACTATAACCTCTTCATGCATGGCAAAGAACCTGCCTCGGTGCTTTACCATGTTCTTATCTGTAAACCACCCCGTGAGCACTAGCCTAATCACTGTGCTTAGCAAGAATACCGTCTTCGAGCATTTGCAGCTGTTCTTTACCTAAAGTTGTAGCTACTGGCTTAACAATAAAAATCATCTGCAACATACCTTGATGCACCACTTGCTCTGTGATCTTCTCATCAGCATTCATAGCTGAACGGTACGCTAACCAACTGCTCGCGATCAAATGCAAAGAGGTTACAAAGTTGGGTATTTCTTCCTCTGTTACATCAATAAGTCCTAATGATAGAAACGTGCGCATAATGTTCTTCAAGTTCGCTTGAAGCTTTGCTTGCACGGCGATGTAGTCCCCATGCAGCGAACTGTCACGCTGAAGAATGTCTGGAAGGTTGGCGTAAAAGAAGCGGTACTTCCACATTAAGGTAAAAATAGAGTCCAGGTATTGCTTAAGTAGTACAAGGCTCTCAGATTGCTCTTGAACTGGCTCAAAGCGCTCTAGTAGTTCATGGGAATAGTTCAGGAATATTTCACGCACGATTTCTTGCTTGTTGCGGAAATGGTAGTAGAGGTTACCTGGACTGATATCAATATGGGCAGCAATGTGGTTAGTGGTAATGGTGCGCTCACCATGTTCATTAAATAGCTCAAGGGCAGCAAGTACAATTTTGTCCCGTGTTTTCATTCTCTTTATCCGCATTTAATGGGGGTATTAGTCTATGTCGAATCTTAACCAAGAGTGTTTTCTCGGTCGTTATCTTTTCTCTAGGAACAAACCGTTTGAAAATCAAATATAAAAACGCCCGAGCAACGTCGGGCGTAAAAGAAATTACTTGTGGTAAGGCTTTGATAGTTCGTGAACCGCTTCCACGAATACACCCGCATTTTCAGGTGGTACATCTAGGTGAATGCCATGACCAAGGTTGAACACATGACCTGTACCTGTATCACCGAACCCTTCTAGAATGCCCGCGACCTCTTCACGGATGCGCTCTGGAGAAGCATACAGCATAGATGGATCCATGTTGCCTTGCAGTGCCACTTTATCGCCGATACGTGCTTTTGCGTCAGCAATATTGATGGTCCAATCTAGGCCTACTGCGTCACAACCTGTCGCTGCAATCTGCTCAAGCCACATGCCACCGTTTTTAGTAAACAGCGTTACCGGTACGCGACGACCATCATTCTCACGAATCAAACCATCCACAATCTTGTGCATGTATTGCAGCGAGAATAGGTTGTAGTCACGCGGAGTCAGTACACCACCCCAGGTATCAAAGACCATCACAGACTGAGCACCGGCTTTGATCTGTGCATTAAGATACTCGATAACACTGTCAGCCAACTTATCAAGCAACAGATGCAGGGTTTGTGGCTCTGCGTACATCATCTTCTTGATCTTAGTGAATGCTTTTGAGCTGCCACCTTCAACCATATAGGTAGCTAGCGTCCAAGGGCTACCTGAAAAACCGATCAGCGGCACATCACCATTCAAGTCTTTACGAATCTGGCGCACCGCGTTCATGACATATTGCAACTCACCCTCTGGATCTGGCAGGCCAATCTTCTCCACATCCGCTTTGCATGCAATCGGCTTATCAAAGACTGGGCCCTCACCCGCGGCAAAGCGCAGCTCTAAACCCATTGCATCAGGAATGGTTAGGATATCTGAAAATAGAATCGCAGCGTCTAGTGGGAAGCGACGTAGAGGCTGAAGAGTGACTTCAGAAGCTAACTCTGCGTTCTTACACAACGACATAAAGTCGCCCGCTTGAGCGCGAGTCGCTTTATATTCTGGTAGATAACGACCCGCCTGTCGCATCATCCACACAGGTGTGTAATCTACAGGCTCTTTAAGTAGCGCACGTAGATAACGATCGTTCTTTAATTCTGTCATTACTTCTTCCCAATATAGACTGTTTTTATCCAAGTTATTTTAACACTGTTCAGTTCAAAAAAGCGCAACGCTTTGCGCCCTGGATCAAGTTATTTACTTTTAACACATTGCTTAATTTGCACCCAGTTCCGATCAGTGTTAAATATTTGTTTGCTAGCGAAAATTACAATTATAAAGAGTTTATGAAACTCGGTATCTCATAACGACATCTTACTTACCCCCTCCTTCTCGGAGGGTTTTTTTTAGCCATGAGATGTGGATTTGATGTCATCAAGTGTTTTCTCAATCAGAGCGCGAGCAATCGTTCCCTGTGGAGCTACCTCAGGCATGTCATCGACCCCAAACCAGTTGGCGTCTGACAACTCTTGATAATCAGGCTTAACCACTCCTCCCGCATAATCAGCGAGAAACGCCATCATCATACTTGATGGGAACGCCCAAGGCTGACTGCCGAAGTAGCGAATGTTGGTCACATCTATGCCAGTTTCTTCCTTAATTTCTCGAGCCACACACTGTTCTAGCGTTTCCCCTACCTCTAAGAACCCCGCAATCACGGTATACATGCCATTGCGATGTCTTGGGTGCTGCGCCAATAGAATTTGGTTGTCTTTTCTCACGGCAACAATAATACAGGGGAATATTCGTGGATAATGTAAGGTACGACAATCACCACACTGCATCGCCAACTGATTATTGTTAAGATGGTTTCGACCACCACAGATTGGACAATAACGCATGGATTGAGTCATGTGCCCAAACTGAATAGCCTTACTCATAAGAAGAAATAAGGGCTCAGGAAAATCTAAACAATCCCTTAGTGAAACCATATCCAATGATTCACTAACATCTACTTCATTTAGCCAATAGTAAGGTTTACCCTGAAAATCCCCCAAATGTCGTGCATTTTCTATGGGTAAGTTAAATTCACTAGCTGTACCTTCTGGCAACTTGCCATCTTGCAGCCAGATTGTGCTGTCTTTCACCACAATCCAACTGACGAAACTTGCTTCATTTATATCACGATTTTTTAACATCCGTGCACCTCATCGCTTGCAGAATCACCATTTTACTGGCAATCTAAATTCATACCAAATATATAAAACTCAGTTGTTGCTAGGGTCTTTGACTCAACAAGAAATAGCATCGGTATCGATAACAAGATGCCTGTTGGAACAAAGGAAATCGGTCTCCTTGTTGGTGATCCAAGCTAGAGGGCAAGCGTATGCTAAACAAATTCAAACAAACACAAGCACAATGGGGTGGCTCAAGCGAAGTCATCGACCACTGGTTAGAGACGCGACAGTCGCTTATCGTCGAGTATTGCAAGCTCGCTAACCTACAACCGTCTTCAAACACCCCAGGGTTGTCACAACTCCCCACCTCTGATGAGTTGCAGAACTTCTGTCAACACCTTGTTGACTACATCTCTGAGGGCCATTTCAAAATCTACGATATGGTCATGGATAAGTGGCGAGCGACCGGTTTTGAGGCCACCGAAGAGATCGATGAGTCTTATGCCAAGATTGTCCTAACCACCGAACCTCTTTTGGGCTTTACTGATCTCTATGCAGACACCAATGAAGAGACGAACTTGGATAATCTTGACGACGACTTATCTAAGGTAGGTGAGATCATGACTTTGAGGTTTGAGAAAGAAGACCAGCTTATCCAGTTGATAGCCGATAGCTTGGCCATTCCACCTGGTGCTTAAGCCTAAACTCAAGTAATGATAAAAGCTTGTCTTCGTGACAGGCTTTTTTATTGTCCAAAGAACATTGTCTAAAGAATTGGCTTTCTTTTGTAAGCGCAAGACGTAAAAAAGGCACCCGAGGGTGCCTTTTATCTATTTACTCAAACTAGCGATTACTCGTCTGAAGAAAAACCAGCATTCAGTAGTGCTGCTAGGTTATCCGTAGCTTGCTCTGCTGATGGGCCTTCTTGCTCTTCAGCACGCTTAGCTTGACGGTCTTGGTGGTAAGCGAAACCGGTACCCGCTGGAATTAGACGACCAACGATTACGTTTTCTTTCAGACCACGTAGGTCATCTTTCTTACCAGAAACCGCAGCTTCGGTTAGAACGCGAGTTGTTTCCTGGAACGATGCTGCTGAGATGAACGACTCAGTTGCTAGCGACGCTTTCGTGATACCTAGTAGGTCACGTTCGAAGCGTGCTGGCTCTTTGCCGTCAGCTTCAAGTTCGCGGTTAGCAATCTTAACGTTCGCGTACTCAACTTGTTCACCAGGTAGGAACTCAGAGTCACCTGCGTGTGTGATAGTACACTTACGAAGCATTTGACGAACGATAGTCTCAATGTGCTTATCGTTAATCTTAACGCCTTGTAGACGGTAAACTTCTTGTACTTCGTTCGCGATGTACTGAGTCACTGCGTGGATACCACGTAGGCGTAGGATGTCATGCGGAGTCTCTGGACCATCTGCAATTACATCACCACGTTCAACCTTCTCACCTTCAAACACGTTTAGCTGACGGTGCTTAGGAATCATCTCTTCGTACGTATCGCCACCCTCACGAGTGATGATTAGACGACGCTTACCTTTCGTCTCTTTACCGAATGACACAGTACCTGTGTGTTCAGCAAGGATCGCAGGCTCTTTAGGCTTACGAGCTTCGAATAGGTCAGCAACGCGTGGAAGACCACCGGTGATATCTTTGTTACCGCCAGACTTCTGTGGAATACGAGAAAGTGTATCACCGATACCTACTTCTGCGCCGTCTTCCATGTTCACGATCGCTTTGCCAGGTAGGAAGTAGTGAGCTGGCATATCAGTACCAGGGATCATTACATCGTTACCTTGCTCATCAACAAGTTTGATAGCTGGACGCATATCTTTACCTGCTGCTGGGCGAGCTGCAGCGTCAGTCACTTCGCTTGAAGATAGGCCTGTTAGGTCATCTGTTTGGCGAGAAACTGTTACGCCGTCGATCATGTCAACGAATTGGATGCGACCTGCCACTTCAGTGATGATTGGCATGGTGTGCGCTTCCCAGTTAGCCACTGTATCACCAGCAGTAACTGCATCGTTGTCTGCTTTCGACAAGATAGAACCGTATGGCAGTTTGTGTTTCTCTTTCGTACGACCGAATTCATCAATGATAGTCATTTCAGAAGCACGAGAAGTAATGACAAGCTTGCCGTCTTTGTTCGTTACAAACTTAGCGTTGTGAAGCTTAACGGTACCTGTTGTCTTCGCTTGGATGCTGTTCTCTGCTGCTGCAGTAGATGCCGCACCACCGATGTGGAACGTACGCATCGTAAGCTGTGTACCTGGCTCACCGATAGACTGAGCAGCGATAACGCCCACTGCTTCACCTTGGTTCACTAGGTGACCGCGTGCTAGGTCACGACCGTAACACTGTGCACAACAACCGAAGTCAGAATCACACGTTACAACCGAACGTACTTTCATTCTGTCTACAGAGTTTTCTTCCATGATCTGACACCACTTCTCATCAATTAGAGTGTTACGTGGGATCAGAACATCTTCTGTACCAGGTTTCAGTACGTCTTCAGCAACGACACGACCAAGCGCAAGTTCTGTTAGGGCTACCTTAACATCACCACCCTCGATGTGAGGCATCATGTCGATACCTTCGTGAGTGCCACAATCGTGTTCGTGTACAACAACGTCCTGCGCTACGTCTACTAGACGACGAGTTAGGTAACCCGAGTTCGCAGTTTTCAGTGCCGTATCCGCAAGACCCTTACGAGCACCGTGCGTTGAGATAAAGTACTGAAGTACGTTTAGACCTTCTTTAAAGTTCGCTGTGATTGGCGTTTCGATGATTGAGCCATCTGGACGTGCCATCAGACCACGCATACCCGCTAGCTGACGAATCTGAGCTGCAGAACCACGAGCGCCCGAGTCAGCCATCATGTAGATGCTGTTAAACGACTCTTGCTGTTCTTCTTCACCGTCACGGTTGATAACCGTTTCAGTTTTCAGGTTGTCCATCATCGCTTTCGCTACGCGATCGTTGGTCGATGCCCAAATATCGATCACTTTGTTGTAGCGCTCACCCGCAGTTACAAGACCAGATTGGTACTGTTCTTGGATATCGCGAACTTCTTCTTCAGCTGATTCGATTTCGTCGTACTTCGCTTGAGGTACAACCATGTCATCGATACCAACAGATACACCAGATAGTGCCGCGTATGCGAAACCAGCGTACATGATTTGGTCAGCGAAGATGACAGTGTCTTTCAGACCTAGCTTACGGTAAGCCTCGTTCAATAGGTTCGAGATCTGTTTCTTACCTAGTTTTTGGTTAACTAGGCTGAACGGTAGACCCGATGGAACGATTTGCCACAGCATTGCACGACCGATAGTTGTATCAACCATCTGAGTGCTAGTTGTGCTGTTGCCGTCTTCATCAACAACTGTTTCTGTAATACGTACTTTAACGCGTGCGTGTAGTTCAGCGGTCTTAGTGCGGTATGCCTTCTCAGCCTCTTCTGGGCCAGCAAGGTACATGCCTTCACCTTTCACGTTGATCTTGTCACGCGTCATGTAGTAAAGACCCAATACAACGTCCTGAGAAGGTACGATGATCGGATCACCTGACGCTGGCGACAGAATGTTGTTTGTCGACATCATCAGAGTACGAGCTTCAAGCTGTGCTTCTAGAGTTAGAGGCACGTGTACCGCCATTTGGTCACCATCGAAGTCCGCGTTGTACGCCGCACACACTAGTGGGTGTAGCTGAATCGCTTTACCTTCGATTAGTACTGGTTCAAACGCCTGGATACCTAGACGGTGAAGTGTAGGTGCACGGTTAAGCAGTACTGGGTGTTCGCGGATAACTTCGTCTAGGATATCCCAAACGATCGCTTCTTCACGCTCTACCATCTTCTTAGCAGCTTTGATTGTCGTCGCCATGCCACGAGTTTCTAGCTTGCTGTAGATGAATGGTTTGAATAGCTCTAGTGCCATCTTCTTAGGAAGACCACACTGGTGCAGACGAAGGTATGGACCTACTGTGATTACAGAACGGCCAGAGTAGTCTACACGCTTACCTAGAAGGTTCTGACGGAAACGACCTTGCTTACCCTTGATCATATCAGCAAGAGATTTCAGAGGACGCTTGTTAGAACCTGTGATCGCACGACCACGACGACCGTTATCTAGAAGTGCATCAACAGACTCTTGCAGCATACGCTTTTCGTTACGTACGATAATGTCCGGAGCAGCTAGCTCTAGAAGACGCTTCAAACGGTTGTTACGGTTAATCACACGACGGTATAGGTCGTTCAGATCTGAAGTCGCAAAGCGACCGCCATCTAGTGGTACTAGAGGACGTAGATCTGGCGGAAGAACTGGAAGCACAGTTAGGATCATCCACTCTGGGTTGTTACCCGATTGAACGAACGCTTCAACTAGCTTCAAGCGCTTAGTGATTTTCTTACGCTTAGTTTCAGAGTTAGTTGTTTCTAGCTCTTCGCGCATCTGCTCGATTTCAGAAGGCAGATCCATTGTGCTCAATAGATCTTTAATTGCTTCTGCACCCATCTTCGCAGTGAATTCATCACCCCACTCTTCTAGACGGTCTAGATACTCTTCTTCAGTAAGCATCTGAGACTTCTCTAGATCAGTCATACCCGGCTCTGTTACTACGTACATTTCGAAGTAAAGAACACGTTCGATATCACGTAGAGGGATATCCATTAGTAGACCGATACGAGACGGTAGTGATTTTAGGAACCAGATGTGAGCAACTGGTGATGCAAGCTCGATGTGGCCCATACGGTCACGACGAACTTTAGTTTGTGTAACTTCAACGCCACACTTCTCACAGATAACACCACGGTGCTTCAGGCGCTTGTATTTACCACAAAGACATTCGTAGTCTTTAACTGGACCAAAAATACGCGCACAGAACAGACCATCGCGCTCAGGTTTGAACGTACGATAGTTGATCGTTTCAGGTTTTTTAACTTCACCGAAAGACCATGAACGGATCATGTCTGGTGAAGATAGACCGATTTTGATTGCATCAAATTCTTCGGTCTTATGCTGTGCTTTTAGAAAGTTTAATAAGTCTTTCACAATCAGCTCCTGTAAGGAGTTAAAAGGAGCCCACCTCTCGATGAGCACCTTCTACCAAATAACCTCTTTGGCTCACTCTTGGCGCTGCGCCAAGAGTGAAAGGGATTACTCTTCGTCTTCTAGCTCGATGTTGATACCTAGCGAGCGAATCTCTTTCAACAATACGTTGAACGATTCTGGCATGCCAGGTTCCATGCTGTGGTTGCCATCTACGATGTTCTTATACATCTTAGTACGGCCATTCACATCATCCGATTTCACGGTTAGCATCTCTTGAAGGGTGTAAGCAGCACCGTATGCTTCTAGTGCCCATACTTCCATCTCACCGAAACGCTGACCACCGAACTGAGCTTTACCACCAAGTGGCTGCTGAGTTACTAGGCTGTAAGAACCCGTTGAACGAGCGTGCATCTTGTCATCAACAAGGTGGTTCAGTTTCAGCATGTACATGTAACCAACAGTTACAGGACGCTCAAACGCATCACCAGTACGACCATCAAACAGAGTTAGCTGACCAGATTCTGGTAGGCCACCTAGTTTTAGAAGGTCTTTGATAGAACGCTCAGATGCACCGTCGAACACAGGCGTTGCGATCGGTAGACCGCCGCGTAGGTTCTTGATCAGTGTGCGAACTTCATCATCAGATAGAGCTGCAACATCGATCTTCTGGCGGGTATCACCAAGATCATAAACCTTCTGAAGGAACTCGCGGAACTTAGCCAGTTCTTGCTGCTCTTTCACCATCTGGTTGATCTTGTCACCGATACCTTTCGCTGCCAGACCTAAGTGTACTTCTAGGATCTGACCGATGTTCATACGCGAAGGTACACCCAGTGGGTTAAGTACGATATCTACTGGCTGACCAGTTTCATCGTAAGGCATGTCTTCAACAGGGTTGATCTTAGAGATTACACCCTTGTTACCGTGACGACCCGCCATCTTATCACCAGGCTGGATGCGACGTTTAACCGCTAGGTAAACCTTAACGATCTTCAGTACGCCAGGTGCTAGATCATCACCTTGTGTGATCTTGCGACGCTTAGTTTCGAACTTCTTATCGAAGTCAGCTTTAAGCTCGTCGTACTGCTCTGCTAGTTGTTCTAGCTGAGTTTGTTGTGCATCGTCTTCAAGCGTTAGCTCTAGCCACTTCTTACGTTCGATAGTGTCTAGTTTCGCTTCCGTGTAACCGCCTTCGATTAGAAGTGCTTTAACACGGTTTAGAAGGCCACCCTCAAGAATTTGGAACTCTTCAGTTAGGTCTTTCTTCGCTTCTTTAAGCTGCATCTGTTCGATTTCAAGCGCACGCTTGTCTTTCTCTACGCCATCGCGAGTGAAGACTTGTACGTCGATAATCGTACCTGAAACAGAGTTTGGTACACGCAGTGAAGTATCTTTAACGTCAGATGCTTTTTCACCGAAGATAGCACGTAGTAGCTTCTCTTCAGGCGTTAGCTGAGTTTCACCTTTAGGGGTTACTTTACCAACTAGGATGTCGCCACCCTTAACTTCAGCACCGATGTAAACGATACCTGACTCGTCTAGTTTAGACAGAGCAGATTCACCTACGTTTGGAATATCAGCCGTGATCTCTTCCGCACCAAGCTTGGTATCACGCGCCACACAAGAAAGCTCTTGAATGTGGATCGTCGTGAAGCGGTCTTCTTGAACTACGCGCTCAGATACTAAGATCGAGTCTTCGAAGTTGTAACCGTTCCAAGGCATGAATGCGATACGCATGTTCTGACCAAGCGCTAGCTCACCAAGGTCTGTTGAAGGACCATCAGCAAGAACGTCACCACGTAGTACTGGTTCACCTGGCATCACACATGGACGCTGGTTGATACACGTGTTTTGGTTTGAACGTGTGTACTTAGTTAGGTTGTAGATATCGATACCCGCTTCGCCAGGAATCAACTCTTCTTCGTTAACCTTAACTACGATACGAGATGCGTCCACAGACTGGATAACACCACCACGTTTAGCAACCGCTGTAACACCAGAGTCAACCGCGATGTTGCGCTCGATACCAGTACCAACTAGAGGCTTGTCAGCCTTAAGTGTTGGAACGGCCTGACGTTGCATGTTCGCACCCATCAATGCACGGTTCGCATCATCGTGTTCTAGGAACGGGATAAGCGACGCAGCGATAGATACAACCTGGTTCGTTGCAACGTCCATGTAGTCGACGTTTTCACGAGGGTGTAGACCAGATTCACCTTTCTGACGAGCAGTGATTAGCTCTTCAGAGAATGTGCCTGCTTCAGTAAGAACTGTGTTCGCCTGAGCGATTACGAACTGACCTTCTTCGATAGCAGATAGGTAATCTACTTCGTCAGTAACAACGCCATCTACAACGCGACGGTATGGAGTCTCTAGGAAACCGTACTCGTTACAACGCGCAAACGCAGATAGAGAGTTGATCAGACCGATGTTTGGACCTTCAGGTGTTTCGATCGGACATAGACGACCGTAGTGAGTTACGTGAACGTCACGTACTTCGAAGCCAGCACGCTCACGTGTTAGACCACCAGGACCCAACGCAGAAATACGACGCTTGTGCGTTACTTCTGAAAGCGGGTTGTTTTGGTCCATGAACTGAGACAGCTGTGAAGAGCCAAAGAATTCTTTAACTGCTGCAGAGATTGGCTTAGCGTTGATCAGGTCTTGAGGCATGATCGCATCAAGATCACCAAGGCTTAGACGCTCTTTAACTGCACGTTCAACACGTACTAGACCAACACGGAATTGGTTCTCAGCCATTTCGCCAACAGAACGGATACGACGGTTACCAAGGTGGTCGATATCATCCACTTCGCCAATACCGTTACGGATAGCGATAAGCTTCTTCATCACTTCGATGATATCAGTTTCGTCTAGAGTACCCTGCTCTTGAGCGTCTTCACGCATGATCGAGCTGTTGAACTTCATACGACCTACAGTCGATAAGTCGTAACGCTCGTCAGAGAAGAATAGGCTTTCGAATAGCGCTTCTGCAGCTTCTTTCGTTGGTGGCTCACCAGGACGCATCATGCGGTAGATTTCTACTAGCGCAGAGATACGGTCAACCGTGCTGTCGATACGTAGCGTATCAGACATGAACGGACCGTGGTCCAGGTCGTTAGTGAACAGAACTTCTAGCGCTTTGTGGCCAGCCTGAGATAGGTTAGCTAGAGCTTCTAGGCTAAGTTCTTGGTTCGCCGCACAGATGATCTCGCCAGTTGCTTCATTGATGTAATCTTTAGAAGCGACTTTACCAACGATGTACTCTACTGGTACTTCGATGTGCTCAACGCCGTCTTTCTCAAGTTGGCGGATATGACGAGCCGTTACACGACGACCTTGCTCAACGTAAGTTGTGCCGTTTGCAGCAATATCAAATGTTGCTGTTTCGCCGCGTAGACGATCCGGAACCAACTCCATAAGTAGAGTTTGATCTTTAACTTCAAAGTTCACCTTCTCGAAGAATAGACCAAGGATCTCTTCTGTCGATTTGCCTAGTGCACGAAGGATGATTGAAGCTGGAAGCTTACGACGACGGTCGATACGAACGTATAGGTTGTCCTTAGGATCAAACTCGAAGTCGAGCCATGAACCACGGTAAGGAATTACACGTGCGTTATAAAGTACTTTACCTGAAGAGTGGGTCTTACCCTTATCGCTGTCGAAGAATACACCAGGGCTTCTGTGCAGCTGGGATACGATAACCCTCTCGGTACCATTAATTACGAAGGTACCATTGTCAGTCATGAGTGGAATTTCACCCATGTAGACTTCTTGTTCTTTAATATCTTTTACAGTACCTGCTGGCGCGTCTTTATCAAAGATCACAAGGCGTAGTTTTACGCGTAGTGGTTTTGAATAAGTTACACCGCGGATTTGACATTCTTTAACGTCAAAAACTGGCTCACCAAGACGGTAGCTAACGTATTGCAGCTCAGAGTTGCCGTTGTAGCTCTGAATTGGGAAAACAGAACGGAAAGCAGCTTCAAGACCGTACTGTCCCTCAGGATCCTGTTCGATGAATTTATCGAACGAATCGAGCTGGATCGATAGCAGGTATGGAATGTCCAACACTTGTGGACGAGTACCAAAGTCCTTACGGATGCGCTTTTTCTCGGTATAGGAGTAAACCATGGGGTTCCTCAGCTCGCTGATAAGTGACCCAAACTGCCTCTCACATTATGAGACAGTGACTAACTGCTGTTTCTCAAGTAGTGACACCCCATTCCTTGGAAATGAAGCGTTTTTTGCTAGATATAGGCGCCGAAAACAGCGGAAAAATTGCCTATACCCTACAGCGCAAAAAGGCTGATGGTTAAAAAACCATCAGCCAATAGCCGTTAGGCTAAGAAGCTCAAGTAATAATTACTTGATTGCAACAGTTGCACCAGCTTCTTCTAGCTGAGCTTTAAGAGCTTCAGCTTCGTCTTTTTCAACGCCTTCTTTTAGAGGTGCTGGAGCACCGTCTACAAGAGCTTTAGCTTCTTTAAGACCTAGGCCAGTTGCGCCACGTACTGCTTTGATAACTTGTACTTTGTTACCGCCAGCAGCTTCTAGGATTACGTCAAATTCAGTTTGCTCAGCAGCAGCTTCGCCACCAGCAGCACCGCCAGCTACAACAGCAGCTGCAGCAGATACGCCGAATTTTTCTTCCATAGCTTCGATTAGTTCAACAACTTGCATTACAGACATTTCTGCAACTGCGTCTAGGATTTGCTCGTTAGTAATAGACATAACAATTCTCTTTTAAGTCAACAATAAGTTTAAATAGCAACCAGTGAAAAGCAAGGCTTATGCAGCAGCTTCTTCTTTTTGGTCGCGGAGTGCAGCGATAGTACGTACCAGCTTGCCAGCAGAAGCTTCTTTCATGCACATCATTAGGCGTGCAATTGCTTCGTCGTAAGTTGGTAGTGTCGCTAGTACTTCAGCATCAGTAACTGCGCCTTCAAATGCAGCAGCTTTAATCTCAAATTTGTCGTTCTCTTTAGCGAAGTCTTTGAAAAGACGCGCTGCAGCACCTGGGTGCTCGTTAGAGAAAGCGATTAGAGAAGGACCAGTGAATGTCTCAGTAAGACACTCAAAATCAGTACCTTCAACCGCACGACGCGCTAGAGTGTTACGCACGACTTTCATGTAAACACCAGCTTCACGAGCTTGTTTACGTAGAGTAGTCATTGCGCCAACTTCAACGCCACGAGAGTCAGCTACAACTGCAGAAAGTGCACCACTGGCTGCTTCGTTGACTTCAGCAACAATTGCTTTTTTGTCTTGAAGGTTTAAAGCCATCTTGGATTTACTCCTGGTTGTCGTTACACCACTCACTATCATCACGACAGTGAGAGCTTATTAGGTGCAGTCCCAGAAGAAAGTTTACTAATTAAAATAAATCTTTCAGTCAGTTCGGGCACCATCTACGTAGGATGATTAAGTTTGACGAGTCAAACACCTACGGTCTTGGACGGAGACTGGAGATTAATTCAGCAGAATCAACTCAGCCCCAACCACAAATATTAGGCGCGAAATTATACACTAATTTCACGCCTAAGCAAATTGAATTAGCTAGCTTGAGTATCCAGGCTTGCTTGATCAACCGCCACACCAGCACCCATAGTAGTAGAGATGCTTACTTTCTTCAGGAAAGCGCCTTTCGCTGAAGATGGCTTAGCTTTCTTAAGAGCAACTAGAAGAGCTTCTAGGTTCTCTTTGATCTGCTCTGCAGAGAAGTTAGCTTTACCGATAGTTGTGTGGATGATACCGTTCTTGTCGTTACGGTAACGAACCTGACCAGCTTTAGCGTTCTTAACCGCTTCAGCAACGTTAGGAGTTACAGTACCAACTTTCGGGTTTGGCATAAGACCGCGAGGACCTAGGATAGTACCTAGTTGACCTACAACGCGCATTGCATCTGGAGAAGCAACAACTACGTCAAAGTTCATTTCGCCTTTCTTAACTTGCTCAGCAAGATCTTCCATACCAACGATGTCTGCGCCAGCTTCTTTAGCTGCTTCAGCGTTTGCACCTTGAGTGAACACTGCTACGCGGATTTCGCGGCCAGTACCGTGAGGTAGTACAGTTGCACCACGTACGTTCTGGTCAGATTTACGAGCATCGATGCCTAGGTTAACAGCAACGTCTACAGACTCAACGAATTTAGCAGTTGCTAGTTCTTGAAGAAGAGCTACAGCTTCGTTGATTTCGTATTCTTTAGTTACGTCAACTTTTTCGCGGATTACGCGCATGCGCTTAGTTAGTTTAGCCATGTTATTAACCCTCTACCACTAGGCCCATTGAACGAGCAGTACCAGCAATTGAACGCTTCATCGCTTCGATGTCAGCACCAGTCATATCAGCAGCTTTAGTTTCTGCGATTTCTTGTAGCTGAGCGTCAGTTACAGTACCCACTTTTTCAGTGTTTGGACGACCTGAACCAGACTTAACGCCAGCCGCTTTCTTAAGAAGAACTGCAGCAGGTGGAGTCTTAGTTACGAACGTGAAAGAACGGTCGTTGTATACAGTGATAACAACTGGAGTAGGAAGACCTTTCTCGATTGATTCTGTTTTCGCGTTGAACGCTTTACAGAATTCCATGATGTTAACACCGTGTTGACCTAGAGCAGGACCAACTGGTGGACTTGGGTTTGCCATACCAGCTGCAACTTGCAGTTTGATATAAGCTTCAACTTTCTTAGCCATGATATATCCTAAGTATTGGGTTCAAACGCTAGCTATACAGCTTGCTCCCCGTGATTTCATAAACAACTTTATTACAGCATTGCTGTAAAAAGGCGCGAAATTATAGTCATAATTCGCGCCTTACACAACCCTTTAAAAGGTGTTTTTTTAATCAAGTTTTTCCACTTGACCAAATTCAAGCTCAACTGGTGTTGCACGACCAAAGATCGATACAGACACTTTCAGGCGGCTCTTCTCATAATCCACTTCTTCAACAGTACCGTTGAAGTCAGCAAATGGACCATCGTTAACACGTACCACTTCACCCGCTTCGTACATTGTACGTGGACGAGGAGCTTCACTTGCTTTCTCAAGACGATTAAGAATCGCATCAGCTTCTTTGTCAGTGATAGGTGCAGGACGGTCAGAGGTACCACCAATGAAGCCCATTACACGCGGAATACTGCGCACTAAGTGCCATGACTCATCGTTCATGATCATTTGAACAAGAACGTAGCCAGGGAAGAATTTACGTTCAGACTTGCGACGTTGACCCGCGCGCATCTCGACAACTTCTTCTGTTGGTACTAGTACTTCACCGAAGAATTCTTCCATGTCGTGCATTTTGATGTGTTCACGTAGAGATTGAGCCACACGACCTTCAAAACCAGAGAAGGCTTGAACTACATACCAGCGTTTTTTTGGAGCTTCACTCATGAATAAAAACCCTCTATACCCCAGTTACGAAAGCAACCAGACGAACCATGATGCCGTCGATGCCCCATAAAGCCAGAGCCATTACAATACTTACAGCTAAAACGATTAACGTTGTTTGCGTAGTCTCTTGACGAGTCGGCCAAACAACCTTGCGAACTTCCATACGAGATTCTTTCGCAAAGCTAATCGCAGCTTTACCTTTCATTGTTGTTGCAGCAACACCAAGTGCAGCGGCGATAAGAACAACAACACCTGCAGCTCGGATTACTACAGACATTTCGCCATACAGGTAATTACCTACAACAGCGGCAGCCGCAAGCGCAAATGCTACGATCCACTTAAATGTGTCTGCGCCATTTGAGCTTTCAGGAGTTTCAGCATTATTTGCTTTCATAAAACCAACCTGTGATAAGTCTTAATATAGACGACAACAACCCCGCTGTTGCAGGGCTCACTACTTTTTGCAGTTTATCCAAACAGAGAAATAAACAACAATTACCTTAGCAATCAAGCAGTTAACTCGATTAAAACTCGACGCTAAAACAAGAAAATATTAATCGAAACTAATAGCCTCTTGTTTCAGCGCAGAAAAAGGGCATCAAATGATGCCCTTTTTACTAGTGTTTCGTCAAATCTTAATCAAAGATTTTAGCAACAACACCAGCGCCTACAGTACGGCCACCTTCACGGATAGCGAAACGTAGACCTTCGTCCATAGCGATAGGAGCGATTAGTTCAACAGTCATTTGAACGTTATCGCCTGGCATTACCATTTCTACGCCTTCTGGAAGCTGGATGTCACCTGTTACGTCAGTTGTACGGAAGTAGAACTGTGGACGGTAGCCTTTGAAGAAAGGAGTGTGACGGCCGCCTTCGTCTTTAGAAAGTACGTATACTTCAGACTCGAACTTAGTGTGTGGGTTGATTGAGCCAGGAGCTGCAAGAACTTGACCACGCTCAACTTCGTCACGCTTAGTACCACGTAGAAGTGCACCAACGTTCTCACCAGCACGACCTTCGTCAAGAAGCTTACGGAACATTTCAACACCAGTACATGTAGTAGTAGTAGTGTCTTTGATACCAACGATTTCTACTTCGTCACCTACAGTTAGGATACCGCGCTCGATACGACCAGTTACAACTGTACCACGACCTTGGATTGAGAATACGTCTTCGATTGGTAGTAGGAACGGCTGGTCTACAGCACGCTCTGGCTCTGGGATGTAAGAATCTAGAGCTTCTGCTAGCTCAACGATCTTGTCTTCCCATTGCTTCTCACCGTTTAGTGCGCCAAGAGCTGAACCTTGGATTACTGGTAGGTCATCACCTGGGAATTCGTACTCAGAAAGAAGTTCACGAACTTCCATTTCTACTAGTTCTAGTAGCTCTTCATCGTCAACCATGTCACATTTGTTCATGAATACGATGATGTATGGGATACCAACCTGACGGCCTAGTAGGATGTGCTCACGAGTCTGAGGCATTGGGCCGTCAGTTGCAGCAACAACTAGGATACCACCGTCCATCTGTGCAGCACCTGTGATCATGTTCTTAACATAATCCGCGTGTCCTGGACAGTCTACGTGTGCGTAGTGACGTGATGGAGTGTCGTACTCTACGTGAGAAGTAGCGATTGTGATACCGCGCTCACGCTCTTCTGGAGCGTTATCGATAGATGCGAAGTCTTTCGCTTCACCGCCGTATACTTTTGCAAGAGTAGTACAGATCGCAGCAGTTAGAGTTGTTTTACCGTGGTCAACGTGGCCGATAGTACCAACGTTAACGTGCGGTTTCGTACGTTCAAATTTTTCTTTAGACATGGTTTGTCCCTCTAGGTACGGATATTAAGTGGCTTTGATGACCACGCTACCAAAATAGTTTGGCAATAAACTTACTCTCAACAACTAAACGTAGTTTAGATGAAAGAAAGTATCAAAAGGAAATGTTTGCTTGAGAGCTGGTGCTGATAGGCAGACTCGAACTGCCGACCTCATCCTTACCAAGGATGCGCTCTACCACCTGAGCTATATCAGCACTCTAAAGGAGTGGAGCGGGCAGCGGGAATCGAACCCGCATCATCAGCTTGGAAGGCTGAGGTAATAGCCATTATACGATGCCCGCACACGTAACTCTTAAACGCTATTTCCTAAAGAATATGGTGGGGGGGGACGGATTCGAACCATCGAAGGCAGTGCCGGCAGATTTACAGTCTGCTCCCTTTGGCCACTCGGGAACCCCCCCACAGAACTTGTATCCATTTTCGTCTTCATTGCCCTAGGCAAAGTGAAAATGGTGCCGACTACCGGAATCGAACTGGTGACCTACTGATTACAAGTCAGTTGCTCTACCTACTGAGCTAAGTCGGCACAAGTGGGGCGCATTCTATTGAATGATTTATTCCCTTGCAATACTAAAAGTAAAAAAAATCGCGAATTTAAACACAATTTTTGTTTGCAGCGTGATTTTGTACAAAAGTTATGCATTAACCACATTAATCTGGCGTCAATATTTGCATTCTATAGTGTGTGCGGTATGTTCCTCGAACAAACACGTATTAGTCTATGATTCGGCTAGCTTTTGATTCAATGAACTCAATAATGGACAAAACCATGACACCTTACCTTAGTTTTGATCGCCAACAGTGGGCTGAACTGCGCAATTCAGTGCCAATGACCCTGAGTGAACAGGACCTGATCGAGCTGCAAGGTGTGAACGAGAGCCTGACGATGGAAGAGGCGGTAGAAATCTACCTGCCGCTTGCTCGCCTTATCAATCTCTATATTGAGTCGCGCCAAGGCCGAAATACCGTGTTAAACAACTTCCTGGGCAATCGCACCAACAAGCCACCATTCATTATTGGTATTGCAGGTAGTGTCGCAGTTGGAAAGAGTACTACGGCTCGTCTTCTTCAAGCACTGCTCTCACGCTGGGACAACCACCCCAAGGTAGAGCTCGTAACCACCGATGGTTTCCTCTACCCGAAAAAGATTTTAGAGGAACGTGACATTATGCATCGTAAGGGCTTTCCTGAGTCGTATGACATTCGCAGACTCGTCGACTTTGTTGCAAAAGCCAAAGCGGGACAGTTTCCTTTGAGCGTGCCGGTATACTCACACCTCACCTATGATATTACCGATGAAGAGTACGTGATTGATACACCAGATGTGATCATCATCGAAGGACTGAACGTGCTGCAAAGCGGTATGGATTATCCCCATGAGCCGCACCGTGTGTTCATTTCTGATTTCTTAGATTTCTCTTTGTATGTGGATGCAGAGCCCGAAACGATTGAACAGTGGTATGTCGAGCGTTTCCTCAAGTTCCGTAAAGGGGCATTTATGGATGAAAACTCTTATTTCCATCACTACACCAAATTAACCGAGCAGCAAGCGATAGACAAAGCTCAGTCAATCTGGGCAAGCATCAATGGTAAGAACCTTTTTGACAATATCCTGCCAACAAGAGAACGCGCTCGGCTGATTTTGAAGAAGGGTGAGAGGCATTTGGTGGAACAGGTACTGCTTAGAAAGTAACTTTATTCTAAATTCTAAGACTCTGCCATCCAAAAAAACCGTCATCCCAACGCCCCGTCATCCTGAACTCGTTTCAGGATCTACTCATCGCACGTGAAATGTCTGCGTCCCTCTCGGCTAGATGCTGAAATAAATTCAGCATGACGATTCCATTTTTGGTCAATACATTTGTTAGAAAAACAAAAACGGCAGCACTGTTGTGCTGCCGTTGAGAACTCATTTGTCCGAACCTAGTTCCTTACAGGATCTTGACCATACTGATTAGCGCCATCTGTCCCTTTCATCAAACCACACTCAATGAATATCCATAGACCACAAGCTAACGCCGCGATTGATACCAGCATTTGAATCATCGACGATTCAGTGACCAAGTCTCCCGCCGGGGCTGCGAGTCGACCTATTATCAGAGGAATATTTAGCAGAAGAAAAGTCGTAGGACGATTTCTGTCATGCCAACGCTTTGCGGTGATCGCTAAATCGGGGATGAGTATGACCAGCAAAAATGCGGGCAGTAGTAAATGGGCGAGATTCGGAAATAAGGTATTAATTCCTGCGGCAAAGCCAACTATCGACAGGTAATACACCACATTCCAAATCCAAAATGTCTTTCGACCGACACGGCCTTGAAAAGAAAACAGTAACTCTTTCATTGCTATCCAACTTGTATTGTACATCTAACCCCACTCTGCGGTGGGCGTCGCTAGGTTATACCACAGTTGGCAGCAATAACGTGCTTAATTGACGACTTTCTGGAAACAGCTTCGATCCATATCGCGAATATTAATCGTCAAACTCTTGATATGACTGGCTTGCTCTGCAAGGACGACCATCAAACCTCGCGACAACTCTCGCTTTTGCTCCTCGGTGCGACCATCCAACAGCTCAAAGGTGATATGAATAAAATCGCTATCGTCCTCGTCTTCACCAATCAGCCAATGGTGACAACGCAGTGCTCGTGATTTGATGGATGTCACGTCAAACAAGCCACTATCGATTGCTACTCTGTGCAAATCCTCAAGTAGCCCCTGTACATTTACCTGCTCTTCCACCGTATTGGTGTATTCCATGATCAAATTGGGCACGTTCATCTTCCTTAATTGCACAAACTCCTTGTGTCGTTATACCTGTAAATCAGTCAATTTGGCATATCAGAGCTGCATAGTGTCTAGTCGGTCACAGAGCAACCAAGCAGCGAAACCCAGAAAGATATGACGGGAGTCATGATCTAGCAAAATTTATCTGTTATATTCATTCGCACACTAGTGAATGACCTTGCGGGGGCAAAGACGGTTGTTCACGATAGATTTTTATTATTTTATTTAATTAGATATGGAGATATTCCTATGCGTCGTCCTGTAGTGATGGGTAACTGGAAACTGAACGGTAGCAAAGCAATGGTAACTGAGCTACTTACTGGCCTTAATAAGGAACTTGAAGGCGTAACTGGCGTTGACGTAGCCGTTGCTCCACCAGCACTTTACATCGATCTAGCTGAGCGCCTAATCAAAGAAGGCGGCGACAAGATCATTCTTGGTGCACAAAACACTGACGTAAACAACAGTGGCGCATACACTGGCGACATGTCTCCTGAAATGCTGAAAGACTTCGGCGCAACTCACATCATCATCGGTCACTCTGAGCGTCGTGAATACCACAACGAATCAGACGAGTTCGTTGCTAAGAAATTCGCTTTCCTAAAAGAGAACGGCCTAAAACCTGTTTTCTGTATCGGTGAATCTGAAGCACAAAACGAAGCAGGCGAAACTGAAGCAGTATGTGCTCGTCAAATCAACGCAGTGATTGACGCGTACGGTGTAGAAGCACTAAACGGCGCTATCATCGCTTACGAACCAATCTGGGCTATCGGTACTGGTAAAGCAGCAACAGCTGAAGATGCACAGCGCATCCACGCTTCTATCCGTGCAATGATCGCAGAAAAAGACGCAGCTGTAGCTGAGCAAGTAATCATCCAATACGGTGGTTCTGTTAAGCCAGAGAACGCTGAATCTTACTTCGCACAACCAGACATCGATGGTGCTCTAGTTGGCGGTGCAGCTCTAAATGCAGAAGGTTTCGCAGCTATCGCTAAAGCAGCGGCAGCAGCAAAAGCTTAATCACTAGATTCATTTCTAGATAAAGAAAATGGTCAGCTGCTGCTGGCCATTTTTTTATGTCCCATAAAGAGCAAATCAAGTAACCTAGCTTTCCTATCTAAAATTTAAAGACAGTCTCAAGTTCTGAGGAAATCTCAAGTAGTGGTGAAGGGATGCTAGACAAACACGGGTTATTATCCGAGCCCGTAACGCAAGTGCTCAGACAAATGACGGTGCCGATGACCTTCGGTATGGTCGCGGTATTAATGTTTAACCTGGTTGATACCTTCTTTATCTCGCTGTTAGGGACACAAGCGCTAGCGGCGATCAGCTTTACCTTCCCAGTGACATTCGCAGTCAACTGCATCACCATGGGTATTGGTATGGGGCTATCCACTCATATCGGCCGACTGCTCGGTAAAGGGGACACTCAACAAGCGGCTGCCCTATCGACCCACGGACTACTACTCGCAATCAGTTTAATGGTTCTGGCCAGCATTGCGGGCTTCTTCTCCATCGAACCACTCTTTTCGCTGCTAGGTGCAGACCAAGAGCTTATACCGCTAATAAAAGAGTATATGCAGGTTTGGTATCTCGCCGTTCCGCTGCTGGTGATTCCAATGGCTGGCAACAGCGCGATTCGTGCCTCGGGTGATACCAAGACACCCGCGAAAATTATGATGCTATCGGGCGTGCTCAATGGTCTACTCGACCCATTGTTGATTTTTGGGGTTGGCCCTTTTCCAGAACTCGGTATTCAGGGCGCGGCGATTGCCAGCGCCATCAGTTGGCTAGCGGCACTGTGTGCCTCACTGTATGTCTTAAAGTATCGGGAAAAACTGCTTTCGCTACCCAAGCTTAAACGCATCATTCATGACTGGGTTGCCATCTTAAGTGTCGGTTTACCCGCAGCATTCTCAACCGCAATGACACCACTGGCCGGCGCAATCCTAATGAAAATGCTCTCTGTGTATGGCAACTCTGCGGTTGCTGCGTTGGGCGCAGCGCAGCGGGTCGAATCAATATTAATTCTGGTACTGATGGCGCTTACCTCCGCCCTCACCCCTTTTATGGCGCAAAACTTTGGCGCGAATCAACCGCAGCGTAGCTTTCAAGGTTTGTTCCTGAGTATGCGCTTCTCTATCGTCTTTCAGCTGCTGATTTTTATTATCATGGTGCCACTGAGCGTGCCAATTTCAGCGCTATTCTCTCAAGAAGCACACGTCAAACACCTGCTTTGGCAGTATCTGCTTATTGTGCCAGCCAGCTATGGCTTTCAGGGGATATTGATGATGTTAAGCTCCGCCTTGAATGCACTTCATCGCCCACTGCTTGCTTTCCAATGGAATGCGATGCGCTTATTCCTATTCACCCTGCCGTGTGCATGGCTAGGAGGCTATTGGTATGGCGCTGAAGGGATATTTATCGGTGTTGCGGTGGGTAACGTTGTCGGTGGGTGTTTGGGGTATCTGTATGCCTTGCACTTGCGCAGGCGCTACTGTGCGGTAAGCCTATAGATATGCGCTAAACCTCTGGCGGTTCAGCGCACAAGCAAGTCAACCGTTAGGCTTCTGGGCCTTCTTCCTCAATCTCGAAATCGACATCAAGAGGCTCTTGCGACAAGATAATGCCCGTATTGTCTGCGTACACATAGTCTTCAGCGAGGAAAGTGACACCACCGAAGTTAACCGCGACATCAATCTCACCAATACCTTGTTGTGATGAACCGACGGGAATCGACGCCAAGGCATGAATGCCGATATTCATATCCTCTAGCTCATCGACTTCGCGCACACAGCCATAGATAACCAGCCCTTCCCACTCGTTTTCTTCTGCCAAGGCCGCAAGCTCAGCATCAATCAGCGCACGGCGCAATGAGCCGCCACCGTCAACTAAGAGAACACGTCCTTCACCTTCTTGCTCCAGGACGTCACGAATAATGCCATTATCCTCAAAGCACTTTACCGTTGTCACTTGACCGGCAAAAGAGGCACAACCACCGAAGTTGGTAAACATGGGTTCAACCACATCGACTTGATCGAGATAGATATCACATAGCGCGGAGGTGTTGTATTCCATAACGGTTCTCTTCGTAAAATGAGCCTATTTCGAGTATATCGCGTCAACAAGTCATTGCAATGACAGGCCGTTTTCTAGCTCACAATTAGGGTAAAAATAGTCAACAAAACAAACACTAAATTTGATACTAAGGCGCATTTCACCATCTGTGGGAGTTGCGGTGCGAGCTCCTTTGGCTCTTTAGCCTGCTGAACAATCGCAAGATGCTCCTTGGTCACAAGCAGTGCGACCAGCCAGCCCGCTAACAACCAAAATGGCGTCGCCATCAGCAAGTTGGTGATCATCAAACTCGCGATGCCTGTCACCACCAAAACATAGTGATAGCGCTTGGCCCCATCTAGGCCTAGTCTCACCGCTACCGTGCGTTTTCCACACTCTGCGTCATTTTCGATATCGCGCATGTTATTCACATTCAGAACCGCGACAGAGAGTAAGCCGCAACCTATCGCAGGTAAAAGCGTCACTACTGAGAGTGTTCCGGTATGCAAGAAATAGGTCCCAAGTACACCCAGTAAACCAAAGAAGGTGAAAACCGAGATATCCCCTAACCCAACATAACCATAGGGCTTAGAGCCCATGGTGTAGGCGATGGCGGCTCCAATGGCCAACAGCCCTAGGCCACAGAACACCAGTACATTTTGCAGCGAATCTAGAGAATAAGTCACCAAAGCCAAGCCCGATATCACAGTGAGCACTACGTTCACCGCGATGGCTTTGCGCATGGTCGATAAGCTCACCGCGCCTGATTGAATCGCACGCATTGGCCCAATGCGCTTCTCGTTGTCGGTGCCTTTTTCCGCATCACCGTAATCGTTGGCGAGATTTGACAAGATTTGCAGTAGCGTCGCCGTTAACAAGGCCAGCAGTGCTACAGGCAACGAAAACGCACCTTCACTGTACGCCAGCGCACTGGCCGTAATGATAGAGGTTAATGCCAGTGGCAGAGTCTTTGGCCTTGCGGCGCTGAGCCATACCGACAAGGTTGCTGGCGACGATGTTTGAGTCATAAATCGTAAATCAAATAATGAGTTATTGATTGCATTCTGTCACACCACAAAGAGGGTGTCACAGGGATAGATAAGAAAAAAGGCCGCTAATAGCGACCTTTCTTTACATACAGTAGCGTGATTACTTCACACGACCTACGTATTCACCCGTACGAGTATCCACTTTGATCACTTCGCCGATCTGGATGAATAGAGGAACACGTACCACAGCGCCTGTCGTTAGTGTCGCTGGCTTACCGCCTGTACCCTGAGTGTCGCCTTTTAGGCCAGGGTCAGTTTCAGTAACTTCTAGCTCAACGAAGTTTGGTGGTGTTACTGCGATTGGGTTACCATTCCACAGCGTAAGCATACATGTGTTGTTTTCTACCAACCATTTTGCGTTTTCACCAACCGCTTTCTCGTCAGCTGCAATTTGCTCGAACGTTTCAGCGTTCATGAAGTGGAAGAATTCGCCATCGCTGTATAGGTAGTCTAGGTCTGTGTCTAGTACGTCTGCAACTTCAACGCTCTCACCAGACTTGAATGTTTTCTCTAGAACCTTACCAGAAAGCAGCTTACGGATTTTAACACGGTTAAACGCCTGACCTTTGCCTGGTTTTACATACTCGTTTTCGAGAATGACACAAGGCTCGTTATCAAGCATAATTTTAAGACCGCCTTTGAATTCATTCGTGCTAACAGTAGCCATTTTTTCCTCTTACCATTCTTCGAGTTAAATTTAATGCCGCACATCATAACCCGAAAAGTCGATTCTGTTGAGCAAAACTGGCTCAAACAGCTAGCTAATGGGATCTCTGATCCGACAAAACTGCTAGAACAGCTCGATATTGATCCCACGCCATGGCAATCAGGGTTTGCCGCACGCTCTTTATTTGCACAAAGAGTGCCTTTGAGTTTTGTAGAAAGAATGGAAAAAGGCAACATTCATGACCCACTACTGCGTCAAGTGTTACCGATTATCGAAGAGTTTGAGCAACCCAAGGGCTATGTGACCGATCCACTGGGAGAGCAAGACAATGAGCAACCCGGCTTGCTACACAAGTATCGAAATCGCGTTCTTTTGATTGTTAAGGGCGGCTGTGCGATCAACTGCCGCTACTGCTTCCGTCGCCACTTCCCTTACCAAGACAACAAGGGCAGTAAAGCCGTTTGGCAACAGAGTCTCAACTATATCGCCGAGCACCCAGAGCTCAATGAGGTCATCTTATCTGGTGGTGATCCCCTAATGGCAAAAGATCATGAACTCTCATGGCTGATCGAGCAAATTGCAGGTATCAAGCATATCACACGACTGCGCATTCATACCCGCCTCCCAATCGTGCTGCCGTCAAGGGTCACGCCAGAATTGCGCGCGACACTCCAGCGCTCCCGCCTGCAGGTGGTCTTGGTCACACATATCAATCATGCCAACGAAATTGACCATGAAGTGACACAAGCAATGGCTGGACTCAAACTTGCGGGCGTGACGCTGCTCAATCAAGGCGTGCTACTCAAAGGGGTGAATGACGATGTGGATACGCAAGTTGCCCTAAGCAACCGCCTGTTTGAAGCAGGTATCCTACCCTACTATTTGCACGTGCTGGATAAGGTTCAAGGCGCGGCGCACTTCTACGTCAGTGATAAACGAGCCCGCGAAATCATGGCTGGCCTTATTGAACAAGTCTCAGGCTACCTCGTACCAAAACTCACCCGTGAACAGAGCGGTAAAAAAAGCAAAACTCCGCTCGATCTGCACCTTGAGTAGTTGTCGTCTCGACAAATATTTTTCGTTTAATTCTGCAAGATATTGCCCCCATACTCGCTCTCTTTTTATAGGGGGCTTGTATGGATTATCTCATCTCACAAATTGTCGATATCGCACCGTTTGAATGGGCGGCGCTGCTGTGCTGTGCCATCAATGGCTTGATGATCGGTATTGAACGCCAAACGCGAGGCAAACCTGTTGGCATTCGCACCTCAATCCTGATCATTGCTGGCACCTATATGTTTATGACCCTGGCAAAGTCCTTGTCAGTGAACAGCCTGGATCACGCACGCGTGCTCGGGCAGATCATTACTGGAGTAGGCTTTTTAGGTGCTGGGGTGATGATGACTCGTGATGGAAAGATTCATGGTGTGACGTCCGCCGCCATCATTTGGTTACTTGCCGCGCTAGGCATGACCATTGGTCTTGGCTACTGGCACCAATCGGTTGTTCTGACGCTTTTCGCCCTGCTTATTCTGCTCGGTGTCGATAAAGCTGAGAATCAGTTTAAAGCGCTACGTCGCGGGGTACACCAAAAAATCCAGCTACGCAGAAAGACGCGTACTAAAGTGCCACGCTCAATGGACAAGGTGGATTAAATCCCGACAAATAAACAAGGATGTTTAACTGCTCCCAATGCACCCTCCACATTTCATTTCTCCCTCAACATCACAAATATCAATCAATTAGGTCCTGTCAGTCACGAAACTTGACCAAAAACAATGAACCATTAGATGACAAAAATGTGGCACGCAATAAGCAAGTTAGCTCACATATCCCCTAAGAGTTCTCCGCTACGATGAGTAAAAATAACTCAGTGGAGATACGATCATGTTTTACGTACATATGCTGTTATTGCTCACCGTGATATTTATTGGCATTCGCCACGGTGGCATTGCTTTTGGTTTACTTGGTGGTCTTGGGGTCTCTATCCTCGCCTTCGTCTTTGGGATCGCTCCAGGCACCCCACCAATCAGTGTGATGCTGATTATTCTCGCCGTTGTTGCCGCCTCTGCGACCTTAGAGGCCACCGGTGGTCTAAAGCTCTTGGTACGTTTTGCAGAGCGCTTATTGCGTAAGCACCCGAACCAAATTGTCTTTCTCGGCCCGCTTTGTACCTACTCTCTGACGGTGCTCGTTGGTACCGGTCACTCTGTCTATCCACTGCTTCCGGTCATCTATGATGTCGCCTATAAGAAAGGCATCCGTCCAGAGCGCCCAATGGCGATGGCGACGATTGCTTCGCAGATGGGTATCACTGCAAGTCCAATCGCCGCTGCTGCCGCTGTTGTGATGGCTACCGCTGCTGACAACAATCTTGATATCAGCTTGGTCAATGTTCTGATGGTGACGATTCCGGCCACCCTAATCGGTGTGTTGACTGGGTGTCTGTGGAGCCTTAAGCGCGGTAAAGATCTCGATAAAGACCAAGAGTTCATTGAGCGCTGCAAAGATCCTGAGTTTAAAGCACAACTGATTGATATCGAGGAAGGTAGCAATGAAGGCGCGATAGCACCAACCGCCAAACGCGGATTGATGATCTTCTTGGCCGGTATCGCGACCGTGATCTTTGTCGCCATGTTTGGTAAAGATCTGTCGCTCCTTCCCGATGGCGTCAACATGTCGGTGGCAATTCAATTCTTGATGCTATCTGTCGGTGCCATCATCTTGCTAGTGACCAAAGTTGAGCCGAAGAAGATTGTTCACAGTAATGTGTTCATTGCGGGTATGACGGCGGTGATCATCATCTTCGGTATTGCGTGGATGAGTGACACCATCATCGGTTTCCACAAACCGTATCTTATCAGCTTGGTGAGCGACATCGTTGCTGCACACCCATGGACCTTTGCGATTGCAATGTTCGTCGTGTCTGTGTTCCTGAAAAGCCAAGCAGCGGTGCTGACCATCATGCTCCCTCTTGGATTCGCGATGGGCATCCCTGCACCAGTGTTGATTGGTGTGCTTCCCGCTTGTTATGCCTACTTCTTCTTCCCGTTCTACCCGAGCGATCTCGCCGCAATCTCGTTTGACCGCTCAGGCACCACACAGATCGGTAAGTATGTACTCAACCATAGTTTCCTACTGCCTGGATTTATTGGTGTGGTTACGGCAACCGGTGTGGGCTACGTGATCTCAATGGCAATCAACTAACTCACTTATTCAGCGACAAAAAAGCCAGAGCAACTGCTCTGGCTTTCATTTTGGAACCCGGACGATTAGTTCGTCGGCTCGGTGACCTTCTTTTCAACTTTCACCGCCGCCACCTTAAACTCCGGTATCTTCGCATGCGGATCTTTCGCAGTATTGGTCAGCTTGTTGACTGGCGATTCCGCAAAGTGGAACGGCACAAATACCACCCCTGTTTGCATTCGCTTAGTAACAAACGCAGCAATATCTATCGTGCCGCGACGCGTCGATATCGTCAGCATCTCACCATTACCAATCCCCATCGCTTCGGCATCTGCAACACTGATCATTGCGCGAGGGCCCGCCAGGTTATCCAGACCTTTGGTCTTGCGTGTCATCGTACCGGTGTGGAACTGCTCCAACACACGCCCAGTAGTCAAGATAAGTGGATACTCCTCATCTGGCATCTCAGCTGCGTATCGGAACGGAATGGCTTCCATCTGACCACGACCACGCGTGAACTGCGTTTGGTGCATGATACGAGTACCTTGAGGGTTATTCTTATTACTCGGCCACTGCATACCATCGGCAGGAATGGCCTCCCAACGTAGACCCGAATATTGTGGTGTCACACGCGCAATCTCGTTGGTTATCTCACTGACATCGCTGTAGTGCCAGTTGCCACCCATCGCATTTGCCAGCTTTTGGATGATCACCCAATCCTCTTTCGCCTCACCCGGTGGGTTGACCACTTGATGTAGACGCTGCACGCGGCGCTCCGTATTAGTGAAGTGCCCTGACTTCTCTGCAAAGGAGCAAGACGGTAGCACCACATCTGCATACTGTGCAGTTTCAGTGAGGAAGATATCTTGCACCACTAAGAAGTCGAGTGCTTCTAGCCCTTCCAAGACATGTGCTTGGTTCGGGTCACTCAACACTGGGTTCTCACCCATTACGTACAGACCGCGTACTTCACGCTTGCACGCTGCATCAATAATTTCCGTTAGGGTTAAACCTGTTTCAGTAGGAAGATGCGGCGCATCCCACTCAATGGCAAACTTTTGATGTACAAGCGGGTTGTACACCTTTTGGTAGCCCGGGAAGTTATTTGGTAGCGCCCCCATGTCACACGCACCTTGTACGTTTGACTGACCACGCAGTGGGTTGATACCGCCGCCTTCAATGCCAATGTTGCCACACAACAGCTGCAAGTTCGCAATAGAGCGAACATTATCATGCCCCGTTGTATGCTGAGTAATACCCATCGCATAGTAGACAGCTGTGCGCTTGGCTGTACCGATAGTACGTGCCATCGCAAAGATATCTTCCGCTTTGATGCCGGTGACCAACTCGACTTTATCCAGTGAGTAACTTGGAGACATGACCTCTTGCAGCAGCGTATCAAAGCCATCGACACGCTCTTCGATGTACGCCATGTCGTACCAACCGTTTTTGATGATCTGCTGCATCACGCCGTTAATCAGCATCACATCGGTACCCGGGCGTTGAGCGATATACAGCTCCGCGTGATCGGCGAGCTCAATACGTTTCGGATCGGCAACGACTAAGCGTGCACCATTGTGACGAATCGCCTGCTTGATATGCGAAGCAATAATTGGGTGGGCAGCGGTGGTATCGGAGCCAATAACAAAGATGACATCCGAGTGCTTGATACTTGGAATGTCGTTGGTCATCGCGCCGCTACCTAGTGAGGCTTCAAGACCGGTGACGGTTGAGGCGTGACATAAGCGAGCACAGTGATCGACGTTATTAGTGCCAAGCTCTCGGCGAATAAACTTCTGGAATGCGTAATTATCTTCATTGGTGGTTTTTGCTGATGAGAAACCCGCGAGCGCATTGCTGCCAAAAGTCTGCTTGATAGAGCTGAACTTACTCGCTACCAAGTCAATGGCTTCTTGCCAAGACGCTGGCTGCAACCAACCATCTTTGCGGATCAGTGGCGTCGTCAAGCGCGCATCACTACCGATAAAATCAAAGCCAAAGCGGCCTTTGACACACAGCATGCCTTCGTTAACCGGAGAGTCTCCCCCTTTGACATAACGGATTTGGTTGGTGGCTTCATCCACATGCATGCTGACTTTACAGCCGACACCACAGTAGGTACAGATGGTATCAACTACCTTAAGGTTCTCAACTCGACCTTGCGCTCGGTCACGACCATCCATCATCGCGCCCGTTGGGCAAACCTGAATACATGCGCCACACTGCACACAAGCCGAGTCTCCCATCAGAGTTTGATTCGGACCAAAGTTAGGACGACACTCAGGGCGAGAGGCTGGACGCCCCTCTTTATTGGTCATAAAGCTCAGCACACCATGCACTGACTGCTCACGACATGCTTGGACACACTGACCACAGCTAATACAGCGGTTGGCATCAAACACGATGAACTCTGAGCTATCATCCACCGCAAACTTCTGACGCGAATCACTACTGCGCATGGCTTGCCAATCAGCATCAGATTTAATCTCAACGACACCATCAAAGGACTGTGTCGCCTGGTATTCAGTTGAGTAGTCACGCAGGTCACAGCTGGTGTTGGCCTGACAGCCACACTCTAAACAGCGCGCCGCTTCAGCCATGGCTTCGGCATTGTCAAAGCCCAACTCCACTTCCGCAAAGCTCTGTTCACGCTGAGCGCTGGTGAGCTCGGGCATGATCTTGCGAGCCACCTTCTGAATGCGAGAGAAATGCTCCGGATCAACTTGCTTAACCGACTTACCTTTACGCGCATTGAATGGCGTCACAGGCACGTCATCCATATTACCGTCAAAGAATCGGTCAATCGCTTGTGCCACGATGCGACCGTCTGCCACGGCTTCTACTGCGGTAGCAGGGCCGCGACGAAAGTCACCGATACTGAAGATATTGCCGGTGCCCGTGTGCAGGGTTTGTGGGTTTACATCTGCCGTATTCCAGCGAGTCAGTGGGATTTCCAGTGTTTCCTCATCCATAAAGCTCAAATCTGGCTTTTGAGAAACCGCGGCGATAACCGTATCGAACTCTTCAGTAAAGAACTCTCCCGTCGCTTTGGGGCTACGACGACCCGAAGCATCCGCAGGCCCTAATGCCATCTTTTCAAGACGAACCGCACTAACACGGCCATTATCATCAGCAATGTTCTCTGCAGGGTTAGTCAAGAAATGAAATTTCACCCCTTCATGCTCTGCTTCTTCAATCTCGTAGTCTTCGGCTGGCATTTCAGCTCGAGTACGACGGTAGATCAAAGTGGTGTCTGCGCCATCACGTACCGCAGTACGAGCACAGTCAATGGCGGTATTACCACCACCAATCACCGCCACCTTTTTGCCTGTCAGGTAATTTTTATCTGTCACATAGTCTTTTAGGTAATCAACACCCAAATAGCAGCCATCGAGATCACTTCCGGTGTAGTGCATCTCTACCGCTTTTGACGCGCCAACCGCCAAACACACCGCATCATAGTCTTCACTCAGAGAAGAAAGAGTAAAGTCCTCACCCAACTTCTTACCACACTCAACCTGCATGCCATTACGACACATCAGTTCTATTTCTTTATCGAGAATGCTCTTTGGCAGGCGGTACTCTGGAATACCATAACGCAACCAACCACCAGCGTGTGGCATCGATTCAAAAACCGTTACCTCATAGCCTTCATTCGACAGGTAGTAGCCTGCCGTTAAGCCACCAGGGCCACTGCCGACAACCGCAATTCGCTTACCATTGTCTGGCTTCTTTGGCGGCACATAGGCCTCTTGCGCGTCAAGGTCAGCATCTGCTGCGTGGCGCTTTAACTGGCGAATGGCGATAGAGTCATCGACTAGGCCACGGCGACATTCGGTTTCACAAAATGCAGGGCACACTCGACCAATCGAGAGCGGCATAGGGAGAGTGCGCTTGATGACCTCGATCGCTTTTTGATGGTCATTCTGTGCGATATGGTAAAGGTACGATTGGATGTCTACGCCCGCAGGACAGGCCGTTTTGCACGGCGCTTCACAATCGGCGTAGTGATCTTCCATAATGCGGTTCAGCGCTTTACGGCGATGCTCACTCAAATAGTCAGACTGAGTATTTACACTCAAACCGTTATACACTTCAAGTTCACACGAGCGCTTTACGCCGCCGCTTTCAACTTCAACCACACATAAGTCACAGGGGATTTTTTCGTCGGTCTTATTAGCACCGCAAAGAGATGGAATCTCAACGCCACAGACTTTTGCAGCTTCTAGCAGTGTCAGTCCCTCTTCCACTACTCGATATTTTCCATCGATCACAATTTGAATCATAAGTGCCTCCTAAGCACTGGTGCGCTCTATTTTCTGAGCTTTTTATTGTTCTTTTTATCAGTACTCACCCGACAGCATGGGCGGCACTATTTTCCACAATATTACTATGGATAATGCAAGAATGGTTAATTGTCAGACAACTTATTTGACTGGTTGGAGGAATGAGTGATTTATTAATAGGCAAGATCAAAAAAGGCCAGCAATGCTGGCCTTTTGGAAGTATTTGCATTGAAGACTATGGACGGGCAACAAAACCCACAGCCGCATAGGCTTTTTTCAATGTTTCCGCTGCGCGCGCTGACGCTTTTTCTGCGCCCTCTTTCATCACAGCATCTAGGTAAGCACGGTCTTCACGAACGCGGCGGTATTCCGCTTGAATTGGCTCCAGCATTTCTACCAACGCCTGACCCACATCCTTCTTAAATGGACCGTACATCTCAACACCTTGGTACTTCGCTTCAATCTCTTCAAAGCTCATGCCTGTCGCTGCAGAGTAAAGGCCCATTAGGTTAGAGATACCAGCTTTGTTTTCCCAGTCGTTGGCAATACGCGGCGGGGTCTCTGTATCTGTTTGCGCTTTGTTGATCTTCTTGATGATCGACTTAGGCTCTTCTAGCAGAGTGATAACGTTCTTACGGTTATCATCTGACTTCGACATCTTCTTAGTCGCATCTTGTAAGCTCATTACGCGCGCATTCACCGTTGGAATGTACGGCTCTGGCACTTCGAAAATTGGCTGCTCTGGGCTGTAGATGTTGTTGAAGCGTGTTGCGATATCACGCGCGAGCTCAAGGTGCTGTTTCTGGTCGCTACCGACTGGCACTTGGTGTGCGCCATACAGCAGGATATCTGCAGCCATCAGTACTGGATAGTCGTACAAGCCTACGTTTACGTCATTCGCGTAACGCTGTGATTTATCCTTGAACTGCGTCATACGGTTCAGTTCACCCATCTGGGTGTAGCAGTTAAGAAGCCAACCTAGTTGAGCATGCTCTGGTACATGTGACTGAACAAATAGCGTGCTCTTCTTAGGATCAACACCAACAGCAAGACAAATTGCGAGTGCATCGAGAGTCGCTTCATGCAGCGCTTTCGGGTCTTGACGAACCGTTACCGCGTGAAGGTCTACGACACAGTATTGGCAATCGTAGTCATCTTGCATCTGTTGCCATTGACGTAGAGCACCCAAGTAGTTACCGATACTTAGTTCACCTGATGGTTGAACACCACTCAATACGATGGGTTTGCTCATAGGGATTATTCCTTTGACTTCTTAATCTAATAAAATGAAAAAAACCGTGTGAGCCTTACCCACACGGTTATGTCAGTGTACTTATTAACAAGTATTTTGCTAGTAGTTTCGTCGTTATTCAGCAGAAACTAAAACTAGGTCAACTAATTCACCCACGCAGTCAGCCACATGGTGCGGATTTGCATTGCTGATCGGCTCGCCATGGTTGTATCCGTAGGTCAAACCAAACGAGTAACAGCCTGCGTTTTGCGCGGCAAGAATGTCGTTTTTCGAATCCCCCACCATTAGCATCTGCTCTGGTGTCACCTGGTGCTTTTCCATCAACCAGTTGAGCGCCATTGGGTTTGGCTTCTTTTCTGGGAAGGTATCGCCACCAATAACATCAATAAAGTACTTGTCGATGCCATGCTTAGCCAATACGCTTGGCACAAACTTTGACGGTTTGTTGGTGACGAGCGCAAGCGTGATCCCTGCTTCATGCAATTCAGCCAAGGTTTCCGTCACTTTTGCGTACAGATGGCTAAGCTTGTGGCCCGTCTTTTCATAAAAGTCATCGAATAGCTCACGCGCCTCGGCGCGAAGCTCAGGTGATAACTCTGGATTGACCGTTAAGCTCTGGCTCAGAGAGCGACCGATAAGAATGTCTGCGCCATTGCCAACATAATCACGCACCTGCTCTTCTGTCACTGGCGGGTAGCCAAGCTTTTGCACCGCTTGGTCAGCAGCTACGGCTAAGTCAGGCACACTATCGAGTAATGTACCGTCTAAGTCAAAAGCAATCAGCTTGATGTTGTTCATTCAAATTCCCTGAAATTTTGATTCTTGATTACTTCACTTGTGCCAATTCAGCACGCATCTCATCAATCACTTGCTTGTAATCTGGCTGGCTAAAGATTGCAGAACCTGCAACAAACATATCCGCGCCAGCTTCTGCGATCTCTTTGATGTTGTCGACCTTAACACCGCCATCGATCTCTAGGCGAATATCGCGACCTGACTCATCAATCATCTTACGAACCGCGCGCAGTTTATCGAGGGTGTTTGGAATGAAAGACTGACCGCCAAAACCTGGGTTTACTGACATCAGTAGAATCATGTCCACTTTGTCCATGATGTATTCGAGATGGCTCAGTGGTGTTGCTGGGTTCAGTACTACACCCGCCTGACAACCGTGCTCTTTAATCAGCTGAAGAGTACGATCCACATGCTCAGAAGCTTCGATGTGGAAAGTGATCATGGTCGCGCCCGCTTTAGCAAAGTCTGGAATAATGCGATCCACTGGCTTCACCATTAGGTGAACATCAATAGGAGCAGTAATGCCGTAGTCACGCAGTGCTTTACACACAGGAGCACCGAAAGTCAGGTTAGGTACGTAGTGGTTGTCCATCACGTCAAAGTGAACAACGTCAGCGCCTGCAGCAAGTACTTTTTCAACATCTTCGCCTAGACGAGCAAAATCTGCAGACAGGATAGAAGGAGCAATTAGGAAATCTTTCATTACGGACCTCGGTGAATGAACGGCGGTTAACAGTTGCGCGCCATTCTACCTAACCGAGGTATGAGAGCAAACGATTAATTGAGGAGTTTATTGTGCTGCTTTGTACAGCGCGAGGAGTTCATCGACTTTGTTGCGCCCTGCGCCATTGCGGCTGATGGTGCGCTTCACTTTCACCACATTGAGATCCGCGCCATGGTATAGACGGCGAGTTAGCGTGGTATCGTGGTTCGAAATCAGAACAGGGATATCGCGCTCTAGTGCGGTCCTTTCTGAAATATCAGCCAGTGCCGCTTGGTCATCCAATGAAAACCCATTGCCTGCGTAAGAGGTAAAGTTCGCCGTATTGGATAACGGGGCATAAGGTGGATCGCAATACACTACGCAACCTTTGCGAGCGCGTTTGAACGTCTCAACATACCCTTCACACACAAACGTGGCCTTGTTGGCTTTCTCAGCAAAAAACTCAAGCTCTTGCTCAGGAAAGTACGGCTTCTTGTAAGAACCAAAAGGCACATTAAAACCGCCCTTCTTGTTATAACGGCAAAGACCATTAAAGCCAAAACGGTTCATATAGAGAAAGGCCAACGAGCGATACATCACGTCATCGGTTTTATTAAACTCAGCGCGAATATCAAGATAGGCTTCTTTGCGATTGTTCTCTGGGGTAAACCAACGCTTCGATTCAGAGATATACAGCTCTGCATCGGTTTTTAGCAGGTTATAGAGATTGATAAGATCAGGGTTAATATCAGCAAGCAGATACTGATCATAGTCCGTATTGAGGAACACGGAGCCCGCACCAACAAAAGGCTCGACGAGCTTACGCGCTTGTGGCAAGTGACGTTGAATGTCTTCAACTAGACCATATTTTCCACCAGCCCATTTTAAAAAGGCGCGCTGCTTTTTCATCTACTGCTCTGTTGTATTTTCTGACACTTAAAAATTAGGCTGCGGAATGTACCATATTTACCACCCTAAGTAACCTTAGGATTAGTTTGTGCTTTCGATTTCACGATGAACTTGTGCCATCGCCTTCGCCCAAGGACTCAGTTGCTGGACATCATTGGGTAAACTCGAGACCGCATCACGCGCAGCCTGTATGGTTGGGTAGTTTTCAAACGTTACGATAAACCAGTTCACATCGTTACGTAACGTTGGGTAAATGCGCACTTCACCCTCCACAGGATAAGCATCAATAAACTGCTGCACCTCTTCTAGTGAGTTAAGTGCGGCCAATTGCAGCGTGTAGCTACGAGGTGAATAGGCAAGTAGCTCTTCGCGAGCGAAAGAGAAGTTAATCTGGGTTTGCGGTGGTTGCTCCACTACCTCCGGCTCCACTGGGGCGAGATCGGGCGTAGCAATCGAGGTTTCCTCAGGCACAACCTCCTGAATAACCGTTTCCTCAAGCTCTTGCAGTTCCGGGATTGGCTCGGCTGTTGCGGTTTCATCAAGCAGAGCATCCACCACATCAGAGGTGATCACAACGCGGCGTTCACTATCGTCAATACCGACGGTGGCGGTGGAGTCTGTTACTTCTGGAGTCAGTGAAGCACTGTCATCCACGGCCTCTGAAAACGTAGGGTCGCTGATCGAACCAGTGTTGCTCGTGACTGCAGAGGACTCTGGCAGCGTTGGAATCACGGTTTGCTCTACCAGTGATTCAATGCGTGCGCGGCTGTCATCAGGAGAGTTTTGTTGCCCTAACCACCAGTAACCACCAGCAATCAAAGCCAAAAACAGTAAGACAATAAGAGCGAGGTTGAGCGGCGATCCGACGATCGAACGCACAATAACTCTCTTCTCTTTTTTCTGCTCTGCGAGTGCCATAATCTCTCCCGGATAGCGCGTCACTTTCTCAAATGACTGTCGAACCTGCTTTTCCATATCCGGTTCAACATAACGCATGACTAAATACTCAAAGAAACGCTCTGCCTCTGAATCAGAGAGCAGATCAATATCCAACTCGATAGGTTTAAGCTCTTGACCATAGCTCAAACGCTTCAATAACGGGTTCACACTGTTATTGTGTACCATCAATACAACGTTAACAGACCAGTGACTGCATTGATTTGCGGCGACGCACAGTAACCATAGCTCACTAAGCAGCTGTTCTGAAAGTAAATGCGCGTCATCGATGACTAAAATGAGATCGCACGACTCTCCATCTAATATTTGCTCAAGATTATCAGTAAGAGACGTGTTGGTGTAGAAACCCTTCTTAGGAAACCACTGCTCCATTAGAGAAGCTCGCCGCTGGTCTTCGGTTTGGTTTGGGTGACACAACAATAGTGCTTGGTTTTTTTCTTGTGACCAGGTCTCTAAAAATCGCTGCGCTAACCAACTTTTACCAGAGCCAGGCGTACCACCGACAACCACAAGGTTTGAGCCAAAGCGAGTAAGTAAAGAGAGTCGCTCTAGAAGCTCTCTTTGTGAATCCAGTTCTAACACCCGAGAATCTCTCATCGCGTTGACCGCCCTACTCGCTATAACTTAGATAATGAAAATCGACTATACCTGACGGCAAAACTCGATGGCTTGTTCCAAGACATCTTCAGGCACGCCTTTAACCACTTCGGCAGTTCCGATAGAGGTTGGCAATACTAGGCGCAATTGACCTGCGAGCACCTTTTTATCACGCATCATATGAGTCATAAAATCATCAAATGTCATTGAGTCAGGCGTTTGAACCGGCAGTTTTGAGCGCTTCAATAAATTCACAATGCGTTCAAAATCCGCTTGTTCGATAAGACCTTGCATCAGAGCCGTTTTGGCCGCCATCACGGTTCCAGCAGACACCGCCTCACCGTGCAACCATTGACCATAACCCAGCTCTGCTTCAATCGCGTGACCAAAGGTATGCCCAAGGTTAAGTAAAGCTCGAATACCCGATTCTTTTTCATCCTGGGCCACCACTTCCGCCTTTATTTGGCAGCAGCGTGCAATAGCGTAGCTTAGCGCTTGCTCATCTAAGGCATACAAACGCTCTAGGTTCTCTTCGAGCCAAACAAAGAAGTCCGCATCGTAAATGATGCCGTACTTGATCACCTCAGCAATGCCAGCTGCAAATTCACGCTCAGGCAATGTCTTTAAGCAGTTGGTGTCGATAATAACGGCTTGCGGCTGATAGAACGCGCCAATCATGTTCTTACCCAGAGGGTGATTGACCGCCGTTTTGCCACCCACTGATGAGTCAACTTGTGATAGCAAGGTGGTGGGGATTTGAACAAAATCTACACCGCGCTGATAGCAGGCTGACGCAAAGCCAACGAGATCACCGATCACACCGCCACCAAGGGCCACAACCACGACATCACGGGCGTAGCTGCCTTCGAGGAAGAAATCCATGATTTGGTTGAACGTGTCCAGGCTCTTGTACTGCTCACCATCAGGTAAGGTCAGTAGCGCTGTTTCGCAGTTTTGTTGTTCCAGAAGTGCAAGCACTTGGTCTGCATATAGAGGCGCAACAGTGACATTACTGATCACGACAACCTTTTGTTTTGCAGGTGCTTGAGAAGATAAGAAAGAGAGTTGAGCCGGATCATCAAATAATCCGGCACCAATTGAGATTGGGTAGCTTCGCTCCCCCAACTCGACCGTAATCCGTTCCATGGTTGTTCTCCGCTAGAAATTAAACGTATTAACGTTCTTCTAGCATTTTTACGATCTGGTTGGCTACCACTTTTGCACTTTGATCGTCAGTGCGTACCGTGTAGTCCGCCACTTCTTCATAAAGTGGGTTGCGCTCGTCGGCTAGCGATACAAGCACTTCACGCGGGTCGTCCGTTTGTAGAAGTGGACGCTTTTTGTCGCGGTTAGTGCGCGCTAGCTGCTTTTCGATAGTCGTTTCTAGGTAAACAACGATACCGCGAGCAGAAAGACGATTACGGTTCTCTTTGCTGATTACAGAACCGCCGCCAGTGGCTAATACGATACCTTGCTCTTGAGTAAGATCGTTGATCACTGTTTCTTCGCGCTTACGGAAACCGTCTTCGCCTTCAACATCAAATACCCATGCGATATCCGCACCAGTGCGTTCTTCGATAACCGTGTCGGAGTCAATAAACTCCATGTGTAATTGTTGAGCTAGGTGGCGGCCAATTGTGCTTTTGCCCGCGCCCATAGGACCAACAAGAAATATGTTTCGTTTTTCAGCCATGTTAGCAGTAACTTACATCTTTAAAATCAATGACATTGCTACAAGAACCCTCTTTAGAAGAGCTCGCATATTGCCCTCTTGTAGCACCAATTCCTCACAGACAGACGTGATAAGACCCGAAATTATCTAGATCTGATGCCACTAATGCAAATTTATTTTTCTGCCACTAGAAATTAATCGCCTTATTGATATAAGCATCCGTTATTGAATCACCACTTTCGGGGTAACAAAGATCAATAACTCACTCTTACCGACCTGTTCATAGGTACGTTTAAACAGGGTACCAAACAACGGCAAATCACCAAGCACAGGCACTTTATCGGTAGAGTTGGTCACGCTGTGCTGAAAGATGCCACCCAGCACCACGGTTTCACCATTATTGACCAATACCTGCGTACCAATACGTTGAGTGTTAATGGCAACCGCCTCACCCGTGCCTGTTTTCACCACTTCACCCGGTCTGTCTTGAGTGACGCTCAGATCCAACACCAAACGATTATCCGGCGTGATCTGCGGCGTCACCTTTAAACTCAACACCGCCTTCTTAAAGGCGACCGTTGTTGCTCCGCTAGAAGAGGACTCTAGATAAGGAATTTCTGTACCTTGCTCAATATAAGCAGGCTTTTTATTGGTGGTGATAAGGCGTGGGCTCGAAATAATTTCGGCTTTTGACTCCCGTTGTAGCGCAGAGAGTTCTAAATCCAACAGGGTATCTGAGCCGAGTTTGGCGACCTGAAACGCAATGGATGAGGCGTTGGCAGATGTGGCTGCTAGGTTTACGTTGAGGAAGTCTTCAATCGGCAGGGTGTCCTCATCCAACAAACCCTTTTGGAACAGGTTGCTCTCAATACTCCCACCAACGGTATTGTGACCATTGGTGGAGGTAAAGCCCCAGCGGACGCCAAGTTCATCCATGTCCCCTTCGTTAATAGAGACCAACCTCGCTTCAATTTGCACCTGTTTAACCGGTATATCCAGCGAGCTGACAATCTCGCGAATGACCCCAATATTGTCTGGCAGTTCACGCAAAAGCAGCGAATTGGTTCTATCATCAATGCTGATTGACCCACGTTCAGAAAGCATACTGAACGCCCCTTCCCCACCAATCATATCGGCGATATCGGCAGCATTAGCAAAGTTAATTTTGATGATTTCAGACGAAAGCTCACCGAGCTCTTCGGCAAGGCGTGCCTTTTCCAGTTGTTGTTGCTCTCGCAAATCAAGTTCAGCCTTTGGGGCAATCAAGATAACAGTGCCATCGACCCGTTTATCTAACCCTTTCACCTGCAGAATAATCTCTAGCACCTGCTGCCAAGGCACGCCATCAAGCCTAAGAGTCAGATTACCAGCGACTGAGTCCGAGACGACAAGATTGAAATCGTTGTAATCGGCAATCAGCTGCAAGACATTGCGCACAGGAATATCCTGAAAATTAATCGAGATGAGCTTGCCTTCTTTGTCTAACGCACTCGGGGTAAATACCTGCAGCTCTTTTTCCTCCCCTATCGTGACTTCCAGATATTGACCTTTTAAGCGATAGTCATAGTGATAATTCCCCTCAATCGACACCAATAGGCGCGTGCTTGGCTCATTGCGAAACACCTCTATTGTCTCGACAGCCGTGGAAAAATCTTTGACGTCGAGCAGATACAATTGGTCATCACTGACATCGGTTTTCAGCAGTTCAATATTCAGTCCATCACTCTTTCGCTGTAGATCCACCACCACTGACGGTGATGCTAGCTCAACAATGAGCAGAGCTTCTCGCTGGGCATTTAAACGAAAATCGATACTCTGCAGTTGATTGCTATCGCTGGCCATTGCAAGCGGCATCCCTAAAACCGTAAGGCAACAAAGACAGATACGGTGAAAATAGCTCTTCATTATGACAACTCATCCTTAGTTTCATTTCACAGCCATAGGCCAAATCTATTTCAATGCGAGTGTGACCATACGGGTGCTCCAACACCCCAAGCCATCGGGCAGAGTCTCTTTAATCACTAGTCGATTGCTACTGACTGATGTCACCTTGCCGTTGTTTAACCCGATATATTGTCCAGCACGAACCTTTGCCACATCTCCTTGTGGCGTCTGTACCAAAGCTGACAAATCACCCTCGCTCCCCATCATTCCGCGTAGCTTAAGTTTTTGCAGTGGATAACGCTCTAGCTTGCCGCTTTTATGTCGCGGGGTCGGCTGCCAGCAATCACGACGCGCCAAGGGCTGATCAACAACAAGTGCCGCCTGAGGCAGCACAAAAGGTTGTCGGGGTTCTTGCTGTGAGTAACGGGAAGCCTGGAAGCTCATCGCGGGGGCTAAGCTCTGAATTTGACTAGAGGCGCTTTGCTCAATTTGCTGCACGTAATTATGCAAAGATTCTTGATTTGCCTTACAGCCGAGCAGCAATAAAGTGGAAAGGATCATGGTAGGCCAATTACTCTTCATCGCGTACCTCGGGCTTAAACTGATAGGTGTAAGCTCGCACTCGAAAGTGCAATGTACTGCTCTCTTGACTGACCCGCTGCCAATCCACGTCATCGAAATGAATGATCCTCGGCAGCTGTGCAATAGCTTGAGAAAAGGCGCCAATATCATGGTAATGTCCAGTCAACTCGATATTAAGGGGCAAGCGGTATAGAAAGGTATGGCTCTGCTTCTCCCCCCAATCAATTCGAGTAAAGGTGAGTGAGCTCTCGAGTCCCCTCTCATTTACCGAGGCCAGCATGCTCGCTAACTCTTTTTGCAATGGAAGTTGACGCGATAGGTAATCATAACGCTGATTAAGCTCTTCTAGCTGCGCCTGAATTTTAGGTAGTGCAGCGGCTTTATTGACTTTGATCCTCAGCGTTGTTTTCAGTGTCTGCTCTTGCTGCTTTAAATGGGCGAGTTGCTCATGTTTAGAGGCGAGATAAAACCAATAGCCGACGCCTTGTAGGGTCAATACTAACGCTACAAGAATCACCAGTTGTGCCCATAGCGGCCAGTCAGGCATCTCATCCAATTCAAGGTCGTGTATATCAACCATAGCGTCTCACCTCCTCTGCATGAAAGCGAGGCAATACACTGGCTGTATCAGCATCCTGTGCGAGCTCAAAAGAGACCTTAAAGGTTTGATACTTTTTGCCAAAGCGCGGCTTGTCATGAACAATCGAATGCATTTCAACATTGTTTAGCTGCGGTGATTTTTCCAAACTATCGAGCATCGTCGCCAGCCGAGCGGTGCTATCACTGATGCCTGTTACCTCAACCAGCACACCATTCATCTTGATTTTGTCGACGTAGACCCCTTCGGGGATTAGCGTTGGCATTAGGTTCATAAAATCGGTGGTTTTATTGCGCTGGCGCTGCAATGTCTCAACAACTTCTAGGCGAGTCAGCAGTGCTTGATGCTCTTTTTCACTCACCTTCATCGCGGCAATACGTTTGTCTACCTTTACAATCTGTTGATTCAAATAGTCTAAACGTGTCTGCTGCTGTCTTTGTTGCTGCTCGGCATAACGCCCCAGCGCAAACTGCAAACCAAAGGCCACCACTAAGCTCAATACGACTGATTGGAAAAAGCGCTGGCGATGCGCCTCTCTGCGTTGCTCCCGCCATGGGAGTATGTTGATGCTAGGTAGCATAGTGTTGGCTCTCCCACTCATAAGCGCCCAGTGCCGCCCCCAAAGCCACCGCATACTGATGCTGCCCTTGCATCGCCTGCTCACATAATTTGGGCTTAACCGAGGCTAACGACAAAGGTGCGAGCTTTTCACAAGGTAAGCCCAGCGCGTTCGACAGGTGCTCTTCAATCATTGCCAGATACGCACCGCCACCCGTTAGCCAAATCCCCTGAATAGATTGGCCTGAAGCCATCGGCAGCATTTGAATCTGCCGGCGCAGACGCTCACTTAGCTGCCGAACAAACCCATCATCACCCGTTACCGCTTGCTCTTGGCTGAGCGCAGAGTGGGTGCCAAAGGCAAACTCCTTATGAACCACCGCCTCTCCCACCAGACATAAGGTGGTTTGCACGTGACCAACATCCACCAGCAGCCAACCTGACTTGTGAGTTTTCTCGGCCGCTTGCTGGTACACCCTTGCCAATGCATGCGCTTGCGTGTCCATCACACGTGGCTTAAAGCCAGCTTTAATTGCTGCTCTTTGCCGTGATTCAATCACCTCTCGCTTGGCTGCGAACACTTGAAAGGCCTTGGTAGAGCTTGGACCCGTTGTACTGGCTGCCACATAATCCAAGCGCAGTTCTTCAATAGAGAAAGGAGATTGGTAGGAGAAGGCCTGATGAATCGCAAACTCTTGCTCAGCATCATCGGTCGACGCATCAATTTGCAGCACTTTACTGATCACCGTACTGTCAGGAATGGCCATCGCCGCCTCATGACTCATCCACGGCAACATTTTCTTTAGATCTTTAAGTTTCTTGACACTATCTTGATAATTAAGTGTGTGGTTATCGGAAAATACGGCGTCGCTCACGGGGAGCTCATGAAAAGCCACAATGGTAAAGTGTTGTTTTTCGGGCTTTACGACGACAGCCTTGATACTATAGCGGCCGATATCTATACCCGTGATCAGTGACATACCCATGCTCTAGTGCTCCCTTAGTAGACCATCAACTATTTTCCTTTTGTTGCTAATTTGAGCGATAATTAGCAAAGAGCTGGTTTTTGGCTTAGAGTACAAGGGTTTGCTTATTGGCAGCCTTAACAAATCAAGGATTTTTCGGTGAAATTCATAAAGCGACTGTTTGTATTTACATTGGTTTGCATGATTCTTGGAGTCAGTGCAATTTTTGCCATGTATTTTTATGTGGAAAAAGACCTTCCTAACGTAGATGAACTACGTCACGTCGAACTCGAAACCCCGATGCAGGTGTTTAGCCAAGACGGCAAACTGATTGCGCAATTCGGTGAGAAAAAACGCATTCCTGTGCAGTTTGAAGACATTCCACAAGAGCTGATTGACGCACTCATCGCTACCGAAGATAGCCGTTTCTACACTCACTACGGTGTTGACCCGATCGGTATCACGCGTGCCGCCGTCGTCGTGGCGATGTCAGGCAGTGCTAAGCAAGGTGCGAGTACCATCACTCAGCAGCTTGCGCGTAACTTCTTCCTATCTAATGAGAAGAAGATCATGCGTAAAATCCAAGAGATCTTCTTGGCGATGAAGATTGAGCAGTTGCTGACAAAAGAAGAGATCCTTGAGCTCTACATCAACAAAATTTTCCTTGGCTACCGCTCATACGGCTTTGGCGCGGCTGCGCAAACCTACTTCGGTCAAGACCTGCAAGATTTGAGTCTGTCAGAAATCGCAACGCTAGCAGGCATGCCAAAAGCTCCGTCAACCATGAACCCTATTTACTCTCCAGAGCGTGCCACCAGCCGCCGTAATATCGTCTTGATGCGTATGCTTGAAGAAGGCTACATCACTCAAGCTGAGCATGATGCAGCGCGCAATGAGGAGGTACTGTCTAAGTATCACGGCGCCGAGATTGAGCTGCGTGCGCCATACGTTGCAGAACTTGCACGTGCTTGGATGGTAGAGCGCTATGGAGAAGAGGCGTACACCTCAGGCATGAACATCTACACCACGGTAGATTCAAAACTGCAAGAGGCTGCAAATACCGCTGCGATTGAAAACCTGTTCGGATATGACGAGCGACATGGCTATCGCGGTGCTCGAGAAAACGCTTGGAAAGAAGGGCAAGCGCCGCTGTCGAGCGATGAAATCAATCGCTTCCTGCGCCCGCACCCAATCTACGGCGACTTGCGCCCTGCCGTGGTGACTGCGGTAAATGACGATAGTGCGGAAGTTCAGGTTAAGACCCGTGGTGTGCAAACCATCAGCTGGGATGAGATGAAGTGGGCTCGTCCATTTATCAACGATGACCGCCAAGGCCCTGCACCGAAAACAGCGTCAGAGATCATGACCGTTGGTGAGATGGTGTGGGTTCGCGAGAAAGAACAAGCGGCAACTGAAGAAAACCCAGAGCCGGCATCGATTTGGCGCCTGAGCCAAGTTCCTGAAGCCAACACCGCCTTTGTAGCAATGAATCCAGAAAATGGCGCAGTGACGTCACTGGTTGGCGGCTTTAACTTTGTGCACAACAAGTTCAACCGCGCGACGCAATCAGTACGTCAGGTAGGCTCCAGTATCAAGCCGTTTGTTTACTCAGCGGCACTGGATAACGGTATGACCCTCGCAACGCTCGTGAACGATGCACCAATCAACCAATGGGACAAGAGTCAAGGCACCGCGTGGCGCCCTAAAAACTCACCACCGACGTACACCGGTCCGACTCGTGTACGTATTGGTCTAGCACAATCGAAGAACGTTATGGCTGTGCGCGTGCTGCGTGATGTAGGCCTCGATGAAACACGTGATTACCTGACACGATTTGGCTTTGATAAGGCTGACCTGCCTCGCTCTGAAACTATCGCTCTAGGTGCGGGCAGCTTAACGCCAGTTCAGATGGCACAAGGTTACTCGGTATTTGTGAACGGAGGCTACTATGTTGAGCCCTACTACATCGAGCGCGTAGAAGGCCCTTATGGCGATCTTGAGTTCCAAGCAGAGCCACAGACCATCTGTCGCGAAAACTGCACAACCGCTGTCGATGACGAGTTCCAAGAGCAAGACTTAGAATCACAATACGCACCACAAGTGATCTCAGAGCAAACGGCTTTTTTGATGCGCGAGATGATGTACAGCAACGTATGGGGTGGCGGTAACTGGCGCGAGGGTACTGGCTGGAATGGTACTGGCTGGCGCGCACAAAGCCTAAAACGTCGCGATATCGGTGGTAAAACCGGTACCACCAACGACTCAAAAGATGCTTGGTATAATGGCTACGGCCCAGGTATCGTCGCGACGGCTTGGGTGGGTTTTGATACTCACACCCGCAAACTAGGTCGTACCTCTACCAACAGAAACCTCGGCAAAGACCAAGTAACTGGCGCAGAAGCTGGTGCGAGAACCGCACAACCTGCATGGGTCGATTTCATGAGTGTTGCACTAGAAGGCGTACCACAAGAGCGCAAAGCGATCCCGAAAAATATTGTGCGCGTGCGCATTGACCGCGACAGCGGCTTGCTGACAAACCAATTCGATGGCACGTCAATGTTTGAGTACTTTGAAGAAGGTACAGAGCCAAAAGACTTCGTAAGAAGTGGTAGCTCTGGCGATATTTACTCAGATAGCGACGGTGAAGAGCTGTTTTAACCGCAAAGCCAATTGATAGGTAAATGCCCAAATCACTCTGTGGTTTGGGCGTTTTGTTTTTGTATTAAGTATCAGGCTGAAAGCACCTAATATAATGAACCCAACAACTGTCATTCTGAATTTATTTCAGAATCTGGGTAGGGCTAGCGACTGACATCTTGTGCGTGGTCAGTAGATCCTGAAACAAGTTCAGGATGACGTCCATTGGTAGTTTGGCTCATATTCGTCATGCTGAATTTATTTCAGCATCTAGGTAGGATTGGCGACAAACTTCTAGCGCGTGGTCAGTAGATTCTGAAACATGTTCAGGAAGACATCTTTGGTGTTGGATGACGATTTCGGGTAGGACAACTTCAACAGCCATTCCCCACTATTCAAAGCTGCATAATAGGCATGAACCTCACACCCAGTTACATTTGTTCCCCCCTTCTGTGCGCTATTTCTATACTTGGGAAATAGAAATTTGCTAATATCCAGTGTTCGCAATTTTGCATACAGATAGGTAACACTGACACCATGATGGTCACTCGCAATCTACTTTCACAACTTCCAACCCTCGCTATCGCGCCGGAGCACTTTGATGTGCTGCATTCGGCCAAAGCCTTCAAGGCGAAGTTACTTGAAGCTATCGCTGGGGCAACTGAGCGCATTTATTTGGTCGCTCTGTACTTGGAAGATGATGAAGCTGGGCGTGAAATTATGGATGCGCTGTATGCTGCAAAACAGCGTGACTCAGAGTTAGATATCAAAGTCTGTGTTGACTGGCACCGTGCACAACGTGGCCTTATTGGCGCTGAAAGCTCAGAAGGCAATGCGCAGATGTACAAGCAATATGCCAATAACCATGAGCACAAAGTGCCGGTTTACGGCATTCCTGTGCGTGGTCGTGAAGTATTTGGGGTACTGCACCTTAAAGGCTATGTGGTTGATGATGAAGTCATCTATAGTGGTGCGAGCCTCAACAACATCTATCTTCACCAAGAAGAGCGCTATCGCTACGACCGTTACCATATCTTCAAGCACCAAGCGCTTGCTGACAGCATGGTGAACTTCGTGCAAACCGAAATGATTGACCATCCTGCAGTGAACGATCTGACCAGTGCAAGTAAGCCTCAAACCAAAGAGATTAAGTCTGATATTCGCCAGTTCCGCTCGGCACTCGCGCGCTCGGAATACCAGTTCACATCGCAAGAGGTCGACTCTGGACATGTGGCTATCACACCTCTAGTTGGCCTAGGCAACAAGCGCAACAAGCTTAATAAAACCATCACTCAATTGATTGCTTCTGCCAAAGATGAAGTGTTCATCTGCACGCCATACTTCAACTTCCCACGCAGTGTGGCAAAAGAAGTGCGTAAAGCCCTCAAGCGTGGCGTTCAAGTGACGATCGTAGTGGGTGATAAAACGGCGAACGATTTCTTCATTTCACCAGAAGAAGAGTTCAAAACCATCGGTGGTGTGCCATATCTCTACGAGATGAACCTACGCCGCTTTGCCAAAGCCAACGAGTCACACATCGCTAGCCGCAAGTTATCGATTCGCCTCTGGAAACACGATGCCAACAGCTATCACCTAAAAGGGATGTGGATTGATAAGCGCTACATGCTGATCACAGGTAACAACATCAACCCACGCGCTTGGAAGCTGGATCTAGAAAACGCCATCCTAATTCAAGATCACTACCACCTCCTCAACGATAAGTTAGAGGCTGAGCGCGAACAGATCCTCGAGCACACGCAGCTAATTTGCACTTACAAGCAAGTAGAGAAGATTGAGAACTATCCGGAGTCGGCACAGCGATTGATTCGCAAGATTAAGCGCGTTAAGGCGGATGGGCTATTGAAGCAGCTGCTTTAAAAGCCGAGCGATAAATCCAACCATTGCGGGTTTCGTTGCTCAACAAGGTTATTTTCCACTGTCGATGCCAGTTCTTTAGTTGCTTTTCACGTGCAATGGCAGCAATGATATCCTGATACTGTTCGAAGAAGACAAGTCGGTGGGTTTGGTACTTTTTGCTAAATCCATCAACGACACCGTTCTTATGCTGCCACACTCTTCCCTGTAAATTGGTAGTGACACCAATATAAAGCGCTTTTCTATTTGCTGATGCCATCATGTATACGAAGGGGGGCTTCTCCATCGCTCTATCCATATTGATTGCTGAGGTTTGATTATGGATTAGGTTGGCATGGGATTTACTTATGCGACTTTAAACGCGACAGGTGTCAGTGGATTTCACCCTTAAGCGACATAGAGCGTTGATAATTTGTGACTTGGTGCACGTGGTAAGTAGACCCTGAAATAAATTAAGGGTGACGCACTTATTTGAGCATAAGCGCCCTAAATCTGTCATTCTGAATTTATTTCAGAATCTAGGGACAGAACTCGCGATAAGCAGGCCCTGAAATAAATTCAGGGTGACGAACTCATGTGTCTAAGGGCCCTAATTCAGGGTGACGACATTACTATCATTTGGCTAAGTCATAGCAATTCAACCAGGTTTAGCATTGCTGTACTCAAGAGTTTACCATGCCGCCCCACACCGTCATGCTGAACTCGTTTCAGCATCTACTCAAAGTGTTCACAACACTCAAAGCAATACCGTTACTTACCCTCACAACTGCTTTCATACCTTTGAAGCTCCGCCCCACCCTGCAGCAAAAAACCATGATAACGCGCCTTAACCAGCTGATGATCGAGCGACGGGGCATACCAAAACGTAATACGCTCCTCCCCAGTCTGCTTAACAGGAATCACCTCTATCTCACCCCATTTATCGAGTTTAATAGTGGTCAACTCTCGTACTTCGTAGTTATACGGCTCTGGGCCATCCGTTGCTTGGCGAGTTAATGAGAACGACTTATCGCCATCCAACACATGCTGGCGGATCTGTACTGACAGGGTATCTACGTCTCGAAGCGGCTCACCATTATTTTGATACTCAGTCACTTCTCCATTAAGATCGACCTGCGTTTCGCTACCATCATCAGAAAAGCTCACCTTCATGTCACGGCTCTTAAAGCCAGACACCACTTGATGGAATGAAGTCGTCAGCCAGCTATCACTCGATTCCGACCAAGTCAGTGTCGCCTCTTGGTCATATTGAGTGCCAATACCCAAGATGCTGGCTTTACTTTGTGAAGTCACTGTCGCATTCGTGCCTTCCCAGAACTCTGTGCGATTCATGTAGCCGGTACGAATGCCACTCAGATAAATATGGTAGTACGCCGTTTTCTCACAAGATTGCACTGCACCCTGAGGAGTTGATGAAGCCTGCGGTTGAGCCTGCACAGCAAAACTGGTCAGCAGTGTTAAACAGCCCACTGCACAATACTTCATCATATCACTACCCTAAAATACTTCGTTGACGTTGAGGTAGAAGGCGGTTTCATTCTGACCGAACCCGACATCTGCTCTTAAATTGATTTTATCTTTGATACGGAAGCGAAAGCCCGTACCGTAAGAGGTAAGAATATCATCACTCAGTGCAGAAACTGAAGGGGCAACACTGCCCGCCGCGCCCCAAAAAACCATTCCCAAGCGCTGAACAATCGGCACGCGGTACTCCACCTGCCCCATCATCATATGATCATCACGATAGCGTCCTTTGATGTACCCACGCATCGCACTTGAACCACCTAAATCTGGCAAAGCATACCAAGGCACGTCACCCTCACTAAACTGACCTTGCACTTGCCATGCGATAAGGCCTGGTACGGGGTTCAGGTTCACGTAGTTCGCCAACTCTACATCATACAAGCTGTAGGTATTGTCGCTCTCAAAGTCTTGATAGACGCCTGCATCTAACTGAAACAGCCAACCCTTGCTGGCATTCAGGCGATAGTCACGCGAGTCATAAATGCTCGATATCACGACACCCGCACTGGTACCACTTGGCAGTTCACGACTCGATACTGCGCTACCGCTTTCGCTGTGCTCAAGCTTATCCGCCTTGGCATAAGTCACATCACCGCCTAAGCCAAGGTAGTAATGATGACCAAAGGCTGTCATCCACGTTGGTTTGAAGGAGTATAAGATCTCATCGAACTCATGCTTATTACTATCCACATCACCCGCAGCGATCCCTTTGCCGTAATACACGGAAGCTTCATTATGCAGCTCAACATCGAGCAGCAAGCGCTGCTTACCTTGATTGAAATAGGTCATGTTCTCAATCGACACGCCATAGGACTTGTTCTGAGAGATAAACGAGTTCACCACCAAAGAAGAAGGCTGCTCCGTGCTACTTGAGCCCTCGGTATGATACAAGCCCACCATCAACAGCCCCACACCAAACTTCTTCTCAGGTGTGTAGTAAGCCGTTGGCAAGTAACTCATATCGATGGTTTTATTCTCATCAAACTCACCATCCGCACCAAACACGTCAAGCACCTCGTCCACCCAGGTATGTTCAAGGTATTCAGGGGTTTCAAATAGAGGCTCTATATCAGAGGCGTAAACAGAGCTGCTGAGCGCTAACGCACACAATGAGCCTAACGACAGATGAGTTTGGGGATTCATGGACGTCCTTGAAAATGCATAGAAATTGTAGATTGAGCGCGCATTATAAACATTAATAGTGTGAACGTAGAGTGAACAATGGCAAGAGTTTATCAAGACGACTCAAGTCACCAATTCTCTTACTAGAATTAGCCTATTTTATTAGGCTAAGCCTCATCATAGGAATCACTCACACAAAATAATGCATAGCTTCAAAGAAGCTGATTATAAAATTGAGATTTACATCGTCCTTTTCTAGCCTAACTATAGGGAATAAATACAAAAAGGATGCTTTATGCCCCAACCTCTATTGAGCCTGATAAAGAAAAGTTTCTTATGCTTCACTATTACCGCTTTAGCTGCATTGGTAATACATGCAGACGTTAGACTACTAGACAGCAAAGCCGGTGAGGATTCACTCATCGAATACTGCCAAGACCTTATTCTTCTGTTTTTAATTGTCATGCTCTTTGTCGCTGGCCGAAGAATCCAAGCTCAAAGAAGTTTTCTATTTCTGATGAGCGCCTTCTTTAGCTGCTTACTTATCAGAGAGCTTGACGGAGTATTCGATCAAATCACCCATGGTTTTTGGAAGTATCCAGCCTGGATTATCGCTATCGGAGCGTGCTATTACAGCCTATTCCTGCATCGTGAAGCCACTCTCGACTCACTAGCCCAATATATGCAGCACCCAAGCTTCGGTCTCATGCTAGGTGCCATGTCAATGCTCATGGTTTTCTCACGTCTTTTCGGTATGGGGGATCTTTGGCAGCATTTATTAGAAGGTGGGTATGCTCGTTCAGCCAAAAATACAGCCGAAGAGGGGACAGAGTTGGTGAGCTATACGCTTATTGCTTGTGCCAGCGTCTGGTATTGCCTCTCTCTCAGTAAAGAAAGCAAATAGCGGCTTATCCCCGCTAATCAGCACGAGATACAAAAGCTGACTTACGAGGTACGTTACAACACGGGTAAAGCCCAGCAACTTACTCAAAAAAACCCAAATAAAAAGGGAGCGCCTGCTCCCTTTTTATTTAATCGAATGGATTTGATACTGGATTAGCTACCAGTACCGCCACCACCGCCGTTACCGCCTGTGCCGCCGGTAACAACACATTCAGATGCTGGGACCATAAAGTCGAGTGTATCTACAATGTTCTGACCTGAAGTTAGCTCTACTCGATTAAACGTCTTAGTTTCACCCTTCAAGTTATTGCCACGCAGTTCACCGTGGAACTCGTAAGTACCCGGCTCTAGACTCAATGTGCTAGTGCTGCCTTTACCAATGCTGAAGCCACCCAGAGAGTAGTTTTGGTCACCAACCGCTTTGTAATAACGAACATAACCTGGCTGAGGTGTTGTTTCACCATTGCCTTCACAAACACTTTGTAGTGACACAGAGTAATCAGCATTATCAACAACTTCTGACTCAACTGTGAATGTAGCTCCATCTAAACTACAGAAGTTTGCTGTCAACGTACCATCAGTGTTTACGTTGATTGCATTACCATCTTTATCAACTGCACTCTTAATTAAGCTCGCTGCTCTGGTTGTGCGGTACTTAGTAATAGCGACTGTTCCTTCACCATTTTCAGGAACATTACGGTAGGTATGTGTGCCAAAACTCACTACAGCTTGACCAGTCCAACCACCACCATCACGAACGAATAGTACGCGAGGTCTATAGTTCTCAGTTACAGAATCTCTAACCGTGAATTCAACATCACAACGCTCAGCTTTATAATCAAGGTTGTAGTAAGAAAGGTGGCTGATTTGCTTGGTTACAGTAAAGGTGTTCGAATCTTCGTTAAATACACCAACTTCCGCATCACCTTCAGCTTTCCACAAACCTTCAAGCTCATCATAAGACCACACAGGAATAGTCTCACCAGTCTGAACCTTATTACCTGTGTCCGGGTTCACTGTCTCTGCAGAAACTTGGAAAGTTAGATCAATCGGTGGCTCAAAGTCCCTTACAAGGGTGCCATCTTCAGTACGCATTTCGATTGCTGTGAAGCCCGCTGAAATGAAAGTGATCTCTGAGAGTTCTTCATCTGGGTTACCATCTTCATCAAGAATCTGACTTGGTGCTAAACCACCAGGGAAAGAGAGAAGAGCTGATTCAGTATCAAGATCAGTCGTGCCTACAGGCTCATTTGAGAAGTAAACCACGTTTGCTTCAATTGGACCTGTAACCACATTACCTTCTCTATCTTTTAGAGTCGTGCCTGCAGGGATAGCAAGGTCAACGGTACCACCAGCAACGGCTTCTTCGTTCTTATCACCCTCTTGAGGTACTGGTGTAGAGATTACAATCTCTTCAGCAACTGTACCGTCATCATTTACTTTAACGGTTTCTGTACTACCAGTAACGGCTGTTGTTGACTCACCTGAGTCATCAACAACATTTGGCGTAACAGTGACAACCACAAAACCTGCACCATCTTCTGGAATGTCAGCTGCTGCTGGGATGATGATTGTTTGACCCGTTGTGAAGTAGCCATCAACAAAGACAACTAGATCTAATTGAATTTCGTCTAAACTTGATGCATCAGTACGAGATAGAATGAAGCCACCAGTAGAAGATACATACTTATTCTGTTTCACTTCAGTATCATTACGGCCTTCAGTGCTATCGATTTCAGCACCACTCACGTCTAGCGCATCAAGCTCAATTGCAGAACCAGATAAGTTGAAGCGAACTTCTGTATCTGTTAACGAGCCTTCACCCATACCTTCAAAGAAGATAGAAAGCGGTGAATTAAACTCTTCTGCTGCTGGTGGTGGCACTGGAATCGCCACCTCATTTTGGTTATCTGAGCGCTCACAACCTGTTAGCACTGCCATACCGATCATTGTTGCTAATATCGTTTTTTTCATTGCTTATACCTTTAAAAATTTCAATCCCTTAAGACACAATCTTAATTGGGAAGCCCAAATTAGAATGTGTACTGCACACCAATGTTGTATGTGTGAAAATCAGGAGAGCCCCCGATATTGTTGTAGAATTTGTAATCCAGTAGCGCGCTCCAATTTTCTTGGAAGTTGTATGCACCACCTAGACCAACGGTTGCAGATACATCCGAATCACTACAACATGCATCGCCATTCGCATCCCAGTCGTAAGCAATACCACCAAGACGAGCAAATACGTCAAATTTTTCATTCACCGAGTGGATAAACTTCGCGCCAAAATCAAAGCCAGAAGCTTGGAAATCTGCGTTCGCGTTATCAAACTTGATCTTACCTAGATCAACATAACCTACCTCAAGGGCTAGCCATGGCACAGTGTCGAATTTCAAGCCACCATATAGACCCCACACTGTTGTGTTTTTGTCGATACCTGTACCTTGAGTCGCAGTTCTATCCATATCCGTTACACTACTGCCACCCACTTGTGCAGCAACGTAAAAAGTCGGGTTCGTTTCTTGTGCAGTTGCGGCATATGCCGCGCATGAAGACACCACTGCCAGTGCCAAGAATGATTTTTTCATCATTGTTTTCCCCTATTTCCTAGCCTATTAAATTTGAAACTACACAACTTATCGATACAGCAGGTAGGCGTCTCGAAGCCTTTCTAAATTCGAGTTGATATAACGCGCAGAGAGCCTATCTCGGTTGTAGTAATTTCGATCAATACGATTTTGTAGATCCACTTCCTGCACAAGGGTGCCGTCAAGGAAGTTATTCTCGTTTCGAACCATGGTGCGGTAGCCCCACGTCCACTGTTCGATACCGCGAATCTGAATTGGGTCTGGTGCCATGTCTTTTCTGAAGGTCAGAGGCAGAGCAATGTTCAGCCCAGCAAAGCTGCTATCTGTGTGCTCAAAGAAGATGCTTACTGCCGTATCACCGAACCAGTGTTTACTCGTGATTTTAAAACCTGTATCACCAGCCCAATATTCACCAGCATTCGCCTCTAGGGCCCAATCATACTGGTCGAAATAATAACGATAATGTGCAAGAACAGGCGTTGCGTTGCGCGCATTGCTGTTGTCCTTGTGTTCATAATAAGAGGCCTCTAAGCCAAATTTGTGGGTCCCCTCAGGCGACTGCCAGCGCAGCTCACCCGTACCACCTAGATAATCCGTTTTGATCTGCCCTACACTCACTTGTGCAAAAGCATCTTGAGGAAGCTTAAAGCCTTGGTGGATCAGCGCTCGGTCAATCTCACTCTGGTGACGATCGTTGCCAAAATACTCCCCTGGTTCATAATCATCAGAGTTAGCGATAGGCAGCATGTGACGCACATCGACTAACCCCCCAGTCCAGACTGGCACTTGTAAGTTTGTCGACAGTGCAAGAGAGTAATCAAACACTCCTAGCTCAGTACCAATGGTTGAGTACAAGCTTGGAGAGAGGATAACTCGAGGTTTCAACGTATGACTATTCTCTCGCTCTGATACCCAAGCAACATGATCATGCTGATCATGACCATCACTGACGGTGAGCCTAGAAAGAGGTGTATAATTTGAATGGAAAATGTCGGCCAGGTCTTGTTCACTGCCCGCCACTTTGATCACCGGAATATTATTATTCAACAGATACAAGCTAAATGCGGGGTAGCTGGACTGTTCACTAATAAAACCAAGAATGACACCGATTGCATCCAGCTCATTTTGGTTAAATAAGTTATTTTCAGCTCGAACAATCAACTCAGAGCCGGCACTACCAACGGAAACATTCTCAAAACCATACTCAACAAGCCTTTGGCTCAGTAGCTGCTCAGCAACTTCAGGCGCAACGGCTGGTACCACTGGTGTCGGTTCAAGTAAAGCTTGCTCAATACTTGTTTTGGGCTGGTCTTTATCGGTAGCACGAGAAGCAAGTGCAAACTCGGCCATCGACGCTTCCCTTACTGCAACGGTTGGCTCTTCTGAATCAACGCCCACTGAAGTGTCACGATTGTAACGGGTCGAATAGTTTGAACCAGCAAGCGGCAAAGTTAACCCTGCACCAATCCATTGATTATCACGCCCTGGAGTCGATGAATCAGAATAAGCTTGGTAACTAATATTGGCCTGAAGCCCCCATGGTAACCAAGAAGATGGTGTAAAAGCTTTTACACCAGCATTGAGACCCGTACCGTCATAGTCTCCCACGAGCTGTAACCAAGACAAAGGCTGATATTCAACTCCTCCAAATGCGCCAGACAGATAATCTGAGCCCATTTGGTGTTCATACAGAGTCTCTTCGTCGTTATAGCCGTAACCTAGCGAGAAACGAAAATCATAAAAACGTTTACTAGCAACCGCATAATAAGTCTCATGGAAGCTGGCTTCACCACCCACATCCTGAATACCGACAGCAAACTGGAACCAATCGGTCGGAATCAACCAATCAAAGTTCACTTTACCTGAAACAGAGAGATCACTTGAAGTTGCTGGCTCCCAAGGCTCACCACTAAAGTCTTTGTGCGTATTTTGAACCACAAGCTCTAAGTGCGGGAAGATACCCACGCCCATCATGACCGTGTTATGAGCACCGATACCGTGAATCGTTGACGTATCAATATTGTCTTCATGATGATAACTAAAGTTAATATCGCCAAAGGGTAAGACTTGCGCATGAGGGGTACGCAGCAAGCCAGTCCCCCCCGTTTGAGCCATCGAGTTATGGAAAGGGGTATAGGTTAACCGCCCAACTTCATCATCTGCATGAAGAGAGCCTAATGAGAGTGCGATTGAAAAGCACAAAGCCGTGCGCTGAAAGTCGCGTCTTTTGTAGAGACGAGCAAAAGCTGGCTCTACTGCCACAACCTTGTGTCGATAAAACAAATCCATTTCCAACTACGTTATTGATAAGTCGAGTAATTAAAAGGCCAAAGAGTTCACTACTCCAGATTGGCATATACTAAAGTATTAATCACAACTTTACTATCGCAGTTTCAAATAAATTGGTTGCATAAGTATGACAATTCTTTGAACTAGCTTCAAAGTTTTGTCTATTGATAATTGAATAAATTAAATTTCCGCAAGCCAAAAGCCGTTTATATTGCGGCAAAAAAAAAGAGGCCGTTAGGCCTCTTTGGATAAATACCTTAGTGATTTAGTTCCCTGTACCACCACCGGCACTGGCACCAGTCCCCCCGGATGGGTCACAGATAAAGTTTCTAGTAAAGACAACCGGAGCATCACTATCGACGCTGAATGTTTCTACGAAACTATCGTAGTAACCTTTTTCAACATTCCAAACATAGATAGTAGCGGAATAGCTGCCCTCTTCTAACGTTTTAGAGACAGTAGAAGTGGAAGAACTATAGAGCCAGGTTACCCAACGTCCATTTTCGTAGATATAAATGTAGCCCGGTTGCTGCGTTGACAGGTTGCTATCAGTACACTGATCAACAATAGAGAAAGGCACGTCATAGCGAACCGGCGGCGTCGCATCTAATGTCACGACGTAATTTACCTGTCTACCTCGCTCACCATCACCACCACAGAAGTTCAGGCCTGTCACCACACCATCAGCACCGACGGTACCACTGGGTAATGCATTTCCACTGCCATCGGTTAGGCTTAATGCTGAGATAGCAGAACCATCTACACCACGAAAGTTCATCGAGAAGGTTCCATCATAAGGAGGAACATTTACGACTGTAATATTAGGACTATTGTCATACGTCGTTTTGTATTTGTTCCAGCCACCAGCTGAGCGGCGCATAGCAAAGTTAAGATTTTCTGAAGTCTCACCCACAGAGTCAGATACAGTCATCTGAATATTACAGCGGTCTTGACCAAAATAATCGAGGTTAAAATAGGACAAGTGATCAACTGCAGCAACGGCAGGGAAGTTACCATCACTATTTGCAGCAGAGAGCGTGACTTCGCCTTCATAGGCCCATTGTCCGGTAGACTCATCGTAACTCCAGAAAGGAATAACACTCCCTTCTTTGACTTCGTTACCTTCGTCATCTTTAGTGCCAGCAGGAACCGTAAAGGTAATTTGCACCGGTTTTGCGTCTTCATCGTTACCAGAACTAAACTCACGAACTAGATTTCCCGCCTCATCGGCAATTTCTATAGCCACAAAGCCTGCACTAATGAAATTTCCTCCCTCTTCACCACCATCGATACCGACAACACTTTCTGGTGATAAACCGCCAGGAAATTGGTTCAGTGGAGACAAAGACTCATCAGCGGCATTAGAGGGATCGGCAGAGAAATAGGCCACATTCGTAGAGAGAGCGCCAACGATCGGTACCGTCTCTCCTGCGGCATTTTTCGCAACCAGAGTAGTGTTAGCCGGAATCGATACTTCTGCTTTCCCCCCCTGATTAACTTCTTGCAGTTCTTCTGAATCTGAGAAGGTCGGAGTCGATGACTCTATCGGCACCAAAATAACCGCAGTTTTAGCTTCCTCATCCACCGAGACATCACTGGCACTGGTTTTAACCTCAGGAGCGGATGCGATAGCAATCCCTTCTTCTTCAGCGTCAAATTGTTTGGAGGTTAATTGCGCTTCGACTGAAATCGTTCCAGATTGCACTGCGCTTTGATCGACTACCGCTGTTACCTTATTGGCGTAATTCCCATCGGCTGATACCACAAAATCAATAATGGCAATACCACCTGCTTCAAAGAAGCCCTCGTTGTACATTAACGCTGCCGCAGCTATACCAGTGGCCGGTATCTCTATCGACGTAATAGTCTCACCTTGCCCATCAACCACTCTCACTTCATCACTATTGCGTGCAGCGACCAGTTGTTCAGTTGTGGAGGTAGTAACGAAGACATCTGCTTTTGCGTTGGTGAGATCCGTTCGCGGGTTGCCATTGCTGTCAGGTACAACCAATGATAATACGGTTGAAAACTCTTGTGCTTGAGGTGGTGGTGTTGGTTCTGGGTTGGTCGCACTATCTGAGTCAGAGCAGCCAATCAACCCCACTGTGAGTAACCCTAATATCAGGGTTGTTTTTATTCGATTCATAGTTCCCTAGCCCTAAAAATTGGGGGTGACTTATCAACGATAGTCACTTCCTTGCTTGATAATAAGCCACCCAAGTTCTAAACAAATTGGTTAGCAGCACACTCGTAAGGCTCGGCTCGATTTGACGAACTAACTCCAAGATAGAGTAGAAACTATATCTGTTATTCCAAATTATTTTGTTGAAAAAATTACTATAACTGTTTCAAGTTCAATAACAAAAAAGGCTCCCGAAGGAGCCTAAAGCATAGATAATTAATGACAGCACTAGTCCGCTAGATTCGGATTGCGCATCTGGAAACTCACAAAATCAATCCGCCCACCGTTCCTTGAGTCATGGGAAATATAATGCCAACCTCCATTGAGGTTATAGAGATATCGATTGCCCATTCCACTTTGACTAAAAGTCGACAGGTATTGAGTACCAAACATGTTCTCGTCCACACTCCATGTTTGCTCTTTTTCATTCCATACCGAAATCGCATCATAATGAATGTATACGGTTTCATCTTCGACATGCGGATTACGCTGAGCCATGTGAGACGAATCTATTACTTGGTTGTAGCTTGAGCTGGTATAAGCGTAATTGATGACTTGACCATCTTTAGTCATTTCAAATGTCTGTGTTGAAAACCCATCTTCCGTCGCACTATCAATATGACGAGAGTTCGAGGAATTACCGTTTTTCACGTAAGCATAAGAGCCAACTACTTTGTCACCGATATGCGCAACACTTGGTCGATGATCACCTTTATGCCCGATCAGTGAAGCCCCCTGCTCTGGCGTGTATACATGAGGGTAATCTTGTGGGGCTGTCCATAAATATCGCTCTAAAGCTGTACCAGACAGTCCTTCATAACCAAAGCAATAAACCGAGAATACGTCTAATTCGCTAGTCAAACTGACGCCAAGCATTGGATCCGAGCCGCAATTATCAGTCTTGTCAGTTTGTGGATATTGCAACTGAACGGAGTAACCAACTTCAAGCTCATCGAGCTCAACAAAGTAAAAGGTGGGCTTCCCTTGCAACGGTGTATCAATTGCCATCATATGATTCGAATGCACCATTTGTTGGCCCATACGCCAACGCGAGATAGGCAATTCAAATTCACGCTCAACCCATTGTGATAACTCTGGACGATAACGATGGAAAGGTAGCAAACCTGCATTATTACTGTCAGGATACGCCAGGATCAAGTGACCTTGCTTGTTAAACGCAAGCATCCCTCTTTGGTGCAAATAAGGGAAAGAATCAAAGCTAGCAGAACTAAAGTCCACCTTATGAGGTTCAGCCTCTAAGTTGTCAACATTAACAATAAAACTTGCCTGTTCTCTATTTGCCCACTCCACATTAAGGACAAAATAGCCATTACCACCACCGTTGATCATATAAGTGTGAGGTCTACTTTGAGTCTTGACGTTTTCAAGCACCATCACTGGCTCAGATAGTGTTTCTCCGTCGAATACCGAAACGGCAACACCTAATGAAATATTGCCCTCTTCCATATCCCAGATGAAGTAGATATTACCCCCCTGTGTGAAAGTAGAGACAAACTTACCATTCTCGGGCTGTGGGAACGTGTGCTTATTCCACTGGTAAACATCGGGGTTATCAGTCACTTCTAGTGCGATCTTAGCTGAGCCGATTTCACCATTGCGATCAAGCTCATACTCGATATGTAACTCATCCAATCGTTTTTGCAACAGGCGTGGGATATTGTTTAGCTCAAACTCAGTCTCACCACTGCGCAGCGCACGAGTATACAACTCATCCATCTCAAGCATTTTATAACCTTGTTCATCCCGAGCACTGGTGTTAAACACAAACTCAGCATCAGAGAATGTCTCAGTTTTGCCATTCGATAATTCTATCGACACCGTATTATACAGCTTGTCATCTTCAGTAATTTGCAACGTGTTGTTGCTAGAAATATTTGGCAAGATTGACTCGGCCACGGCTGGAAGAACGGTAAAAGCTTGCTTGGCTTCTTTCTCTTCAAACGTTAGCGTAATCTCAGTATTACCGTCGGAATGACTTTGCAGCACGTTACCGTTAAAGGTAGCGACATTTTCATCTGAGCTAGTCCAACTCGCTTTTTCAGTGATCTTCTCTTCACTTTCATCACTGTAAAGTGCCCACGCTTCAAAAGACACATTGTAGCCATCAATAACACTGTCGCTACCACCTCGGATGGCAACAGACTCTAGCTCAGGAATTGGCGCTAATACTTCGATAGAAACCGTTTGAGAAAAAGATTCAAAGCTTGCCTGGATAGAAGAACTTCCTACACCTTGAGCAGAGATAGTACCTAACTGCACCTCAGCCACCGATGCATCTGAGCTGTTCCAACTCGCCTTTTCCGTCACATCGACTTGTTGATCGTTACTGTAAACCGCCGTCAGCTTAAGCGATTGAGTTTCACCTATCAGCATTTCAGGTTTAGCCTCAGACAGCAGAAGACTATCTAACGTCACCTCTTCTTCTTCAGCGAGGATAGTGAAGTTCGTGCTATCTGATTTTCCTTGGTAAGAGATGGTCAGGCTCGCCGTTTCAACCGCTGCGATAGCGGTCAGGACATTACCATTCAGACTAGCGGCATCCATCGGGGTAACGGCCCAGCTTCCTGTAGTTGAAATGTCCTGTGTTTTGCCACTTTCCCATGTAGCAAGCGCCTCAAGAGTCAGGCTTTCACCCACATTTAACTCTGTTGGTTTCGAAATAATAGAGATTTGAGATAGAGAATCGGTTGGTGGGTTTGGAGAGCCACCACTACTTGAATTACAACCTGTTAACGCGATAACAGGCAGAGCTAATGCCCAGTACGACAGTTTCACTTTAATACTCCCTAATTTTAGTGAAATGACGTTTACTAGCGCATTTTTGGAACAGAAATCATACAAACTAACTTTAATTTCAACCAATTGCATATCGACTTGCGACTTATCTCAACATTGAGACAGGTCCAATAAAAAAACAATACACAAATGTAACCATTTACATACAACATGTAGTAGCAAAGAACGTTAGCGCTTTAAACCATTGAAATAAAAAAGGATAACTTCGCATAAACAAAAAAAAACGCCCGGTCTAAGCCAAGGCGTTTTTACTTATTACTCAGTCAAAGTGCTGACTTAGTCACTACCAAAGAGGTCACGTGTGTAGACTTTCTCTTCAACATCACGAATCTCATCAACCATACGGTTTGACACAATCACGTCACAGCTTGCTTTAAACTCTTCCAGATCACGCATCACTTTTGAGTGGAAGAATTCATCTTCTTTCAAAACAGGCTCGTAAACCACAACCTCAATGCCTTTTGCCTTGATGCGCTTCATAACACCTTGAATGCTAGACGCTCGGAAGTTATCAGAGCCTGACTTCATGATTAAGCGGTAGATACCCACACGTTTAGGGTTACGGCTGATTATTGAGTCAGCAACAAAATCTTTACGAGTGCGGTTTGCGTCTACGATTGCACCGATAATCTCATTCGGTACGTCTTGGTAGTTTGCACGCAGTTGCTTAGTATCTTTTGGCAAGCAATACCCACCATACCCAAATGATGGATTGTTGTAGTGATCACCTATACGTGGGTCTAAGCCGACACCTTCAATAATTTGACGTGAGTTCAAACCATGAGTTTCAGCGTAGGTATCAAGCTCATTGAAGTAAGCCACACGCAAAGCTAGGTAGGTATTAGAGAATAACTTCACGGCTTCTGCTTCAGTAGAATCTGTAAATAACACAGGTACATCTGTCTCTTCAGCGCCCTCAAGAAGCAAATCTGCAAACACTTTCGCTCGTTCAGAACGCTCACCCACGATAATACGTGATGGGTGAAGGTTGTCATACAGCGCACGACCTTCACGTAAAAATTCAGGAGAGAACAATAAATTATCAGTGCCCAGCTCTTCACTGATTCGCTTAGTGTAACCTACAGGAACGGTCGATTTGATCACCATTACTGCATTAGGGTTAATCGCCATTACATCTTTAATGACCGCTTCAACGGACTTGGTATTAAAGTAGTTTGTCTCAGGGTCATAGTCTGTTGGTGTTGCAATAACAACATACTGCGCATCTTTATAGGCTAACTCTTTATCTAGAGTCGCGGTAAAGTTCAGCTCTTTATTTGCAAGAAAGTCTGAAATTTCTGCATCGACAATTGGAGAGTGCATATTATTAAGAAGGCTCACTTTCTCTTCGATGATATCAACAGCAATCACATCATGATTTTGTGAAAGCAACATTGCGTTTGATAGGCCGACATAGCCCGTACCTGCAATAGCAATTTTCATTTTTTATTCCCTAACACAACTAGTTTTTAAATTGGCAATACTTTATCAGTATTTTATGAGTTTATCTTCAACTGAATCAGAACAAATGGTGTGTTGTTAGGGCATAGGAAGATACGGTATGATCGAGTGAACAATGTACAACACACCAACAAGTATGGAATCACCGATGCGCACTTTTGCCAAAGGACTAGCACTTTCCACCTTGGTCGTTGCAAGCCTATCACATGCTAAACCATGGATTGAACCCAATGACCTACACCTCAGGGCTGATCTTCAGCTTCTTGCTAATGCAGGAATCATTAATGTTCCCATCACAACCTATCCCTTAATGTGGGACGGGGTTATCAACGATGTGAATAAAAACGCCCATCAAGCAAAATCGGGGGTGGCAGTAGATGCCGTTAGACGAGTAAAACGTGCATTTCAGGCCTCTCAGCAAGCCAGTGTAAAGCTGGAAGCGGGTGTCGCTTCTGAAGCTTCACGTTTTCAGCACTTTGGTACACCAATGCGTGAACAAGCTGAAGTGACAGCAGGATACAGCACCCAAGGCAGTTGGTGGGCTTACAATCTAGAAGCAACCTATGCTTATGATGCACAAGATGACGAAGATGTACGCCTCGATGGTTCATATATTGCTGCGATAATGGGCAACTGGGTGTTAAGTGCTGGATATCAACAGCAGTGGTATGGACCTGGTTGGGACACGGCTCTAACAATGAGTACCAATGCGCGACCTCTGCCCTCAGTGAATCTAACAAGACATAACCCTGAAGCCTTTGACGTTCCGGTACTTGAGTGGCTTGGCCCATGGACTTTAACGACTGGTATAGGGTGGATGAATGATGAACGCTTTATGGAAGACACTCTGTTATGGACTTTTCGCGGAACCATAAAGCCCCATCCTAATTTTGAGTTTGGAGTATCACGTACAGCCCAGCTTTGCGGTGGAAATCAAAAATGCAATGCCAATACTTGGTGGAAAATGCTTATTGGCGATACCAATAATAAGTACGAAGATGCAGGGGAAGTTAATCAGCTTGCGGCTGTAGATGCTAGGTGGGGAGACACCGCATATGGCATTCCGTATAGTTTATACTGGGAGTCAATGGGAGAAGATGGAGTAAGACTTGATAGGTTTCCGCCATTCCAAGCAAAAAGTTATTTGTATGGTGCTGATATAACCTATGATGCGCTGGGAAACTCAATTACATCCTTTATTGAATACTCTGAAACTAATCCTACTTGCGGTACCCGTGGAGGGAACTGCGCTTATGAGCACCATAACTACCGTTCAGGATATCGATATTATAATCGTGTTCTTGGTTCAACCTACGACAACGATGCCAATACTTATACTTTAGGCTTTATCGGTTTTTCACATGCAACTACCCACAGATGGAAAGCAAATCTTCGCTACCTAGAACTGAACAAGAATGGTGATAATAATTGGGTCGAAGATGGCGGTGGTAATAAAGTTTCCCCCAACGGTGAGAACACATGGAACATAGACTTTAGCTACCTTTTCCCTATTAGGCGTGGTGAAATAGAGCTAGGGACAGAATATAGTTTTATAGAGAATAGAGATGGTACTGACGAAAGTAACATCGCTGTCTGGGCACATTGGAGCTATCAGTTCTAATACTAATTTCAAAAATAAAGAAGGCGCCCAATAGAGCGCCTTCTTTGATTAACTGTTAACTATAAATTCACTATCACTATTTTTGGCCAAGTGTGAATAATTCCAAACTAAATCACCAATACCATCTGTTGGCTTGAACCCAGCTGGAGCTTCAAGCATCAGTTCTCTAATTGATTCATGATCAAAGCTATGACAAGCTAAATCAAGCTTTTCAAGTAGTTCTTCATATTTTTCTATTGATAGAAAAACCTCATTAGCCGTCATGATGCGCTCATGCGCTGTGCGTTTTACATTATCGCCAATAAGCAGCTCTTCAAACAGCTTCTCTCCAGGTCGTAAGCCTGCAAATTTTATTTCAATATCACCATGAGGATTGTCTTCCCCTTTTACCTCTAGTCCAGATAACTGGATAAGGTTTTTCGCTAAATCTACAATCTTGACTGATTCGCCCATATCCAGTACGAAAACGTCTCCGCCTTTCCCCATTGCTCCGGCTTGAATCACTAATTGTGCGGCTTCAGGTATCGTCATGAAAAAACGTGTGATATCTGGATGCGTAACGGTTAACGGCCCACCATTTTCAATTTGTTTTTTAAAGAGTGGGATAACAGAACCTGAAGAACCAAGTACGTTGCCGAAACGCACCATGCAAAAGCGTGTGCCTTTTGATTTTTTATTTTCTTGTTCGGACAGAGCTTGAAGTCCCAATTCTGCTAAACGTTTAGTTGTTCCCATTACGTTAGTAGGGCGCACAGCCTTATCAGTTGAGATAAGAACAAACGACTCTACACCACATTCAATCGCAGCTTTTGCTGTATAGAACGTACCAAAGACATTGTTACGAATACCCTCAATTACATTGTACTCAACCAAAGGTACATGCTTGTAAGCAGCAGCATGGTAAACAGTCTGAACACCAAAAGACTCCATGGCAGTTTTCAAACGATGCTCATGTTGAATAGATCCCATTAAAGGTATGATCTCACAAGTTAAGTCTCTCTCTTTTACTAGTTCAGAAAGCTCTCTATCTATTTGATACAACCCAAACTCAGAAAGTTCAAACAACACAACAGCTTTAGGGTTCTGCATCACAATTTGTCGACATAGCTCTGAACCAATAGAGCCTCCTGCACCAGTAACCATAACAACTTTATCTTTGATGTTTGACTCCAGAAGCACTTGCTGAGGAGCAACAGGATCTCGACCAAGCAAATCTTCGATAGGAACATCTTTAAGCTCATCGATTTTTGCATTACCACTGACAATATCAGTCATGTCAGGTACTGTTTTAACTTCAACTGGTAGCTTTGCTAACTGGTCAAGTATCACTTTTCGGCGTGCGCGTGATGCACTAGGCACTGCAAGAAGAACTTGATCAACGTTGTACTTACTAATTACTGACATAGCGTCGTTTACCGATATCACAGGAAGTCCTAAGATCATCGTATTAGTTAACGTCTTATCACCATCAATAAAGGCTCGGACACGATAATCCCCAGAGGCTCTTAGTGCGAAGGCTAACTGACGACCACCAGAGCCAGCCCCATAAATTACGACCTCTTTACTAGCCTTACTCTTTGACTGTGCGACCAAAGAGCGAACTATTACACGAGGGCCACCACAAAACAGAGCCAAAAAAGCACCATAGATGATTGGTACTGTTCGAGGGAGAGGATCACTCAAGCAAAAACTAAGCAACGCTAGTAGTATCGCAGAAAGCGCTGCACCAGATGTGATCACAAATAGTGCTTGAAATGTGAGGTATCTCAGGACTGCTTTGTAGAGACCGAGACGTGCGAACACCGCAATAGTTACTACTATCAGAACACTCAATATCCCCCACACGTTCATTTGGGACAAATAGCTAAAGTTTCCCATCCTAGCAACCAAAGCCAGATGAAACGCAAAAAATATCAAACCGCAATCGACCAGCACACCGATAATGCGCTTATTAGTGCGAGGTAGTTGCCATAAAAATTGTAGACGCTGCATAATTGAGTTTTTAATAATGACCCATTAGAGTCCGTTCATAGTAAAAAAAAAACGTCCTACGCACCACTATTAGCGTGATGAATTAAACGAACAAGTATTAGAGACAGGAGCTACGTCTATGCCTCTAATTTAGGATAACGAGCTGAAGTACCACAGACAGATACACTTAGTATACTGTCTGTGACTAATAACTATTCCACTTGAGCTTCTAAAAGTACCTCTCGAATTACTTGACATGAGATGGCTATTTCATTATCGGTCAACGTAGGGTGAACCAAAAACATTAGGCTAGTTTCCCCAAGCCTGACTGCGTTATTCAACCGTTCTTTAGGTCTCCAAGGTGTGTCGTCAAATGCTTTCTCTAGATACACTTCAGAACAACTGCCTTGAAACGCAGGCACACCACGTTTTGTTATAGACTCAACGATACGATCCCTAGTCCACCCATCAGCAAGATACTTGGGCTCAACAAATAGGTAATGCTTATACTCCGCATGCTCTATGTGTTCCGGCACTTCCACTCTACGAACTACTTTTAAGTCCTCAACCGCTGAATCTATCTGTGCAGCATTTGACTGACGCTTTTCGGTCCACTCCTCCATACGAGTTAGTTGAACACGCCCTATAACAGCTTGCAATTCAGTCATTCGCCAGTTTGTACCAAAACTTTCGTGCAACCAACGGAAACCCGGTGGATGCTCTCGGTTGTATATTGCATCAAAGCTTTTACCATGATCTTTGTAAGACCACATTTTAGACCAAAGTTGCTTATCATTCGTGGTGACCATACCGCCTTCACCACCTGTAGTCATAATCTTATCTTGACAAAAAGACCACGCACCTATGTGACCGATAGTACCCACGCTTTTTCCTTTATACTTAGCGCCGTGAGCCTGAGCACAGTCTTCTATAACGTAGAAGCCATGCTTGTCTGAAAGCTCCATAATGGTGTCCATGTCAGCTGCCATACCAGCAAGATGCACAACGATCACAGCCTTTGTTTTAGGTGTCAAAACGCTAGAAATTGATTCAGCAGTAATAGCTTGACTGTTCAAGTCAACATCAGCGAAGACTGGTGAAGCACCAGACGTGACAATAGAAGAAGCTGAAGCGAGGAAGGTCCTTGGTGTAGTTATTACTTCGTCACCCTCTGTAACCCCCAGAGCTTTGAGAGCCAAGTCAAGCGCAAGAGTTCCATTGCCCAAGGCAATTGCATATTTGGACTTAGTCCAAGCTGCAAACTCTTTTTCAAACTCACGACATTCAGTTCCTGTCCAATAATTAACTTTGTTAGACAGCAGCGTTCGGCTTACTGCATCTGCCTCTTCTTGTGTAAAAGAGGGCCATGGGGAAAATGGGGTATTAAGCACAATATCACCTAATTATTAGTCTTTCTTAATTGATAATTCATGAGCAGGCGTACCTACTACAATTTTACTGTCGAGTACGTCTTTAACCACTGTTGAACCAGCACCAACAACAACATCTCTACCAATTGAGACTTGTTGTTTAACTTGACTACCGACACCAATCCAAGTGTTCTCACCGACTTCTACTGCTCCGGCTAAATTCGCACCAGGGCTAACATGAACTCCTTTGCCAAGCTTACAGTCGTGATCAACCGTAGCAGATGTGTTTATGATACAAGCTTCATCTATGTGACAAAACGAATTAACTACGGCTTGCGCCATAATTACCGTCCCAGCATGGATTTGCGCGTATTGACTAATGACTGCGCTAGGATGTCTCAAGACCGATAGCGTAGCGGAAACTTCTTTGAGTCGTTGAAACTTTTCCAGACGCACTTTATTGTTTCCAATAGCAACAACACACAAGTCATATTGTGCCGCCGAAGCGAGTAATGTTCTCGAATCTCCTAAAACTGGCCAATGTTCTATGCTGGTCAGCTCAGGCCAACGGTCATCAAAGAAAGTAATTTGGTTAAAGCCGTTCAATTCTGCAATTTCCGCGATAACCTTTCCATGGCCGCTAGCCCCTAAAATTGCACAAGTCTTCATTGATTGTCAGAACCTTTAAAAGGCTCAGTAGTAACGTGACCTTCCGCTGATATCCCCTCTTTAACTAACACTTTTTTCACTGTAAGAAAAAGGATCTTAAGGTCAAGAAACAAACTTTGGTTGTCTACGTAACGGACATCGAGCTCGAACTTCTCCTCCCAACTTATCGCGTTACGTCCGTTTACTTGCGCTAAACCTGTAACTCCAGGGCGTACTTCATGCCGTCTTGCCTGCATTTCGTTGTAAAGAGGAAGGTATTGCATCAAAAGAGGGCGAGGGCCAACTAAACTCATATCTCCCTTCAAAACATTCCAAAGTTCAGGTAACTCATCTAAGCTACTATTTCTCAACTTGGTGCCAAATGGAGTCATTCTTTCTGAATCAGGTAACGGTTGACCATCGTCCCCTATCGCATCCTTCATTGAGCGAAATTTAACCATCTCAAATGGCATGCCATTTAACCCTGGCCGGGTCTGACGGAATAATATTGGCGAACCAAGATTTTTGCGAATCTTCCAAGCAAGCAAAACTATAATGGGGGATAACAACACCAAAGCGGTTAATGAAACCAGGATATCAAAACTACGCTTAATCATTTACTACACCTAAAAGTACATTTTCCAGTCGATTCGCCATTATGTCTCGGGAATATTGATTGTATGAAAGCTGTTTACAGGCTTTTACAGCATATTGATATTGAGTCTCCGATGAAAGAAATTCTGAGACGTTTCTGACAGATGAAGCAGGGTCCTGTGGGTCTAGAATCAAGCCACACTGGCTATGCTCGATAAACTCTTTCTGCCATCCTCCATAATTTACAGCAACCGGTGTTTGCGAAGCTAAAGCGTCAAATAACTTGTTAGCAGAGTTATGCCACATCTCTTTGACTGGACCAAAAAGGGACAAAGCAAGATCTGCACAAGATAGTAACTCAACAACCTCAGTTTTGGGTATTGGGTCAAGAATAAAGAGATTCTTTTCGAAAACACCATTTCGTTTTGCACTCTCAACAACTAAGGACTTTTCCATACCATCCCCGACAGCAAGAAAGCACAGCTCTGGGAATGCACTTTTAGCATGTTCTGCCAGCTTAACAATATAGCTAACATCATTGATAGCGCCGAAAGTGCCAGTGTAGACAACTAATTTGCGGTCTTTAATGAAGTCCAACTTGGATTCTCTATATCTCGCCCCTACCTCGGGATTAACATCGAAAAGACTAGTATCACAACTATTCGTTGCTATCGTTACTTTTGATGGTTCTATTCCACAGCGAATAACACCATCACGCATACCTGGTGACAACGCTACAATGTGCTCAGAATTGCGATACGCTACTCTTTCAAGAAACTTAGCTGCTTTGATTACAAGGGGATTTTTTATCGCTCCGATGGCAACTGGTAATTCTGGCCATAAATCTCGCACTTCAAAAACCATCGGCTTCGCCTTTAGTTTAGAATAAAGTATCCCTGGGACGGCTATCGTAAGAGGTGTGCTTGTAGCAAAGACGACATCTGCTTTAATTTTCAACGCTCTCAAAGAAGAGCGAATTGCAAAGCTAAAAAACTTTACGACTCTTTTGACATAAGAGTCTTTGTTCGAATACGGCAAATGCAAAACATGTAGTTTAATGCCTTCGATTTCCAAAATGTTCCAACCATCCTGGAGTTTAAACTCACTAGATAAGAACGCCGAACTTGTAACAAATGTTACCTGATTTCCATTTTTCACTAACCTCTTTGCCATTTCATATGACCGCGTTCCTGCATTAGAGGAAGGTGTAGCAAAATACTGATGTAAATAGAGAATATGCAATTTATTAATAACCCAAATTTCAAAAAATTAATTGGAGCTTAGTAAACTTTCTTGACGTTTGAAAGACTGGTTCAAATACAAGGCCAAGCCAAGAAATCCATAAAAGAACAAAGAAAACTTAGTTGTGTCGTGGTGAGCAGAGCTCAAACCTGAAATAGGATAGGTTATATACCAAACAAAAAGCGAAAGAGCAAAACAACTTTGCACTGGATTAAAAGCACTTCGACGAGACACTGAAAAGTAAATGAATGAAGTAAAAACGCAAGCAAAAAGAAACAAAACAAGAAAAAACAGACCATACCTAGATGGATAAAGGGAGTACAATGATTCGAACATGTACAAGGATTTGGCAACACCAAAGCCTAAAGGAGTATTGATTTTGTCAAACACATAATCTATTTGATCTTGCCTGTAATTAACTGAATTACTATTCCCTTGACTAATTTGCTCTATACCATCAAACATATATGGCATAAGTTCTTTAAGCTCCTGAATATAGTAAATCCCGAAAAAAACCATCAAGGAAACACCACCAGCGACCACAAACATCCGCTTAACATTTAATATAAGAAACAACATTAATAGTAATGCTATAGCGATAGTTAAAAGACTACTTCGACTTTGGGATAGTAGTATCGTAACGAACACCAAAAAAAACATTACTAAAGATTTAATGCGATATGACAAGCCTCTACATTTAAATGCGCACAAGAAGAAAAATGACATGGGCCACAACATAAAAGAGGCGAAGTTGTACGTTGTAAAAAAAGGAGAAATAGCTTTATTACCCAAGATAGGTACAGACTCTCTTTTATAAAGGTAGTAAGAGACCTCCCTAAACCCGAGCAAATTAAAGACATCAAGCAGGTTAAATACAACCACAAATAATGAAAACACCCAAATAAGCTTGATAAAACCATTCAATATACTTTGAGGATCTCCCCTTGAGTTATAAAGGTACAAGAAAAACACAAAGTAACACAAAACCTTTGCAAGTTCGGAGATGTCAGAAAAAGTGACTATACCATTATAACCATCTAAACCAAGCGACCAAGAAAGGCAAAGTAGCATTATCAGAAAATATGCACTAACCTTGAGGGGAACTTTTATACTTCTAAATAAAAACAGAAAAGTAAATAAAACAAACCCCACCCCAAACATAAAGACGATATAATCACCATTACTGGTGAGTCTTGGGAATGTTGGGAATAGCAAAAAAGCCAATGGGAAATAGAAATAATACAACTCGTTATTTCTATTTGGCTTTGACCTAGTCATCATATCCAAAGTCATTTGAAGTCAGCCCAAAATAAGACATAGTAGCCTTTAGTTGTGTATCGTTCTTTCCCTCTCCGATATTCACCTTTTCTAAACCTTTTCTTTGTTTAGATAGAACACAATAGAAGTGTTCAAGGTTATGTCCAACATTTGTAGATGTGTAACCATTTTTCAAAGTACATGCCTTAAACCAAACATCATCAGCATATGGTGCATGTTCAAGAAAAGCAGCCCTATGACTGTCGAGGTTTACCAGAGCCCCTGTAGGATATAAGACGCTGCCAACCCCTGTAGGGAATACATCCTGTCTATCCTCCACCGTCCCTTGGCACTTTTCCCATTGGGTGTAAGGAAGAATGTCACCTGTTGAGGTAAACCTCATTAAATGCGAGCGAAAACAAACTACACTTTGGGAATTAATAGATGCTTGCTCTAAAGCCAGTTGTCCGAGCCAACTTGGATAAAACACATCATCATCAGCAGTCATGATAAAACTAACAGACTCCTTTTTTTCGATGTATTCATAGTAAAGTTTTTTATAAGACCGAATATTTTCATCGATAAACTTAATATCAAGCCCTCTGCTTTTTAATCTCTTCAAAGAACGAGGAATTTCTTCCGGGCTTATATCCTCTTTAGATAACCAAAGAGTAATACTAACTGGAGCACAAACTTGTTTAGCTAAAGACTCTATCGTTAGGTAAACCGTGTTTAATCGTTCACCATAAGAAGTAAGAGATATTGAATACTTTGACTTTGGATCTAAGTTAATAGACTTGCTAGTCAAGCGATTCACCACATAGTAATACAATTGGTGAATCATCGACACAAAATAAAACACCAACTTACTAAAAAACTTCATTGTAAAACCTTAAAAATCAACCAACCAAAATTTTAGTTTGGACTACCACACTAAAAACCCAACACTTTCCTAACAATTACCTTGCATACAACTAAGCCATCATTAATTAAAATAGACTTCAAGAATGAACAGTTCTTAAACTTATAGAACAACTGTTTATTATCGGACACCAAAGCCAATAGAGAGCGGATTGACCAATCACGATACAATTTGAAGTTAGCACTACCAAAGCTAGTTTTTACGAGTCCTTTTGTTTCATCATAAGCTTCATATCTTTGCTTTAAATAGCTCAAATTCTTATTACTTCTTGTTAAAGACCCTTCTTCATCAACATAATAATATAACACTTCACCCAAAAACAAAATACGACTCGCATTACTTAACAGAGTGAGAGTAAACATATGGTCTTCATGAACAGGCCTGTTTATGAACGATGCGCCGGAGGAAATTGCAAGACTTCTATTAAAAACAAAACTCCAGACTGCTGAAGTATAACCAAAATCAGAGAATAACTTATTAAATGCCTGACTACTATCGGACAAGCTCATATTTTGGGGCACTTTGATTTTATCTCGAATATAGTTACCATCTACGTCTGACACTACCGAGGAGAAGTAAATCATATCCGGTGTATTTTCAATTGCACTGAGTATAGGCTGGATGAAATCACTTGAAATTCTATCGTCAGAGTCACAAAAGAACACATATTTTCCTTGAGCGCGCTCCAATCCCACTTGCCTAGCCATGCCAGCACCAGAGTTTTCGATCGTGACAACATTTACTTGATCACGAAGGTGACCGTGCTGCTCCAAGACATTATTAATGGTCTCAAGAGTATTATCTCTAGAACCATCATTCACTACAACGACCTCTACACTATCGACTATCTGAGAAAAAATGCTAACCAAAAGACTCGCAATCTTCTTTCCCGAGTTATAGCAAGGAATAACTATAGACAACTTCATAAAACCAACTACCAAAAATACTCTTATTACAATAAAGGCACTAACGTGTTTGCTACTTCTAAAAGGAGCATAGCTGCTCATCCTTGAGCTAATTGAAACAACTTTCTTTGTTATCTCAATGAAGACTGAAGGTATGCTACTGACTGCTCACGTACCTTGCTTAAACTCTCTTCCGCGTTTTCGAAATCTATAACTGCATCTAAATCGACTTCAGAAATATCAGAAATATGTCTTTCTAATAGATTCGCACTCGACAATAAGTTTTCAGAACGTAAGTCTACCGTATTGCCAAATTTCATCGTATAGAACGGCACTTTATTTATGATAGAGAAAGCAGTACCGTGGAAGCTACTCGTTATAACAAACTCAGCATTCTTGAATAGTGATAAGAAATCATCTGGAGATGCTGTCGAGAAATGACTTTTACTCACACTGTGATCTGTCTTCGAAGTTAGAACGATCACCTCTAAACCAAGTTTTTCAGCAATTAGATCTACAATTGGATTTGCCATTGGGTGCTCTACAACTTGATACACCACAACATACTTTTTCTTTTGCTTGCTTGAAGGGGTGATCTCCGACCATTCTTCTTCTGTAAGTAAAAGAGTTGGGTCCAGTGTTACTACACTCTCAACACCAAAGTTGTCCGCTAAACTTTCTTGAAGCTGCTTTTCTCTTACCCCAACTTGATTCAAGTTTTCAAGCTTACCACGAAACTCTGATGTAAAGCTCTCTGGCTTCATGCCATTGCCCATACTCGCAGCATAGGAAATAACATTCTTTGTAGAAACGCCTTCAATCTCACCAAAATATATTGGGTCAACTCCACCAGTGATATTGAAGTTCCATACTTGATCACTGCCAATAACAATAGAATCCAATGAATTGGGTATGTCTGTATTTATGTATTTATCTATAAACTGATTGAAACCATTATACCTGGCTTTTTTTCTGCTGAAGTCGAGAAGTAGTCTAACCATTTTTTTAGCTTCAACGACTAAGCTTCTGTCTGTTTTGATTGTAGGCCAAATATTGTATTTGCCACTCAGTTTTTCGTTTTTTGCATCTACAAAACCAACATCATAGCCCAATGAACTAATTTTATGCTTGAGCGCATATGCTTGTAGTAGCGCACCGTAGTTATGGGCATCGTGGAAAGTTACAATCCCTACTTTTTTCTTATTTTCTTTGATGGTCATTTTACTTGTTTAAAACCTTCTTAACTACGTTGATTCCACCTTTGCCTAGAATCTTTTTTGCTCCAACTTTAAATGTAGATGCATGATCCTTTACGATTGAGTTCATGAGTTCTAATGCTTTACTTTCATCTTCATGGTTAGTAAATACTTCTAAAACAATCGAACGTTCTGATACATTGTTATCAACAAATGCTCGATAGCAACCTTCAAAGTCAGCTTTGCTACTTGCTGAAAGATAGTCAAAGCCTAAGTTTTGAACATAGTCTTTAATTAAACTAGGAGATTTGTTACCAAAGTGATTTGCCGCTGCGATAAACTCATCACTCGACTCCATAAAATATGCAGCATGGTGATTATAGTTTTTGAACTCTGTTCCTTTACCATTATTGATAACTAGAATTCTGAGATTTTTACCTACATGCCTATTTCCGAGAGCATTCATATCGTAAAAGAATGCAAGGTCACCAACGATGCAAAAGTTTAATCGTTCAGTATTAGCTAATGAAGCACCGAGTGTGGTTGAAAGAGCACCATCAATACCAAAACCACCAACGTTTGACGAAGTATTTATGGATGAATCTATTTCAAAGAAATTCCAAGAACGGAGGCTATTTAAGATAGCAAAATGCAGATTACTATCGTTCGGAATTACACTTGATAACTTAGAAGCCATCCATATGTTTGAAAAGGGTAAATCAGGTATTGATTTTTTAATCCCACTGATGCTTTCGTTAATACTCTCGAAGTAAGAACTAGTTTTAGACTCTTCACTAGAGTATTGCTTGAAGAAGTCTGATGGTTTCATTTCAAAGACATTTGTCAGTTTTCTAAATGTGTCTCTCAGTTCCCCATCTTCATTGACTCGCCAAACTTCTTTGCCGACTAAAGGACCAATCGAGTAGTCTCCCGAAACTTCTCCTATGTGGATAAGTGTATCGGGCCTATATTTTTCTTTATTCATATATACCTGAGAAGACAACAGAGATGTTAGCACTCGGTATTTTCCTTTATAGCCACTACTATGGTCACAAAATACCGCGGCATTATTGACTTCGCAGAACTTATCTAATGCCTCTGTTTCAAGCTCAGTCCATCTCTTATGAGCACCTACAAATACAGCTACTTTTCCCTTCAAATGAGGCAAGTTATCACCTAAGAAATGTCTTTCTATCTTTTTGTATCGTGGCGATTCAGAACGCTCAAAAGGCAAGGTATAAGTAGAAGGAATATTAATATGAACTGGACCACCACCGTTTCTGGTAAGTTCCAAAATTGCTCTATTTACCTTAATCTCACAATTCCAAATATCATCTTTATCCTTAACGATTGGCAGTTCTACACTGAGCTTCGCGACATCATTCTGGATAGTGCTTCTATCTAACGTTTGAGCAACAAGATGTCCTACTTTCGCGAAGTCTTGCATAGATGTAATTGCAAGAACCGGTAGTTTACGATAGTAAGCTTCTGTCAATCCAGGCGCGTAGTTGCGCGATGCTGTTGCACCAGTACAACTAATTACCACTGGCTCGCCTGTTTCTTCGGCTAAACCACACGCCATATATGCCGCTGAACGTTCATCTACAGCTGAATAAATTTTAAAGTATGGATCGTTCTGTATACTACCAATCAACGCTACATTAGTAGTACCTGGTGAAGCTACTACTTTGTTGATCCCATGGGATTTAAGCAAAGAAATCACAATTTGTGCATTCTTTTCTTTTGTAATTAGTTGAGTCATTCTTTTAAAACCTTATTTGATAAACCTGAAGTAAATATACTTCAACTTATTTTTAACTCCATCAATTTCGCTTAAACGAGTATACTCTCCTGCATACTTATCTTTAATAGCTTCACTTCTCCAGTTTATCGCTAAAAACTTGGGATTATAGACAAAAGTATTTAGACAAGCTTTTAATCCTTCAGAGTAAGAAGTAAAGTCATTAACGTCTATAAATCTTTCAATTTTTGAGTTATCGAAAGTTCGATTATAAAATCTATCATACCTAATCTGATAAATAGATGCATGATGAGAACTGAATTCTGGTAAGTCTTGGAGTAGAACTTTAGGCCTAAATCCAAGTTGCTTCTCTATTTCTTCGCAATATAGAGTTAATACCTCTTCCCAAGAAGTTGACTCATTAGACGTGATATGAAAGACCTCGCCCAAGGCACCTTCTCTACCCAGTAGACTAGAGATCGCCTTAGCCACATCATAACCCGAAGTTATTGTGGTGCGCTTACCACACATCTCTTTCGAGAAAACTATCGTTTTGCCTTTCAAAGCTCTATATAACCAAGATTCCTTTTCCAAAACTCCTAACTGAAGACGGTTATCACCATAGGTAATATACGGTCTGACTATGGTCCAATTCTTGGCTTTACTCGAATATAGTATATTTTCTTGTCTTGCCTTAGCTAAGGCATATTCATCTGTTGCTAGAAACTCAGTATCTTTTGATACATCCAATAGTCGAGAAGAGTTTTCAGTTATTTTCCCATTTGAGTCCGCATATACTCGAGCAGAGCTCAAATATACATATTGTTTTGTATACTTTAATAATTTATCTACTTTTTTCTCAAAAGATGACGTAGAGTAGATCATAAAATCAACTACAACGTCCCACCCCAAAGTTAAGACTTCATCAATAAAATCGTCATCTTGAGCATTACCCTGAATAAACTTGACATTTACATTTTCTGAAGTTTTTGAACTTCTGGATGTCACCGTAACCTCGTATCCATTGTCAGTTAAGAGACTTTGTAGATAGACTCCCATTGCTCCAGTACCGCCAAGTAATAGTGCTTTCTTCACGCAACTTTTCCCTTAAATTTTGTCAGAACAAATGACTTAACTTTCTCTCTCCAGACCTCATCAAGACCAAAGAAGTACATTGCAACAGTCGATACAGCCATACTAGAGAAAACAACCATTATGAATGGGATATAACCATGGCCAAGCAATAGCTTTACTGGTATTACAAATAAAGTAGAGGTAACGACTAAGAGCATCATTGGCTTGCAAACATCAAGAAAGAAGTTTCTCTTTGAGATATTCACCAAGTTTGAGACAAGAAATAGTCTTACAAAAAACATTACGACATTTACTATTATAGCGACGATAAACACAACAAATGCTGGATGACCGAGACTCAATAGTAAGTAAGCGAATATAAATATGAACATTTGTAGAATGCCCAAAGTCAACTCATACCCTCTCATCTTCCCGGGAGCTCTGGCGGCTGTAGCTAGCGGTAAGCTTATTGACAAAATAAGAGCTTCAATTAGTGCGAGCCGAGTAAACAATATAGCTTCAGAAGGAATATCAACTAACCATATACCTAAAACCACTTCCATTTCGATAATCAGTGGTAATGCAAAAACCCACATCAAGAAAAAAGTCAACTTTGAGCCATTTGAAATTAATGACTCAAATTCTTTACGTTCATTAGAAGCATAACTTTTTATAATTGCAGGATAGATGCCCGTGTTGAAACCATTTGAGAACAAGTTGACCTTTGAAGCGATAGTAACTGCAATTGCTCTCGCGGCCACCGTTGCAGGGTTGAAGTATTGGTTTATTAAAATTGTCACTGCTTGAACACGGATAGACGTAGAAAATTGACCAAACATCGTCCAGCCAACAAAAGACATCATGTCTTTTACTTGATGCTTCTGCCAGCTAAAGTTTATCTTTCTACATTCATCATAATTATATATGCAGGTCACAAAATAGATTGATAATGTTATTAATCCAACAACCAATAGAAATTGGCTATAAAGAACAAGCTTATCACCAGGAACATAAACTAGCAAAAATACCGCGGCTAGCTTGATTAGCGCCTCTAATATTGATATTGAGGCAAAATAATGCATATCCTCGTGAGCAATAATAATTGAAATAAAAGGGGCTGTAAGTATTGATAATACGAATGTTGCTACTGAATACTGATAAACAAGGAAAGCAGCTTCAATGCGCTCAGGAGGCAGTAGCAGTTTTTCTTCAACATACCATAACCCTAACGTTTGAAATAAAAGTAGTGAGAACAGAGCAATACTTACATAAATAAACACTGTCAAAGAATAGGTACTAGACAATAAATTCCTATCTTTTTTACCTAGCGCAAATGAAAAATAACGCTGTGTTGCAGAGCCTAAACTCCCACTTAAAAAAGTACAAAAAGTAACAATGCCAGCTACAACACTGTAAACACCAAAGTCTTCGACTCCAAGTACATCTAGAACAACCCTGACTATATAAAGGTTTGCGGCTAACAGTATCAGCTGCCTGATATATAGCATAAATGTATTTTTGAATATTCTCTTACTGACCATTCTACTGCTTAATTCAAACTATTCATAAAATTCAATTTCTCTCAGCTATTCTTGTTTTCAAAGCCTAGCTACAACGTTAACTTTTCGATACACATCTCAATTTAACTCGCTTTCTGACCGTTCAGTACAAAACGTACTAAAACAATCAACGTCCCAAGTACACCACCCAACAAAAGGGCCAGCACACATATTATTGCTCTTTTAGGACCATCTTTTTCTTCGGGTACAACAGCAGGGTCAATCGTTTTAAACACAAACTCCTCTTCAACTTCCGCTAGCATTTGTGTCTTGTATTGTTCTTCTATTAATGAGTAGAACATATTTTGTAACTCAGTAACTTGAGTTCGATTTATCTGTTCTTGGAGGTAGGCTATTTTCGTGCTTGCTTCTGACAAAGCACGCTCTTTCATCCATTCATTCAAGTCTTGGACAAGAAGTGTCACCCAGTCTTGTGCTATGAATGGGGACTTGCTGATAATCGAAATCGTTACCATCCCTGTAGTTTTGTCTTCACTCACATCGAGAATCTCTTTGAATTCTTTGTGTGCTTCCCAAAGCGTTGGTTCAAGAGATTCATTCTCATCATCAAAAAGCCACTCTTTTGCTATAGCATCATATAGCTCAGCATCATAATACACTCGGTTTGAGCCTTCATTCCATGCGTCTATCGCCATAAGTGGCGCCAATAAGTCATGTTTTTTGATAAAAGTTTCAATAAACTTGCGTGACTGTAATATGGCTATGGCCTCAACTTTGGGATCAGCTTTAGCCTCACCACCTATATTTACACCAGCAAATGTGGCCAGAGTTCCAAGTGAGCCCGAAAGCCCCCCGCCACTGCTACTATATGTTGGAGTCAACAGAACTTCTGATTTGTAAGTGTTAGGCTGAGATATGGCGAACAAAACCCCTGCTACAACAAATACAAATGTCGTTAGAACAATGATCCACTTTCCTCGCCATAAAGCTTTGAAAAGCTCATGTAGATCAATTTCATCACCGTTAGATTGAGGCTGAGGATAGTAGCCAGGAGGGAATGGGTATTGCCCTTCGTTATTGGTTACGTTTTGAGATTTTGACATTGATAAAGTTCTTTCTGAAATAACCAAAGTGAGGCTTTCACCCCACATAGCCTCCCCAAGTACTGAGGAGGGGCGTTTAGTACGAGTGACTAACTTACTGACGGTTACGTTAGTCTTTGATAGCGCTCCAAGCGACACCTAGCTGGTAAAGAATCTGCGTGGCTGACGTCACTGTGCTTAGGCCATCTAGGTAATCCACATCGATCGGCACGATAATCGTATCGCCAGGACGAAGTGATTCGCTGCTGCGGCTGAACCAATACGAATTATTTGGAATCATTACTGAGCCGTCAGCACGAACAACATAAACTCTATCAGTGTCTGCTTGCTTCTTCGTACCACCCGCTAGATTGATGTAGTCATCAACTGTCTTCGCATTATCAAAGGTATGCGTAGAGGTGAATTGCACTTCACCGATAATAGAGACTGTCTTTTCGAACTCCGGAATATAAATCTTATCTTGGTTAGCAAGACGAATATCCGCATCTTTGCTACCGTCGAGAATGGCTGGCATGTCAATCACCATACGTCCTAACGCAGGTGTATTTCCAAGATTATTAACCAACTCCATTGCTTCGGTAGGGCTTGATGAGAAACTTGCAGAAGAGCTGTTCTTACGCAGAGTCAAACCTGAGATTTGATTTTGCAGCTCGCGGCGTAGATATGCCATTTGCTGCTGTTCTCGAAGCTTAAGTTTTTCACGAGAGAAGACTGCCGCATTTGGATCGGCCCACTGAGTCAAACCACCAGCACGTTCAATAATGTCGCCAATCGTTTCACCACGGTTAATTGAATAGTTACCTGGGAATTTCACTTCACCTTGCAGCTCAACCACCATCTCAGACTGCCAGCTTGGCTTCTTGAAAATGATCAAGCGATCTTTAGAAGTCAGCATCTTGTTTGCAACTGGATTTCCAGCAAATACTCCGCTTAGATCAATTCGGCTGTGATGGAGGTTTTTGTCATCCATGTCACCTTCATTTGAAAGAAAACGAGAAAGCTCGGCTTCCAATAAGAATGCAGACTCTTGAAGACCACCTGCTGCTTTTAGCAGGTCTGCAATTTCCATATTTTTGCTCAACGGGTAAACACCTGGGTGTTTGACATCACCTGAAATTTCTACCAGTTTTAAAGGCTCATCGATACTTGCTTGAGCTTTTAGCCGCTCGATGATCGGCTGAAGCTCTTTTGCTCGAGAAGAAAGCTCATCATCTTGAACAAGCTCATTTAGTTTATTGTTAGAGGTGTTGTCTGCTGAGCCCTTCGTTACTTCTTTTAATGCGCCAGTTTCCGGGTCGACCTTTGTTACTGTCTGCTGCTGCTGTGCTAAATCACGCTCAAGTCTCGCCAAAGCCTCGGTTTCCTGACGGATCTTTTCAAGCTCTGCTTGAGACTTAGTGTTCTTGCCCAGCCAGTAATCCACATCTAGGTTGTTACTGAACACGAAGATTTGGTCACGATTTTTCAGTACTAGGTCATCACGAGAATGCGGTGACTTAATCGCTTTACCAAGGTCAAATTGCAGTACTTCAATGTCTTTGTTAACGTTGATTTCACGAACCACTAATGCGTAATCAAGCTCGGCCGTTGGCTTAAGGTCTTTAGTAATGTCTTGGAATACATCTGAGATACGCATGCCAGTTGTGAACTGATAACCACCTTGTCGTACCGCTTCACCACGCACACCGACTGCAGTAGAGACATTTTCTGTCATTTGGCCAATCTGGACTACGTCGCCATTGTGGATTTTGAAATTCTTCCCTGATGCTTTCGTCACATCTAACGTTTTAACATCAATACCATTCTTGCTGCGACGTAAAACGGTCACTTGACCTAGGTAAGCGTCAGACAGGGTGCCGCCCGCATAGTTCAACACGGTAGACAGTAGTGTCGGGCGGTCCAGCTCATAATATGCAGGGCGTGTCACAGAGCCTTGAACCGTAATGTTCGATTTCTTGGCAGGGATAAATAGCGTATCGCCTTTCTCAAGGCGAACATCGTTGCTGCTGTCACCTTTAAGCAGCAAGTCATACATATCAAGCGTAGCCACCACTTGACCTTGACGCTTCAGCTGAACTTCACGCAGTGAACCGGTCTCTTTTACGCCGCCAGCAGCGATAAGGGCTTGAGTAAGCGTGGTTACACCGTTGACGTTGTAAGCACCTGGCTGAGTCGCTTCACCAACCACATACACTTGCATCATGCGCATGTTGGCCATCGAAATAACAACATTACCACCGATGATGCGCTCTTGAATCAAGCTTGTGAGCTCATCATTCATGACACTGAATGATTTGCCTGCCACATTGACAGGACCAACACGAGGAATTGTAATTTGACCATTACGGTCAACCGTGACGACCTCTTCGCCATCTTCTTTACCAAACAGCTGGATACGGATCTCATCACCAGGGCCAACCACATAGTCACTAGGAACAGGGATGTTATCGAACGCAACAAAACTGTCAGGTGATCCCTTTAAAACATCGTAACCAAATGGCATCAGCTCTTCTTGCTGAAGCTTAATATGGTTCATCAGCTCTTTGACTTGCTCATCCGTCAAGTCTTTTAGCATCAACTCATAGTCAGCATCAGTTAGCACGGTTTCTGCTTCATTACCTGCCATTGCGCGTGTTGGTGCGGCGATTTCTGTTTGAGATGATGCTGAAGAGCGACCTGCTCCCGTAATCATGCTCACATCGACACCATATTGACGAGCGAGTTGCTCTTGCTGAGCTTTTGGCAGCTTTTTGAATTGTTCAATTTGCGCAGGCGTTGGCTGTGCTGCAAAGGCAAATTGACTAGCGAATAACGTCGTCGCTAGAGTGATTTTATTTAACAACTTCATGTTAAGTGACAGTTCCTTGCTAACTGGTAACTAATAAGTGATTAGTAACGATATTCATAACCAAAGTCGAAATTGGGTTCATCAATGGTTTTATTCGGTGATGCGTAGTCAACATACCCCAGTCCAAAACTAAACATACCTTGTTGGAATGGGATATGGTAATCAATTTGTGATGCTTTTTCGTGCGTGCGATCAGATTGTGAGTCTCTTCTAACAATGCTAATGCGATGGTCATTTGGTAATTGCCCATAAAAGGCTAAAGAATAACTATCACCCCATAGTGTTGAAGTGCGATCATTAAGCACTCGTTGTTGCGTCCCAGACCACTTTTCTCTGTCTTGTTCGTCTACAGATTGCCCCTCAAGAACAATCGTGACCTCGGTACCCCAAGCATGCAAATGCCCTTCCCAGCCATAAACGACAGCGGATGTCGATTCATCAAGCTCTATATTTTGATAGTTGGCGAAAACCGCATGGCTCAAGCCTTGAAACTTAGGTAGAGTCAAACGACCATCGATACCATAAATCATCAGTTGGCTCTCTGATTTATCCTCATCAGAAAGCTGATAATTGAGGCCAAATTCAAACGCAGGATGCGGCTTTGCGATGAATCGGTTAGACCAGACATAGCTTGCCTCTTGGTCGATGTAATCCACCACTGTATCAAAGTTCCAGAAACCAAGAACAGGCATCTGTTCACCCACCCACGATACTTGTAGTGATGGAGCCGCCTCACCAAAACTCGCTTGCTGAACATTGTGCTGCCAAGAAGGCCCCCACCAGCGCTCAAGATAACCCAAAGAAACAAGGCCGAACCCCAGATTAAAAGACAAGTGACTGCCTTTGAAGTTCACATCGGTATCGTATTTTGAGTCTGAACCTGAAAGAGACGCGCTCGGTTTAAGGCTATCTGCGTAATTGATACTTAATCGGAATGAAAAATCATCGTCTAGGTGATCGTAACTAGAGTAGATTCCCCACTTATCAGTGCCTTTATCACCAAAGCCAAGATGAGCTTGAGGTGTCGACTGATAAATGGCTTTGGCCATGACATTGCCACGGGAAAACTGCGCATTGTTCATCGCATGGCGAAGGTGTTGTACGGCATAGCGAACACTCGCATCGGAGTGTTTTGTTTTGATGTCATCACCAAGCGTGCTCCAACGTAGCGGGTAACTACTCATCGGGGCAAGCAACAGATGATTATCAGAAAGTTTATGAAGAGAAGAACGTAAGAAGGGATCATTACTTTCTAGCCAAGGGGAGGCCATCGTTGGTAATGACACTAGAATGGTAGCAAAACACATTCCCGCACTTAATTTGGTGCGATTAGATAGTCCTTTGTTAAACCTCATTAAAACTAACCCTAACGTTTCAAAAGCCCGTAACCAGCCGAATTTTATAACATTTTTGGCACGCTACCGCCCTTAGGTCTGGCTCCTAAAGGCAAGTTTGATATTTTTATTTATTTTTTTTTGTGGGTCGAAGTTTACCTGAAACTGACACTAGATGTAAGGAAGAAAACAGCCTGCCAGCGAAGTATGTAATTACTTTCAACACTGCTTCCGAAATCATCATTATTTGAACCAAGATCACAGAAATAATTTATAACTATAACATTCAATGATTTAGCCCCAAGCCACTGTTCAACAGAGAGTTTGCTGCCATTTTCAATAAAAAACCTATTGCATAACTCAATGTTGCTTATGATTGTAAGGATTTTGTCGAGCTGTTGTGGTAAATTAGCGTTTTCTTTGAATGACAATGACAATGGAATGTATATATATAGTCTTTCGATGATTGCTGTTTTCTGTTTAGTGAATGTAGCTCTCATTCAACTACTCGCTAAACAAGCTCGTCGTGTAGGTCTAGTTGATCGTCGTTCAACGGAGCAATACCCACTGATTGGTGGTGTCTGTTTTTTTGCTGCTACCGTTGGTCTACTTTCCACCCTTGAACCCCTCTTACCCTTTCAATCACAATATATATTCTGCGTTACTGTGCTTATCTGCTTAGGGGTTATTGACGACCGTTTTGATATTTCCTACCGATACCGGCTCATTATTCAGAGCTTTCTGGCGGGTATTATGATTTTTGGATTAAATATTAAGATCACTGAACTTGGTGACTTGATTGCCATTGGCGACATCACGCTGCTCTACACGTCACATATCGTCACCTTGCTCGCGATTCTCGGTGCTATCAATGCATTTAACATGATTGATGGCGTTGATGGCTTACTGATTACGCAATCAATTATCACCCTAGTCGCCATTGGTATCGGGTTTACGCTTTCTGGCAACTACCAAGAGATGGTCTTTTGCTTTGCCACTTCTGCCATTCTTTTACCCTGCTTACGGGCTAATATCGGCCGATGGGGACAGAAAAGAAAGATATTTATGGGGGATGCAGGAAGCACACTGATTGGGTTTACGATCATATGGCTTCTCATTGAGGCAACAACCCAAGAGTCAGGTCAAAGTTCGATTCGAACAGTTACCGCACTGTGGCTTATTGCTGTCCCTCTGATGGATATGGCGCATGTTATCCTCTATCGAATCAAACTAGAGCGGTCACCATTTAAACCAGATTACAACCACCTCCACCACACACTTATCGGACTAGGCCTGTCAGAAGCTAAAACGAGAACAACCATGAGCCTCATCGGTATTTATGCGGCTGGTTTTGGTCTTTGGGGCGAAATAACCCATATCCCAGAAGCGGTGATGTTTTTTGTTTTTCTGATGGCTTTTGCCCTATTTTGTGCGTTCAAACACTATGCGCTTCGCCGGGTTTCTCGCAACTGCCGTGGGCGTTAAGGGACAAGGGACAAGGGACAAGGGACAAGAATAATAATAATAAAGTAATCTGAATTAAATGCAAAAAAAAGCAGCGTTTTTCGAACGCTGCTTTTTCTATTTAAATTTAGAAACTTAGATTTCGCTACAGCCCCATTCTGGGAAGTGCTTGCGCACGTAAGCGTTTAGGTCTTTCTCGGCTTGTGAGTAGATGCGCACTGACTCATCGCTGCCGTCGGCTAAGTGGCTAACCATACCGGCGCCTACTGTCACATTGGTGTGACGGTCAATGACGACAAACGCACCGGTTTGCGGCAAGTTGCCGTAGGTATCCACAGCCACTTTATCGGTGAGAGAAAGACTCGATAGAGCAATCTCGTTGAGATCCAGTGTTTCACTGTTTTCCGCGTGTTGCTGAAGTGTATTCACATCAATTTTGTGCTCGATGTTCGACACTTTACCCGCACAAGACTTGGTGGCGAACTTGAAGATGTATTCTTTGTGCGTACGCATTGGATTCTCATCCATCCATACTATGTGAGCATCCATCTTGTTAGTGACTACTGGCTCATGGCCCGTATGCACTAGCATATCACCACGAGATACATCGATTTCGTCTTCCAGTGTCAACGTGATTGCCTGACCCGGCTGTGCAGTAACCAGCTCACCATCGTAAGTAAAGATCGACTTGATGCGTGATGTTTTGCCAGAAGGCAGCGCAGTCACTTCATCACCCACTTGAACCACACCAGAAGCGAGCGTGCCGCAGAAACCGCGGAAGTTTAGGTTTGGACGGTTCACGTACTGCACAGGGAAGCGCATGTGTTCTAAGTCTTTGTCTTGACCAATCTTCACCGTTTCAAGCAGCTTCATTAGTGTTGCGCCTGGGTACCAATCCATATTTTCACTTGGCGTAACCACGTTATCGCCTTTTAGTGCAGAGATTGGCACAAAACGGATGTCGTCGATGTTGAAGCTCTTCGCCATCTCACGGTAGTCCGCTTTGATTTTCTGGTAAACATCGTGGCTGTATTCCATCAGGTCCATTTTGTTGATAGCAACAATGATGTGCTTGATGCCTAATAGGCTACAGATGTAGCTGTGACGTTTAGTTTGCGTTTGAATGCCGTGGCGAGCATCCACCATCACGATAGCAAGGTCACACGTAGACGCGCCGGTAACCATGTTACGCGTGTACTGCTCGTGTCCTGGAGTATCGGCAATGATGAACTTACGCTTGTCTGTTGAGAAGTAACGGTAAGCCACATCGATAGTGATGCCCTGCTCGCGCTCAGATTGCAAACCGTCTACCAATAGAGCTAGGTCGAAAGCTTCATCGGTGGTGTTGAACTTCTGTGAGTCTTTCTCAATCGCTGCCATTTGGTCTTCATAGATAAGCTTACTATCAAAAAGTAGGCGACCAATCAGCGTTGATTTACCGTCATCAACGTTACCACAGGTAAGAAAACGAAGTAGGTCTTTGTTTTCGTGAACTTTTAGATACGCTTCGATATCCGTCGCGATCAATTCAGAAGAGTGTGACATTTCAAATCCTTGTATGGATTAGGGGCAAGGAATAAGAGACAAGGTGTAAGGAAAAGAGCGTTTAGCGCCCCTTGCACCTTTTACCTTGTCACTTGAACCTTGTGCCTAAAATTTCTATGAGTAAAAACTTTCCAGTTTTTCAATAAATTGTGCTTTCAAATCAATCGGTAACTGATTGATACCCGCAGCTGCCTTTCGTCCACCACCGGTTGGGAAGGATGAGCAGATCTCATCGGCACCAATGCGGTTATTTAGTGGGGCACGTACGCTTACTGTGTAATCTTCACCACTCGCGTTCATGGTTAGCACGCCGTGCGCAGTATCTGGGGCTTGGTTGGCAAGCTCATTACCAAACACGCCACTGATTCGGCGGGCCCAGGCTTCACATGGCAACTCAAAAACGCGAGCAACCTCATTTGCGCTGATTGGCTCTAGTGCTGCTACATTGGCGTAATCAGACTCGTAGCCTTTTTTCAGGGTGTAGTATGGTGAGACTGGCTCATCACGCAGTGCCAATGGGCATGGGTACTCCACCAGCATTTTGTACAGCTCAGCTGGCTCAATATGCAGGTCATCCAGTGATGCGCCATAGCCGTTGTAGTTAATCAGCGTGCCAAGCTCTTTAAGAAACTCAGTATCTTCTTGAGATAAGCCGATTTCACTCGCCAGCTTTTCCGCGCTCGTAAACAGGTTGTCACCAAATGCCGCAGCCACTGCCCACTTGGCAAACTGACCACCAAGCTTTTGGTTGATAAGTAGGCTAGTACAAACTTCAGCATCCAAATCGATCAAAGCTTCAAGCTTGTCCGATTGTGGAATATCGCCCGCACGGTGGTGGTCGCAATAGAAAACCTCAACGCCTTTCGCTAGCAATGTTGCCAGCGGCGCTTGGTTCTTTTCCATTGAGATATCTAGTGCTGTTATTGAAGTCACATCATCATTGTCTGCAATTTTGCTCAGCAGTTTGATGTCACGCTTAACGCCCGTCACCAATACCGAATCTTTTGGCTCAGCCAGTCGCATTTGCACCAAAGCAATGATGCCGTCGGCATCGCCATTAAAGAGATCGTAATGCATTACTTCGCTCCTTCCAGCGTCAGGTAGCCTTTCACCGCCAGCTGCTCAACCACATACTCAGCGCACGCTTCAATCGACTTGTTTGCCGTTTCTAGGTGAATCTCAGGGTTCACCGGCGCTTCATAGGTTGAATCGATACCAGTGAAGTTTTTGATTTCACCTGCTCGTGCTTTTTTGTACAGCCCTTTCGGGTCACGTTGCTCACACACCTCAAGCGGTGTATCAACAAACACTTCCAAAAACTCACCCTCTTGCATCAAATCACGAGCTTGCGCACGGTCTGAAATGAAAGGTGAGATAAAGGCCGTTAAGACAATCGAACCAGAATCAACAAACAGCTTTGCGACTTCGCCAATACGACGAATGTTTTCCACGCGGTCTGCATCGCTAAAACCGAGATCTTTGTTTAAGCCATGACGCACATTGTCACCATCAAGCAGGTAGCTGTGCTTACCCAAACTCAAAAGCTTGCTCTCTACGGCATTCGCCACGGTCGACTTACCCGAACCACTTAAGCCGGTAAACCAAAGCACCACGGGTTTTTGCTGCTTTTGGTTCACGCGGTCCTGGTGACTCACCGTGCTGTTATGCCAAACCACATCATCGCTGACGGAGTCGTTTTGTTTCACTTCGTATGGAGATGACATCCAACTATCCTTATGTATTTAAGGTTCAAGGTTCAAGGTTCAAGGTTCAAGGTTCAAGGTTCAAGGTTCAAGGTTCAAGGTTCAAGGTTCAAGGTTCAAGGTTCAAGGTTCAAGGTTCAAGGTTCAAGGTTCAAGGTTCAAGGTTCAAGGTTCAAGGTTCAAGGTTCAAAAACCATGTTTTTTATGAACGTTGTTCTCAGTCAAGCCTTGCTGCTCTGGCTTTCATTAAGCCTGTGAGCATTCTTGAAATTTCCTCTGTTTCAGAGACCCATTTTTTACCTAATCTAGAATCAATATATTGAATCTCTATTCCTATATAGATTTGAGACCTTAACTCACCACTGGAACCCCGTGCGTAAGATAAAAAGTTTATAAACTCTTTATTACTCTTTCGTTCAAAGCCTTCGGCAATATTCGAAGAAATAGACAGCGAGCTACGTGTAATTTGATCTTTAAAGCCAAAATCCTTAGCTCGGGCAAAATGTTTGTAAACCTCAGCAGACAAACGCGCAGAACGCTTCCAAACATCCAAATCCTCAAATCTCAAGTGCTGCCCCTATCTTTTCCTTGCCCCTTGTTACTTGTCCCTTACACCTGTACTTCTAAGCTCCGCTTAGAAGTACCCCTCACGCTTTTTCTTCTCCATCGAACCAGCACTGTCGTGGTCGATAGCACGGCCTTGGCGCTCAGATGTTGTGGTCAATAGCATCTCTTGGATAACTTCTGGAAGCGTTGTTGCTTCTGATTCAACCGCGCCGGTGAGTGGGTAACAGCCGAGGGTACGGAAGCGAACCATCTTGTGTTGAATATCTTCGCCGTCTTTTAGCTCCATACGGTCGTCATCTGCCATGATCAGCATGCCATCACGCTCAACGACTGGGCGAACCGCCGATAGGTATAGGCCTGGGATCTCGATGCTCTCTAGATAGATGTATTGCCAGATGTCTAGCTCGGTCCAGTTTGAAAGTGGGAATACACGAATGCTTTCGCCTTTGTTTACCTTACCGTTGTAAACGTTCCAAAGCTCTGGGCGCTGGTTTTTTGGATCCCAGCGGTGGTGTTCATCACGGAAAGAGTACACACGCTCTTTCGCGCGAGACTTCTCTTCGTCACGACGTGCGCCACCAAAAGCAGCATCAAAACCATATTTATCAAGCGCCTGCTTCAAGCCTTGGGTTTTCATGATATCGGTGTGCTGTGAGCTGCCATGTACAAATGGGTTGATGTCCATCGCCAAACCTTCTGGGTTTTGGTGAACAATCAGCTTCATACCTAGCTTTTCTGCCATGTAGTCACGGAACTGGATCATCTCTTTGAATTTCCAAGTCGTGTCTACATGCATTAGCGGGAATGGCGGGATGCCCGGCGCGAACGCCTTTTTCGCTAGATGCAGCATAACTGAAGAGTCTTTACCAACTGAATAAAGCATCACCGGATTGTCGAACTCAGCCGCAACCTCACGCATGATGTGAATAGACTCTGCCTCAAGTTGCTTGAGGTGAGTCATACGCTCTGGAGAAATGTTCATTCTCTGTTTTCCCATTTTCTAGTTATTTGTGTAACAGCCTAATGCAGGCTTGTTACACTCCATAGATCCATGTAATCGAAGTAATTACGATTGTTCCGTACAGCAGGCTTATCGGTAAGCCTACCTTGATAAAATCATTAATCTGATATCGCCCGGCGTTATACACCATCAAGTTGGTCTGATAGCCGTAAGGGCTGACAAAACTGGCACTCGCACCAAAAGCCACGGCCAGAATGTAACTGTGCAGATTGGCATCTAAACCAATCGCCAAACCACATGCGATTGGAAACAGAAGTGCTGCAGCGGCATTGTTCGTCACCAGTTCAGTTAATAACCAGGTCATAACGTAAACTAACACCAAGCCAAGGAAGGGGGTAAAGACGTTTTGGTTATGCTCTATAAACGAAGTTAATACACCCAGTGCCTCTGTGTTTTCTAACGCCTGTGACAGAAGTAATGCCGATGAGATGATCAGCCAGATTTGCTTAGGTAACCGCTGCAAAATTTCATTGGCCGTTAGACACTTGGACAGGATCAACACACCAAGCAACAGCAACATACCTTGGAACAGCGGAACCAGGCCCACCGCCGCGAGCAAGATGGTGCCGAAAAAGCCCACCGTCGCTAGGTGACCACGGCCCCCCTCTAAAAGGTGATCGGTCTCAACGCCACTGATCATAAAAAAGTTCTTGGCGATATTGTGTCGAGACCTAAAGTCTTCACCCACCGCCAACACCAGATAATCCCCCGGCATCAACGTCATTTCCCCAAGCTTGCCTGATACCGCCTCACCATCACGCTTCATCGCGACTACGGCCGCATCAAAGCGAGCACGAAAACCGGCCTTTTTCAGCGTGCGTCCACAAAGCACACTCTCAGGGCGAATCACCACTTCAATTAGGTTATTCAGTGGCAAGCCATTCTCATGGGCAAACAGACTTAAACCATCAAACTCCTTGAGCAGGGTGACCTTTTTGATGTCACCACTGAACATCAAGCGGTCGTGCTCTTCTATCACCTCTTGTGGTGAAACGGGCGAGATTAAGCGGCCATCACGCAGAATTTCGACTAAAAACAGCGCCTCAAGATTACGTAAGCCGTTTTCCTCGATGGTTTTGCCAATCAAGCTTGAACCGGTTTGAACTTTGGCATCGATAAAGTAATCCGCCGCCACCACGGAGTATTTCTCTTTGTGTGGCAGATAGCGAGAGAGTACAAACAGCAGAGCACCACAGCCGATGACCAATAGGCTTCCCACGGCGGTGAAGTCGAAGAAGCTCAACGGCTCAAGGTCAGCATCAATCACCATACTGTTCACAATCAGGTTGGTTGATGTCCCCACCAAGGTCAGTGTGCCGCCTAATATTGCTGCATAAGACAGTGGCAACAACAGACGACTGGCTGGATGGTGTGGGTTATTACGGATCGGGGCAAGCATGGTCGAGACCACGGCGGTGTTATTGAGGATCGCCGAAGACAGTGCCGTCATGGAGAAAAGACGCAGCCACGTTGAGCGATAGTTTGGCTTGATGATAAAGCTGGCTATTTGCCTGAGCAGTTTGGTCTTCTCAAGTGCAAGCGAGCACACCATCAGCAATACCAAGGTCAATAATCCCTGATTCGCAAAACTGGTGATGACTTGTTGAGTGGTCACAAGATTACCGGCATAGAGCACAAGAAGGAGCATCCCGAACACTCTTTCAGGCCGATTCTGATTTTTTACCAACCCAACAATGGTCGCGATAAACAGTGCTATCACGACATAAGATGGTTGAATACCTAGCATTTTAGTTTCGTTGTAATAACAGAGGCGGAAGGGTGCCGCTTTGCGGGTGAAAGGTGAAAGGTGAAAGGTGAAAGGTGAAAGGTGAAAGGTGAAAGGTGAAAGGTGAAAGGTGAAAGGTGAAAGGTGAAAGGTGAAAGGTGAAAGGTGAAAGGTGAAAGGTGAAATATATTGACCAGTCCGTAGGGCGTGTCAAACTTTCCTACTTTCCTACTTTCCTACTTTCCTACTTTCCTACTTTCCTACTTTCCTACTTTCCTACTTTCCTACTTTCCTACTTTCCTACTTTCCTACTTTCCTACTTTCCTACTTTCCTACTAACGCTCTGTTTTCAGTCCATTCCCTGAACCAAGGTCACGCAAATTAAATGCGCTTTGTTTTTATTAAGCGTGTTTTATATCACAAAGTTTTATATTTTGTAATGGCCTGTTCTAAATCAGAAAAGAACTCCAACTCGCCTTTGTGAAGTAGCACGGCGCTGTCGCAAAACTCGCGGATTTCATCCAATTCATGACTAACCATGATCACCTGGGCGGTTTCTGCCTTTTCTAGTAGTGCTTGCTTCGCTTTTTTACGAAAGCTCTGATCGCCCACCGATGTCGCCTCATCAATCAGGTACACATCAAAATCAATCGCGATACAGCAGCCGAACGCTAAGCGAGCACGCATACCGCTTGAGTAAGTATTGACGGGTAAGTCGTATTTGATCCCTAGCTCAGCAAAGGCTTTTACTTTCTCTTCAAACTCTTTGAGATCCGCCACACCGTTGACCCGACCAATAAAGCGCGTGTTCTCACGTCCCGTCATTTGAGGGTGAATCCCTGTCGCTAAGGCCACAGGCCAAGAGATCGCCTTGTCAGACTCCACCTTTCCTGAGTTGGGGTATTCACTGCCTGCCAAGATCCGGAACAGCGTTGATTTACCCGCACCATTCGACCCCAACAACGCCACGTTGTGCCCTTTCGGGAACTGGAAGTTGAGATTTTTGAAGATGTACTGGTCGCCGAGATCAGACGGGTAGTATTTGGTTAGGTTGGTTAGTTTTATCATGCGTTTCTCAAGGTGCAAGGTGCAAGGTGCAAGGTGCAAGGTGCAAGGTGCAAGGTGCAAGGTGCAAGGTGCAAGGTGCAAGGTGCAAGGTGCAAGGTGCAAGGTGCAAGGTGCAAGGTGCAAGGTGCAAGGTGCAAGGTGCAAGGTGCAAGGTGCAAGGTGCAAGGTGCAAGGTGCAAGGTGCAAGGTGCAAGGTGCAAGGTGCAAGGTGCAAGGTGCAAGGTGCAAGGTGCAAGGTGCAAGGTGCAAGGTGCAAGGTGCAAGGTGCAAGGTGCAAGGTGCAAGGTGCAAGGTGCAAGGTGCAAGGTGCAAGGTGCAATTCATTTTTTTAGGGACTTGTACTGTGTCAAGCCTTTTCCCTTGAAGTTGCGAAGCAACGCCCTTGAACCTTGTACCTTAGACCTCTAAGCCGTTTGCGCTTCTTCCTTCACCGTCACTTCCTGCTTCAGTTCCACATTTTTATCTTTCAGGTACATGTGCTGGAAACAGTAGTTCGTCGCTTCCATGTAGCCTTCTACTGAGCCGCAGTCGAAGCGTTTGCCTTTGAATTTGTAGGCGATGACGCAGCCTTTTTCGGCTTGCTTCATTAACGCGTCGGTGATTTGGATTTCGCCGCCTTTGCCTGGCTCGGTTTGTTCGATAAGCTCGAAGATGTCTGGCGTAAGAATGTATCGGCCGATGATGGCGAGGTTGCTTGGCTCTGTGCCTGGGGCTGGCTTTTCTACCATATCGGTGATGCGGAAGAGATCATCGCGAATCGTGTCGCCTGCAATCACGCCGTATTTATGGGTTTCCGATTTTGGCACTTCTTGAACCGCAACAATTGAGCAGCGGAACTGTTTATACAGATCCACCATCTGCTCTAGAACGCCATCGCCTTCTGGGTTCACACACAGGTCATCGGCGAGAACAACCGCAAACGGCTCATCGCCGACAAGCTCTCGACCGGTTAGAATCGCATGCCCTAACCCCTTCATTTCGCGCTGGCGAATATAGGTATAGCGCGCTGAATCAATCAGGCGACGAATATCATCAAGCAGTACTTCTTTATTGGTGCCCTCAATCTGATGCTCCAACTCATAGTTCTTATCAAAGTGGTCCATCAAGGTGTGCTTGCCACGGCCAGTGACAATACACATCCCTTCCATACCCGCGCTGATGGCTTCTTCGACACCGTATTCAATCAGTGGCTTGTTCACCACCGGCATCATCTCTTTAGGCATGGATTTTGTAGCTGGTAAGAATCGAGTGCCGTAGCCAGCGGCAGGGAATAAACATTTTTTAATCATGACGTTGAAATCTTTAGTTGTTGGTTTGGGGTTAAGTTCAGGTTCGAGGTTCGAGGTTCGAGGTTCGAGGTTCGAGGTTCGAGGTTCGAGGTTCGAGGTTCGAGGTTCGAGGTTCGAGGTTCGAGGTTCGAGGTTCGAGGTTCGAGCATGACTCTTGTTTGACTGAAGCTAAATATCAATCTGCTTTTACCTCTTATCTCATACTACTCTTTAATCTTTTACCTTGTACCTTGTACCTTGCAGTTGCAAAGCAATGCCCTTGCACCTTCCACCTCGCTCTTAAACCTTTTCCGTGTTTATAGAAAAATCCTCCCTAGCCCTCGTCAGGTTCGGGTTGTAGTAGGGATCGTTCTCAATAAGCGGTTGCCACTTTTCCAGTAGTCGTTGTTTTTCTTTATCGAAGCGGGCGGTTTTTTCTTCGTCTAGGTGATCATCACCGCGGGTTTTTGACTCGTAGTGATAGAGCACGGCGTGGGGGCAATAGACGTTGTAAAAGCCCGCCTGTTGAACCTTGAGACAAAAGTCGACATCGTTGTAGGCGACTTGAAAGTCTTCATCGAGGCCATTCACCTTCAAATAGGTTTGTTTGCGAATCGCCAAGCATGCGCCTGTGACAGCAGAGAGCACTTGGTTCAAATTGGTGCGGTTGAAATAGCCTGAGGCATTGTGTGGTGTGCAGCGATGGGAGTGCGCGGCATAGCCACCCAAGCCTAAAATCACGCCTGCATGCTGAATCGTGTTGTCGGCATAGAGCAGCTTTGCCCCCACACAGCCAACATCAGGCTGCATCGCGAGGCCAACCATCTCAGTCAACCAATCAGGGGTCACCACTTCGGTATCATTGTTAAGCAGTACAACCACTTCACCATCCGCTATTTCAACCGCTTCATTATTGATTTCAGAGTAGTTAAATGGCTTGTTATGCTCGATGACGCGGACTTTCTCGTGATGATTTAGTGCAGTAAGGTATTCAAGCGCATCAGGCTCTTGCGACTGGTTGTCCATCACTAAAATTTCAAAGTCTGGATAGTCGGTTTTCTCCAAGACACTCATCACACAAGCTTTCAGTAGCGCCTTGTTGTCACGAGTTGGAATGATGATCGTTGCTTTAGGCCAAACATCACGCTGATAAGTGACTTTATAAAAGTTATCGAGGTCGCCATCTTCTACTGTTGCAGAGATACCGAGGGCTTCTATATGTTCAGTGAGTGCTTGCTTACCCGCTTTGTGCGAGTAGGGTTTTACGCTGGCTTGTGAGGCAGTTGAGCCGCTATGCATACGCCAGTGATACAAGACTTTCGGTATGTGACCAATCTTGTCTGCTGATATTTCTCTAGACGCCCGCAAGGCCAAATCGTAGTCTTGAGCACCTTCATAGCCGGCACGCAATCCACCCAACTTCACCAGCCTTTCATAGCGATAGGCGCAAAGGTGTGTAACATAGTTGTGCGCTTGCAATAGATACGGATTCCACTGTGACTTGTAGTGAGGCGTGACACGAATGCCCTTCTCCGTCATCAAGTCCTCATCGCTGTAGATAAGCTCTTGATGAGGGTTATCTGCAAGCGAAGTGGCAAACTCATTCAGTGCTTGTGGAGCAAAGAGATCATCATGATCCAAAAACAACACGAACTCACCACGGCACTGCTCAATCCCTTTATTGGAGGCCACACTAATGTGTTGATTCCGAGTACAAAAGATCACCTGAAGCTTGTCATCGCTATGCTCCTCACTCAAACGAGCCAAATACTCATTCACTTTAGGACAAGTAGACGCATCATTGACTAACACCAGCTGCCAGTTCGAGTAGGTCTGAGCAAACACCGACTCTACACACGCCTTGAGAAATTTCAGCGGCGGATTGTAGACTGGAACCACAATAGAAAAGAGAATATCTTCATTTTCGGACTGAGCACTCCACAACTGAGGCTCTGCATGTTTTATCCAATAGCGATAGTCTTTTCTCGTGAAATTAAGCAGCCTTTGGTATGCCCCAAGAATGACTCGATTCTTCTTAAGGTTTTTCTTCCAGTGACTTGGGAGGCGTTGTACTAATTTGTTCATCCTTGAGCCACTTGTTTATGTTGAACAGCATTAAGATCGCTTTGAGAGAGCCACTCTTCTAGATGAGGGAAACAAATGGGCTCTAAATGAATGTCACAGTCGGCATTTTCCAACCGTACTTCAATACGATCACTTGGCCTCACTCCGTGCGCTTTTAAATCAAACTCATAACCACAGCAACCTGTTGGGTGTGCCTTATCACGCTTGAGATGTTCTCGATAAATGGAGGCTGGCACCCTGGCAAACTCGCAGCCATTGATATAAATGCCAATTAATGCGGGTTTGCTAGCAAGCTCCGTTCTCGCCCACCCTTTGAGCAAACCGGTTTGCAGTAGGGGATAATTTATTTTTCCCATTGGATTCACTAAATCCATGGGCTCCACTTCGGTTCCCCAATCAAGCAAGTCTCTCAAGATTGATGGTTCCATAGTAAGAGGAACAACATCATCTTTCACTTTAATCTCTATTTTGTCACTTGGATGAGCGCCAAGTACTTTAAGATCAATTTCAAAACCACACTGACCCGTTGGATGTTTTGCTGATTGCTTGTAGGCATCCACCTGTAGGTTTGCAGCCTGGCTGGCCACTAGGTCGCCATTCACTCGAACTTCTACGATCGCTTCACGCTGATGCAAAGAGTAATAAGCCCAACCTTTCAAGATGCCTGCTTTGAGCGCCGATTCATCAATTGCACCCTTTGATTCTGTCACTCGGGTTTTATTGAGATACGCTTTAGGGTCCGGCGAAAGAAACTGCATGGCAGCATCAACTTGCAATTGCGTTGCCTCGACACCACAGAAGTCGGCCAGTGCATCAATAAATGGCGTCTTGTGTTTAACCACCTTTTCCGATGAAACGAGCAACGCAGGCTGCTTTGATTTCTCAATAAACTTTACGATCTTTCGATAATCTTCAACGGCACCCAACAAGCCTGATTCCACCCCCATGTGCATCGAAATTGTGTTTCGATTCGCCACCGAGAGCATATCGCGGAACACAAAGATAAAATGCGGGTTTCTGACTTTTCTGGCGATCCTCGCAAGTGCATGCAGGGTCGATGGGCGCTTCCAGCCCCAAACATCATGTCGCTGATTATATTCAGCCACCACTTGCTCAAACTTCTCTTTTGACTGCTTCTCAAAAGCCAAGCTCAGCCGTAAGTCTTCGAACACAGGTGCGGATGCATTACCCATTGGAATGCCTAGGTGATAAAGCGCCCCAGCAACAATAGAGGTGCCACCACGAGCAACACCGACCACTACGAAGGTCTTTTGCTGCTGATTCGTCGCTGGCCGTGCAACCACGACCCCTTTATTCTTGAGTAGTTCTAATGACATGGGCTATCTAAATTCGTCTTATGGATATGCATGTAGTGTTTCTTGTCCATGTTCATCGGTGACATAAACTGAACCAGTTTGTCTGCATCATCATTTTCGATATCAAACAGTAGAAAGTTGTCTCTATCTTGGAAGTAAGTGATGACATCGGCATGATGCTGATACCACAATTTTAACCACTGGCTAATCACTTCTTCCTCTGTCTCTACTTTATAAATACGTTTAAACCGTGTCAGGTAAGTGCCGCCGCCATGATTAATTCGGCTTTGAATCCACTTAGTCACTGAGCGAGTATTCAAAATAAACTTTGAACCCGGGTACTGCTGATCAAGCAACTTGAAGTAGTCCTTGAAGGCATAAATAAACTGATCATCGTTCACAAATTCTAGGTCACTGTAGAAATCGTAATCCTCAATCCCTTCAAGTAACTTATTGCCCAACAAGTAGTTTGCTTTCATCACACGAGCTAAGTGCCCAGCCCCCCAATGAACGGCTTTAAGACCGTTCCGTTCAAAAAAGTGACCGATACTGGTGGTGCCACACTTATTGAAGCCAATCTGAAATACTTTCATTCTTATTCTACTTTTAGCTCTTGTATTGAGCCGGTAATATACGCCTTACACTCATATTCATCAAAGTTAATATCAAGCTTTGAGTTGAAGCCACACTTCACTTCATTAGTAATGCCTTTGCGCACTACATCAGGTCGGTTTAAGCGTACAGGGATAACTTTCTCATTATCACCATAGGTAAACTTGATGGTGGCAGGCACTTTGTTCTCACCAACCACCCAGCCTCTTATCACTCGCTCTTCTCTATCAATGTTGACCACACCGTGACCCGCACGCATAAATGAGGAGTTGTGAATCAAGTCATTTTGAATATGTTCAATCTGAGCCTTAAGCTCGACAACCAACGCCGAATCCACTTGCTCATCCAGCACGTTAATGTCGTGCCCAACGAAATAGCTGATGCCTTTTTTGCGCTTTTCACTGCCTGCCGCTGAGCCTTTGTTCATCTTCATAATAAAATGCTCAATCCGCGACTTCACCACGTAGTGTTTCACATACGCGCCCTCGTGGCGTACTTGTACTGTCTTAGCTTTTGAGTCGTCGAACTCACACAGTTCCAAACCCGTGTGACAATAAGCTGAATCCGCCAACGTACACTCATGGATATTCATCTCTGACGCTTTGTTTGGTTTGACCAGGGTCTTGATGTGGCGATTGTTGTCTTCATCCATTGGAGCATGTTTGGTAAACCGCTCAATGACCAAATCTGACGTTGGAAAGAAGGCATGGTTTGAGCCATAAATTTTCCAGTTCAAGGCCATCGCCCCGAACTCACTGTCATGAAAGCGCTGTACTAACTGCCTAAAATCACCATCGACGTGAATAAACTCATCCGCATCAATATAACCAAGCACATCCACTTCTGAGCCATACTCTTGCAAGATATGATTGTAGGCATCTTTCTGTGGAGAACGGTTAGCCACTCGATGAAAGGGAATGCGTGTAATATAGCCAAGCTCATCGAGGGACTCGAGTAGCTCGGTGGAGCCATCGTTACTAATATTATCTGCAATATAGAACTTATCGACGCCCAACAGACGGTGGTAAGCCAACCACTCTAAAATGTATGGGAACTCATTCTTGAAAATTGCTGCGATGCCAATCTTCATTACATCTCCAGTGAAAAATCTTCTCTAGTGGTACTTAAATTACGGCTATAACAAGGGTCCACATTGAGGTGGGTTTTCCACGTGTTCTTCATGTAATTCATTTCTTTATTAAAGCGCTCAACCTTCTCAGGATTATCCTCTGCACCACGAGTAATCGACTCATGGTGATAAAGCTCAGCATAGGGCGTCCATAAGTTACGATAGCCCGCGGCCTGCACTTTCAGGCAGAAGTCGACATCGTTAAACGCTATCGCTAAGTGTTGCTCGTTCAGGCCATCAACTTGTTCAAATATTGATTTGCGCACCAACAAGCACGCTGCGGTCACCGCTGAGAGGTTCTGCACTAGGTGTAGGCGGCTAAAGTAGCCATGTTCACCACGCTTGAAATACTTGTGGGAATGTCCCGCGACACCACCAATACCTGTGATGACACCCGCATGCTGGATGGTGTCATTGGGGTAATAGAGCATAGCCCCCACACAGCCAACATCTTCACGCACCGCTTGCGACACCATCTCGGTCAACCACTCTGGGTTAATCACCTCGATGTCATTATTGATAAAACCAAGCACTTCGCCCTTGGCGTGCTTCGCCGCAAAGTTATTAATCGCGGAGAAGTTAAACGGGTGCGGATAACGCAGCACACGCACTTGCTCGTGCTTATCTATCTCATCAAAGTAAGCCAAGGCTTGTGGGTCATCCGAGTTATTATCGACCAGCAAGATTTCAAAGTTGCGATAGTCTGATTTCTCGATGATTGAATCTATCGCCTGCTTGGTGATGGCATAGCCGTTGTAGGTTGGCATGATCAAAGACACCAAAGGCGGTTCTTGCATCAACCAACTGACTTTATAGATATTGTCGTGCTTGCCCTTCTCGACATGAACGGGCTTATCCAGCGCTTGAAAGTGGTCTTGTAAAGCTTTTATGCCCGCTTCTGTGGTGTAAGATTTTTCGCCTGCACCTAAGGCGGTTGAGCCCTCCACCATGCGCCAGTGATACAGCACACGTGGAATGTGCACTACCTTGCTCTGGTCAATTTCTCGCGAATAGCGCAGCAGCAAATCGAAATCTTGGCTGCCCTCAAAACCGATACGGAAACCGCCTATCTGTTTTAGGATCTGTGTTTTATACACACCTAAATGCGACACATAGTTCTGACTGTAGAGCAGATCTAAGTTCCAGCTCGATTTGAAGTGCGGATCACTGCGTTTGCCCTGTTGATCTATCTTATCTTCATCGCTGTAGACAAACTCGCTATCTGGTTGTTCATGTAACGCCTTCGCCACATAATACAAAGCGTGTTGGTGCAGCTCGTCATCATGATCCAACAGTGCCGTCCACTCGCCTGTCGCCTCTTCTAATGCGCTGTTGCTTGCTGCTGAGATGTGGCCATTTTGCTCTCTAAACACAACCTTGATGCGAGAATCTAGCTGCGCGTAGTGTTCCAATAAAGGCTTCACATGCTCTTGTGTTGATTTATCGTCGGCTAAGCACAACTCCCAGTGAGGATAAGACTGGTTACGCACCGATTCGATACAATCGATAAGGTGTTGCTCGTCTGGGTTGTAGACGGGAACAACAATCGAGATCAGTGGGTTATGAGAGAAACTTGCCAATCCTTGATGAATCTCAGCGTAGGTTTCCGTCTCATTTTGGCTTATCCAAGCCTGATACGGGCTAAGCGAGGACTCGACAATATCACTGGCGCTGACTCTGCGACCTTCTGCCCTGCCAAGTTGCAGATAGTGAAACAGCAAACTCTTATCAAATGCCGCCAAATCTGGGTTTAACTCTAAATACTCTTTAGGGTTAAAAAATGGATTTGGGCTGCGCCCCTCCGCTTCACCGTATTCAATATAGTGAGCCAGTGCATTGACACCGGCTTGGCGAATATCTTCGTTTTGTGACAGGTAATACTCAGTAGAAAAAAACGGACTTGGCGAGAACTGCTTACGATGGCCAACGGCGACAAAGTGCGACAGCAGATCCTTATAAGGGGCGATAGAACCCACCACTTTGGCGTAGTAGTCCTGATCAAACAGCCCTGACTCTCCAATTAAGTGATAAGCCTTGGCATCCACCAACAGCTGTGGATTCAGCTTAGCGCGAGCTTTAAAGAGTGCTCTTCTTAATAAGTACAACATAAGTCCTTTTCATTCGAATCGATATAAACTGAAATGCAGGACAACATAACACTGCACCTCACTTGAGTTCTTACTTGAGTTAATGCTTAAGTGATTGAGACATCGTTTTGTGCACCCAACGGTGCATCGCGATGTCTCGTAAAAAGTAGCCGTCTAATACAAAACTGCGACCACGGCGTTTGCATTTTTTCAGCTTGATACCCACCGCCGAATTGCCGTTACGCAACTGCGCGTAAAAGGTACCACGCTTGCGCACTCCGATACGCTTCATCAGTTGCGCCTCTGATATTGGCTCAGGAAACTCGTCATACAGCACATCCAATAATTGGCGTGTTCGCCCCGAAGAACAACTGATGTAGCGTTGAAGAATCTGTTTTTGCTCGTCAATCGAGAGTTGCCACTCCATTACTTCGCCCCCAGTTTCTTTTGTTGAATCAGGGTTTGAATGCGTGCCTCAATCGGGTGCTTATTCTTCTTTCTTTGATAAGCGAGCAACGACTCTTTAATCGCTGTCTGGGGCTCAGATTGACGAGCAACACGAGAATACTCTTGCTGCCCTCGTTTAACCTTAACGACTCGGCGCAGCCAAGTGTTTACAAAATACTTGATGGTGTTCGCAGGTTGGCGTTTGCTTTCATTGAGATACAACCACATGCGCATCTCGGTGAGCTCTTTATAAACATCAACCCCTGGGTAAGTATCTCTGAGCACATCAAAGAAGGTTTGGCCAATCACGACTTCGCCTTCAGAGGAGAGCAAACGCACCACTTCTTCCCCTGAGCTGCACCCTTCAAGAATATTATTATTTTTATTCTTAGTTATGGGTGCACCATCTACACCCCCATACTCACCGGTGTACTGTTGACTGGCAACCGTTGGTGGCAAGCACAGTTGATAGCCATTACTGCGCTGCATGCCATTACGTCGAAAGCGACTGGTTTTGGTCAGATACCCAAGCTCAACAAGCTTGTTGACGTGCTGCTTCGCCGTTCGCACCGAGATCTCACAGCTCTTGGCAAGATACTCATACGAGGGAAAACAATACCCTTGGTGATCGGCACTGTCCGTCAGTTTCACCAATAGCAATTTGGTGATCGGTGAACCCGTTTTCACCGCCAGTGCACAAATCAGATTTTCTTTGGTCATGGTTTAGCTCCATTGTGAATGAAGCCTATATCCAAACAGCAAAATGCCACTTTGAAATTTAACCAAACGGTAACATGAGCAATATCTTAACCAAGTTGACCTTCACTCCACCATGCTCAACATTGTTTGCATCACTGGGGTGTGATGTGGGTCGAAGGATGGTGAGGAGTTGTACTTTTGGGGTTAATTAATTATTTCAATGTTCGAGTTCGGGTGTAGGTTTGGCGCATGAGAACCAAAGTTGAAAGTTGAAAGAGCGTCGCTGTGTGGCTGGAGTTACACAACGATTAACTCTTTTGTATTTATCTTATCACTCACTTTATGGAGGAGATCATCTGACAAAGCTTGAACTACTTATTGGTCTTCATACTGCGCGTACGGCCAGTATTGAAACAACTCGCACCCCATCAAAAAAACCGTTACATGAGCTTCAGGAGGAACTTCTTTGGCAAAGTTTAAAAGCACAAAAAGCACACCCTATGGGTTACACCATTTTTGAAATCCGATACCTTCGATTTAGTCCATCGAGCTACCAACTGCTCGCAAAGTACATTCACTCACAACTAAAACAAGGAACACCGCCCAACGAAATAGAAGACCAACTGCAATCAGAGTTGGAAAGCTTCGAAACCCACCTTCAGAATCAAGTCCCCGTCTTTTAACTTTCAGTTGCAAAGCAACTAACTTTCCCACTTTCCTCTTTTTTACCTTCTCAAGGAGAAACCCAAATGCACAAAATCACCATCCACTCCTCAGCCACCCCACCCACAATGAACATCACTGCGCGTGACATCCGCCAATGGCACAAAGCCCGAGGTTGGAGCGATATCGGCTATCACTGGATCATCACCCGAGACGGAAAACTGGAAGCTGGTCGCCCAATGACCAAAGCAGGTGCACACGTCAAGGGTCACAACACCAACAACATCGGAATCTGTCTGGTGGGCGGAACAAGTCCATCCGGCAAACCAGAAAACAACTTCACCAACCCACAATGGCAAACTCTGCAAAGCTCAATAACCCTACTAAGCACCATCTACAATATCACACCCACTAAAGTCTACGGCCACAAAGACCTCAACCCCAACACCGCCTGCCCCAGTTTCAACGTAAAAGCCTGGCTAAACACCCACTTTTAACTTTCAAGCTGCAAAGCAGCCCTCTTTCAACTTTCTACTTTCACCCCAAAGGACCGTCATGACCCTATTCTCCAAAATCTTCGGCACCAAACACCTCATCGACACCCTACCCCAATCAGGAGACGCCATGTTTTTCACTGATGAAGAAAAAGCCAAACACAAAATAGCGCTTCTCAAGGCCTATGAGCCCTTCAAATTAGTGCAGCGATATATCGTGCTGTCATTTACGATTCCCTATGTCATTTTGCACACCACAGTGGTTCTGGGGTGCATGCATGGTTATGACTGGAAACCGATTGGTGAAATGATTAATGAGGCGTTTGGGTATCCTGTTTTGGCTGCGATTGGGTTGTACCTTACTGGCGGAGTGATACCTAAAAGAAAGTGATATGCTGTAGAGTCATTCACAATTTGCAGACGAGCACAGCTCCATTAAAACTTAACTTGTTACAGATTAAAGACTTGCCTGATCGCGCTTGATTTGCTCTTTCCATCAAGAGCAGTGACTCTACACTTTCCAATTCTATCGTTTCATATCTAACCTTTGAGGCTCGAAAGGTAGAAAAATAATCTTATATGAGGTTATCTTCTGGGATCCCCATTAAAAATCGCTCTACTGTTTGCGTTATTACAACATCTGGCTTAAATTCATTCACCAATGACATTTCTACAGATTTAGACCAATAAAAAACTGTTTCTGAAAAAATTCTAGAGAACCAGTAAGACAAGCCAGTAGCACTATCTCCCCTCTCAAACATAGAATTACCAAAAATAATCACTTTCTTATTCACAAGGGGATTATCATTTTTCCAGTGATAATGAGATCGTTGATGACCTCCTTCAGGAGAGTAAGAGTATACGACTTCAGGATTATTTAACTTGTCTGTTCCAATCAAGTGCTCTTCTTTCATCTGACCAAAACAGAATCTATTTGATAAATCTCCAGGTATCTTTTCCACGCTCAGCTCTCCAGCAAATAGATCTCCACTATTAATGTTAATGTTCAATTTGGAAAGCACGGCTTCAAGAATACTTAGATTACCTATATAGCTGAGATGTGAATCTAGCTTTCTATAAAACTTGCTACCTTCAATGTATTTGCTCCTCATATAACCATAAGCGTCAAAGAAAAACTCCTTCCCTCCTAGCCTGTCAGTTATACCACTTAATAAAGGTGTGCAACAACTAATCTCGCCTGGATACTCATCAGTTAACACACTTTGCTTTTCTGGAATAATAAAGTTTAGATATTTAATATTTAAACTATCAAATATCTTTGCTCTCTCCTCTATCAGTTGGCACCAACTATTTAACAATTCATTATCCGGAGGGCACTCATATTGATATTCAAGATTATTACTTCCTCCTACCAAAAATAAAAAGCCTTTCAAGCCAACGACTACACTGTTGCAGTAAGTTCTTGAACCCACATCAAGATTAAACCCAGAGGTAGTTGCAATCTCAGAGGCATGTTTATTTTTCATAAACCTAGCAACTTTTGGCATGATACTTTGCAATAATAAAGGAGAGTGAACATCATCAATATCACTTGAAAGAACACAAAAAAATTGAGCTTTTGCCCTTGGGCCTACTACTATTTTCTCACAAAAACCTGAAGAAAAAGCAGTCACATCAATAGCATTGAAAACTATGTCTATTACAAGCTTTAGTGAGTTTGTATATAGAATAAACCCTATCTCACACCCAAAATCTTGGCGCTCAATTCTATCAATTCTATATTCCTGCTCGGATTGACATACTATTGAATCTACTGGAATTTTATCTTTGCCATCTAACTTATAAGCCCAACCACTTACACTATAATGACTGTCTTTATGGCTAACAGAGTCTATCTTTGCTTTAATCATTTAAAAAACTCATCCAGTTAGTGTTATATACGAGTGACTGTAGACTATAAACATCCTCATCATCCACACCATTATATAAGTCAATCCTTATTGAGTCACTTTCACCCTTCAATTCATGCCGGTAATAGTAAGAATTAATATACTTCACAACTCTCGGTGACGGAACTTCAAAGTTGTTTTTCTTTACATAATCCAACAGCTCCTTACCACTTTCAAAAAGGCTCAACAACTCAGTATTAAACCCTTGAGTAGCAAGGTGTTTTTTTATTCTTTTCTGTGTTAATTCTTTACCTAGATTATCAAAATGTAAAATGAAAAACTTCCCAAAAGAATTACTGGTTATTAATTTATAATTTTGCTGAGAGTGCAAGTTGTGCCCTATATGACTAAGGCTTTTCGATGTGCTAGACTTGACTATAGACTTACCCGCTATCGTACCTGACTTTATTCTATCACCTGAAATGTCAAAACAGTAACTTTTAGATAAGTCCAACTTACCATCTAAATCAAACTCTGCGGGAAAAAGGTTATTAAGCCACGTACCACAAAAAATTTCCTCTTCACTTTCAGCTAGCATTTGGGAGGGTAGCACTGAAGTCAGCTCACCTTCATCGAAACAAAACAAAAACTCATCTGCGTCTAACACCATTAGATACTTACTGCTAATAGACAATAGTTCAAATAATTCTCTATTTACCTTAGGGTTATGAAGTGCATTATAGTGCTTCTTATAATCAAAAATAATAACATCATTCTTGTACCTCTCCAAAATATCTAGATACTCTTTGCTAGTTGAACCTGTATCCATTATTATAATATTATCATAACCAACCAAGTTTCCATGATGCTGCAACCAAGCTTCTATTAATTCAGGTTCATCCTTTGCTTTCAGTATGATCCTCAGCAAACTATTGGAACTCCTATTATAGGCAGTGCCTAATGGACGTCCATTACACAGCCAGTCATTATATGCTTCCTTTCTGTTTTTGAATTTCACACCCCTTGCCTTTTCATATTCTTTACTATCAAACTTAGTGCTCTCATAATTAATTGAGTATTTGCATAGTTCCAAACTTCGACAATCAGGGTTTTCCAAAATAAAAAACAACGTATCCGTCATATATCACCTATTACAATCAACCTAACAAAGAAACCTATGTAAATTTAGACCAATCGCAAACTAAACAATTTTAAATAGAGCCCTGATAATATCAGAATCCGACAGGTGACTAACCGTCTTTGTGTATTCAGAATCATTTAACTCTCTGAAAATTCGATTCCCATTATAAAACTCACTCTCCAGCATTCGATTAGAGTCATGATATATCTCATTGATTCTTTTAGCCAAAACAAAATCTATCAAACTATAACCATTAAAAGTATGCTTATATTCGCCATGTTCATAAAGAAGGTTATTTATTTTATTAATCTTGTTTCTTCTTTCAACAACACTCATTCTCTTACATATGCTATTTACTTTAAACCCTATATGAGTAGCCACTGGACTCCAAGAGGTATTTTCTCGATTAGACTTGACATCAATTAAATCATAGCCACTTTTAAATATAATACTTTGTATATCTTTAGTTACATCAGACTCGCGATCATACTCTCTTAAAATAATAGAATTAGAACCAAAAGCATTAGCCCACAACTTCATCAGAGTATAGTAATCGTAATAGATGTTTTTATTTAGAACTTCCGACTCCCAAAAATTAACGCCCTGTACAGCACCAGCTTTTGATAATGTACTCAACCTAGAAACATAACATTCATCTTGCCTTCTCAAGAATGCTATAATTTTGACCTGATACTTCGGTAAGTTAGCCTTAAGGTAGGCTTTGATATATTCTACCCCTTTCTCTCTAAGTCTAGATATAAAATGCTCTGACGAAATTAGTATATCCTTATCCCAAGATGCAGCATTTTTCACCAACTCTCCCCAAACGTTTTCTGGTTCAGTATCAACTCCCTCAGGGAAAAACTCTAGAAATGTATTATTATCTAAGTCATGAATACAATTTACCAGAGATGAATGAACAAAGTCTTGGTAACCTATTGAAGGATATAAAACCCCATACTCTTCCAGCTTTTCTCTGTTATTCGCACAAAATCTTTGTATAGCTGTAGTGCCTGTTTTCTCGTGACCAATATGAATATACAGCGTTGGCATCAGTATACCTCTCCCAGATGAATATCCGCGCACTCTTCAATGGTTAAAGGAACTTGAATATTCTCTACAAATAATTCCCAGTTAGAACTGTCTTCCACAATATCTTCAATCTTCTTAGCCAAATCGACATAGTTCCTAGCGCGGAATAATATCCCCGTCTCACCATCAACGATCTTTTCAGCCATACCACCAATGTCACTGCCAATTAGTGGGCGACCGTGTTTGTAGGCTTCTTGAATCACCATAGGTGAGTTTTCCCACCAGTTTGAAGGAATGATGACCCAGTCCGTTTGCGCAAGCAGTTGGCCCATTTCATGGGACTCATAAGAGCCGTGCATCGTCACCGTGCCTTCTAACTCCTCTAGAAGCTCTGCTACCTTGTCTTTAAATTCGCTTGTCTGGCTTTCTAAGTTTGCACCGTGGATATCCAAGTGAACCTGTTCACGCACATCTTCTGGCAAAGCTCTGAAGGCTTCTAGCAGAATATCGATGCCTTTGAATGGGTTGACCTGACCAAAGAAAGCAAATTTGCCCCTTGGCTCATCTTTCGCAAGTGGACGTGGCGGTAAGAACTCGACTTGAGGCTGACCATTTTCAATCATGGTCATCTTCTCCTCTTCAATGCCCCACGCTTTGTAGCGATCAATCAAGAAGTGGCTAGGTGAGACAAAGTGATCCACCTGCTCAAAGACGGATTTGATGTACTTTTCACGTAGGAAGAAGTCTGACGCACTCTTATCAGGAAAGCAGCTGGCACAATCTGACGGGGTCGACTTGTAACACAGCTTCATCTGACCACCTGGCTTCACCATCTGGCCATTATTGGCACAGATCGCTAAGTATTCATGCAAGGTGAGAATAATCTTGGTGTCTGGCAGTGAGTTTTTCACCTGCTTGATTAACTCAAGCCCCATATGAATGTAGTGATGGAAGTGCACCACTGTTGGCTGATATTGCTCAAGCAGCGACTTGAAATCTTGCCAAACGTGCTTTTTGTAGCCATTTTGGAACAAAAAGAAGTCACCCATATGGGTGTGGAATAGCACCTCTTCACCGCCATTACGGGTTGAGAAGGTTGAACCGCCATGAGCAGGTCTATCAGTGCGTGCTAAAAACAGGCAATCAATGCCTCGATTTTTGTATTCTTGATACAGGTTGTATGCCGCAACTTCTGCGCCACCCTTACTGATGTCTGGGTGCCCGTGCGAGACAATTAGGATTTTTTCATTACTCATTGGGTTACGCCTGTAGACTGGTGATGAGTGGGTTCCAACGCTGGGTATGCTGCCAACCATTAAAGAGGGTTAGCTTGAATTTCCAGTCTCCTTGGTCAACCAGAGACTGAGATAGACGTTCTAGGTGGTAGAGTTTTTCCGTACCTAAGATGTAGTTGTCATAGCCACTTTCCAGTAACTTGAGACACAAATCTGAGTCTTCAAAATCACCCAAAATATATTGGGTTTCAAAACCACCAATCTCGCGGTATTTTGCTGTTTCAACTAATAGACACGCCGCCGTCACTGTCGGAACTTTCTTCAACTCAAACTTTGGTGCGAGATACTCTGGCATCCCTTTGTAAGGGTGCTCATTAAGCCATAGATCCCCATATTCAGGGCTCTTATTGAAGTTCATGCCGATGTGCTGGATTGACTCATCTTCAAACACCAATTTCACGCCCAGAGCACCAATGTTTTCAGTGCGTTGGTATTGCTCAACCATTCTTGATAGCCAACCTTGCTCGGATGGCAGTACATCTGAGTTAAGCAACAACAAGTGCTCACTGTTGGCATACCTTACCCCCAGGTTATTGGCACCAGCGAAGCCGAGATTGCGGCCACACGTCACCAGCTTGAACGGCACGCAATACAGCTGCGACACATCCTCACACAGTGCTTTCGTTGCCTGCTCAATGCGTGGGTCGTCTATCACGTAGATCAGCTCAACATTTTTGAAATCGGGGTCGTTATCAAACTGGCTGATTTGGTGCAAGACAAAGTCGTAACGCCCGTACAAAGGCACAATCAGCGAACAAAGCGGTGAGTCAGGTTGTTTGCCGAAGTTATACACCGTGGTGCTTTCGATAGAAGGTAGACGTGTGCGCTCTTTCCACAGACTCAACAGAGCTGGACCGATGTGCTTTTCATACACCTTAGGTAAATCTTTAGAATGCGGATCGACTTCTGTCAGCATATGCTGCGTGGCAACGACTTCGTCTTCGTCAATACTGTTGAGTGATAGAGGTAGTTTTGCCACCTTGCCTGATTTGTCGAACAGCACTGCAAACAGTGGGTTGCTGTAACCTTTTAACTCGGTGTAGCAGAAGAAACCAGCCTTAAAGTTCACTGGAAGGTGAAGAAAGGCATCGTTCACATCCGGGCGTACCTTACGCACCATACTCGGCAGAATATCTTCAGAGAGGATACGACCATCTGTAATATGCAAAGAGAGCAAGTCACCAGAGTGGTCGTCAATCCAACCGCGAATAAAGCAGCCATGCTCCAACGCAAAGCCAGACTCAACGTGAATGTTCGTGGTCACCTCACTGGTTTCTACCATATCGGTTTGCAGGTCAGCGAAATAGGTTTCACCTAACACCTCAAGTAGAAAACGCTTAGTATCAATAAGACTCATGGCGTCACCATCAGCCAAGTTATGCTCAACGTCATCTTTTGTCAGTGGAGTGAGTTCGTTTAGTGAAACAATAGATTGATGCTCACCACACGCCAGTTCAAGCTCGATCTCACCATTAAAGGTGTAGGTGAGGTCAATCAACATCAGAAAGCCATAGTCTGAACTTGAGCTAGACAGCCCAAAGCAGTCCGCCACATCTGGGCGCTCTCGCTTGATGTACTTAACTACACGGACTGGGATAGCATCTTGTTTTGCTGATACCCAAACTTTGTCACCCGAATCAATATCTGCACACCAACCGCGAATCATCGCCAGTTTGTTTTTGTAAATGCCTGCCACTTCAATGTTGTGACGGATGGGGTTATATGGCTCAACAATTTCAGGCTCTGGCTCAGGCAATTCCGCCACTTCGTCTTGTGGCTCTTGCTCTTGCTCTTGCTCTTGCTCTTGCAAAACAGTTTCTTCAACCGCCACGAGTTCAACAACAGGCTCAGGAGTGTTGTCCTCTTCAAGTCCAAAGGACTCCCACTCGGTGCGAACTTCAATCATTGGGCTTTGGGCCAACTGCAAAGGCAAAGTGAGTGAAGAAATCTCAGAGCTTAAGTTGATCACAAGATCATCAGGTAAGTCTGCTATGTCGTAAACATGGGAAAACCCTAGATCCAAGCTGTGTTCTTGAAGCCCTAAATGTTCAGCCACATCGGTACGTGCTTCACTTTTTTCCGCAATCAAAGGGGCTGAATAGCCTTCAGCACTCGAAACAGACACTTTGATTGGGCTGTCACCATCAACACACCAACCGCGAACAACAAGGTGGTCTTGATAAACACCGCAAAGATCCAAACATTGAAGTATGGATGATTGTGGCTCAACGGTAGTCTCTACCTCTGCTGTGCCAACATCATTTTCTGGCTCGGTTCTATGAGCGTTCATCACTCGCCCAAGCTTACTTTTCAACCATAAACTCATACTGCTAACTTATCCTTCCTTGTTTGAAGTCAGTAGTTCACTCCACCAAGCATCGTTGGCGAGATACCATTCAACGGTTTTCTTGATTCCTGTTTCAAATGACTCAGCTGGTTTGTAGCCCAACTCGTTATTTGTTTTGGTTGCGTCAATTGCATAGCGGCGGTCATGGCCTGCGCGATCGGTAACGTAGGTGATGAGCTCTTCGCATTTACCTTCGGCAGCTAGCGTAGCCTGTGGGAATTTCGCTTTCAGGTCTAGATTCGAGTTGCTAGATGCTAGGTGCGCAGTACCAGTGAAGTAGTCGTTCATTAGCTTGCAGACGACTGTCACGATATCGATGTTGGCCCATTCGTTGTGGCCGCCGATATTGTAGTTTTCACCTAAACGACCTTTGTTTAGAACTAGGTCGATACCGCGTGCGTGGTCAGTTACATAGAGCCAATCGCGGATTTGCTGGCCATCACCGTAAATAGGAAGAGGTTTATTAAACAGAATGTTGGTGATGATGAGCGGAATCAACTTCTCTGGGAAATGGTATGGACCATAGTTGTTTGAACAGTTTGACGTCGTGACTTCAAGGCCATAAGTGTGGTGGTATGCACGTACTAGATGATCCGATGCCGCTTTTGATGCTGAATATGGCGAGTTTGGCGCGTAAGCTGTTTCTTCAGTAAACGCTGGGTCGTCTTTTTCTAGTGTGCCGTAGACTTCATCAGTTGAAACATGGTGGAAGCGGTGAGTTAGCGGCTCTTTGCCTTGAGCTTTTGGCTCATCAATCCATACTTTTTTGGCAGCTTTTAGCAAACTGTATGTGCCAAGAATGTTGGTCTCAATAAACGCATCAGGGCCGGTGATTGAACGATCCACGTGTGACTCTGCAGCAAAGTGAACGATGGTATCAAGGTGATACTCTTTGAGTAGCGTCTCGACGAGTTCAGTGTTGCAAATATCGCCGTGAACAAAGATGAAGTTTTCATTGTTATCGACGGGTTCTAGGTTTGCCTTATTGCCTGCATAAGTCAGTGCGTCTAAGACAACCACTTTGTCGTTGGGGTAAGTTTCTAACCAGTAATGAACATAGTTTGCACCGATAAAGCCTGCGCCACCGGTGACTAGAAGGTTACGTTGAGTCATAATTTTAAAGAGCTTACTGCGTTGAAAGTTGAAAGTTGAAAGTTGAAAGTTGAAAGTTGAAAGTTGAAAGTTGAAAGTTGAAAGTTGAAAGTTGAATTAGTTTGGGGCTTATTTTGACTTTCAGGTCAAAAGCACTGTGGCTTTCTTTTAATAATTAGTGAGTTCATCTAGCATGCTGGATAGTTGCTTGCGCCAATGAACGGTTTTTACACCACTCGCTTTCTCTGCCGTTGTTTTATCAATTACACTAAAACTAGGGCGCTTAGCTGGCGTTGGATAAGCACTCTCAGGAATCGGCCCTACTGGAATCTCTTTATCCAACATGCCTTTCTCGATTCCTAGCTCCTGAATCGCAACCGCAAAATCATACCAAGAAGCCACACCTGCATCCGTCCAATGAAGAATCTCAGCCTTACCGAGTTCGCCATCTTCTTGTACCTTGCTGCTTGTACCTTGCTCCTCAACCAAACTCCAAATCATCTTCGCGAGGCCCTTCGCCCACGTTGGTGTGCCGACTTGATCATACACAATGCCTAGTTGCTCTTTTTCAGCCATTAGGCGCAGCATGGTTTTGACGAAGTTATTACCGTGGGCTGAGTAAACCCAAGCAGTGCGAATGATGGTGGCTTGGTTGCCAAGAATGTCTGAAACTTTGATATCGCCTTGCAGTTTTGAATCGCCGTAGACGTTGATGGGGTTTGGGGTATCCTCAGGCTGATAAGGGCTCGTGTTAGAGCCGTCGAATACAAAGTCTGTAGAAACATGGATCAGTGGGGCTTTGATCTCTTTACACGCTAGGGCTAGGTTTTCACTGCCCTTTTCGTTAACCGCATACGCAGTTTCTTGATCAGTTTCGGCCTTATCGACGGCGGTGTATGCGGCTGCGTTTATGACAATCGTCGGTTTGTGCTCAAGACATGCTGAGAAAACCGCTTGATTGTCAGTGATATCAAGCTCATCAATTCCCAGTGAAACCAATTCAATATGAGGTGGGAGAGTTTGCTCTAACTCCCATGCCAACTGACCACCTTTACCGGTTACGAGTACTTTCACAATACTTCCCTTGTTTATTCTTTAAGCCATGTATGAGTCCCAAGGTCATGGCCTTGAGGTGTTGAATTCGATTACTGGTCATCGTGCTATACAGTGCAAAGCGCACTGGCATCTTGGCGCATTCCACTGTTTTCCAAACCAGTGGGACGTGCTTCAAGCGCAGCATATGTATCGCGTTTCGAATGTAGTAGTAGTGCCTAAGTGGCGAATGATTGACGATTTTCTTGCCCATGAATGAGATAGGCTGTTCACCGAGTTCTTGAATCAGTGTGGCTTCGGGGTTGGTGATAATCTGAAACCCTTTGGCATTGGCTCGAAGGCCCCACTCGATGTCGCAAAAGTCGATAAAAAGCCCCTCAAGATAGGGGCCAATGGTGTTAAAGCTATTTAAGTTAATCAAGCTTCCCGAGTTAATGGCATAAGATGCCCACAACTCATTGCGTCTCGCGTATTTCGGGTGCCTACGTGTGATACCAAATTTCTCTACCTGAATGATTGAGCCGTAACTCTCTAGGTTTTTGGCATAATAGCTTGGCACATAAGCGGCCACATTATCCGCTGGCGCTCGCTTACTGGTAATGGGCGTTATCATCTCTTCGATAAACCCATCATCGATAACACTGTCTTGATCAAACAGAAAACACCAATTCATGCCTTGCGATTGCCAATATTCGACACCCTGATTGATCGCTTTCGCCACCCCCAGGTTGCACATGTTACGAATAATATTTACTGACTCGCTTTCCACCCACTCCAGTGGCTCACCCTCTTCGGTATTATCCACCACCACCACCGGCAGCATCTTACTTAGCTTCTTCAGGCTATTGATTGCCTGTAGATTTGGGTGGTAGAACACCACTACGGCGGCGACTTTAATGTTGCTGGATTTCACACGTGTTACTCTGCGATGAGGTGACTAATATTGATTTGTGTCTTCGTAAGCGATGTTTCGCGAGAGTAAAAAGCAGCACGCTCTTTACATGGCGAAAAAACGCTCGAGACAAAAACTGCTGACTGCAGCGATGCCGGTAGTGTATGGCTTCCACTTCGGGTACAAATTTCACCCTCTCACCAATTTGACTGGCACGCAGACAGAAATCTATATCTTCACAATACATAAAGTAGGTTTCATCCAAGCCTTGAAGGCGTTGATAAAGCCCTGCTTTCACCACTAAGAATGCCGCCGAACTCCAACACTCTTTATCATCGGTGGGTTGTGTCTTGTCGATCACCGTACTGCGGTCACCAAACACATAATTGCGAATAAAATTGATGAACCTTGGATACGCTCGTAGATTGTCATCAAATAGTGTTTTCTCTTCATCTAAGAAGAGGTTGACGGTCATCAGCGCATCTGAACTCGTTTTGGTTAGTTCAACCAAACGGTTGAGCATGACCTCATCAATACTGATATCCGGGTTAAGAAGAACAAAATAGTCTTCCGGTTGCATTCCTTCCGACTGAGCAAGCAAATAATTTAAGTTGTTGTTGGTCGCAAATCCTTTCTCAACCTCATTACTGACATACTGAATATTGTGATCAGCGCAATACTGTTTAAGCTCCCCCGTTTGGATGTTGTCGCGAAAAATCACTTCAATATCCGGATGCTCAGCCAAGCGCTTTAAGGTGTTAAGTTGAATCAGTATGTCGTGATGAAGATGAGATACGACGGAAAAATATAGTTTCACAAAGCCTCGATAGGCGGAAGGGAGCAAGAGCGCCGCTTTGCGGCTTCAAGAAGAAAGGGGCAAGGGATGAGGGACAAGGGACAAGATAAAAAGAAAAGTGCTTTTTCTCTTTACCTGTTTATCTCTTTAACTCTTTCTCTTTGACTCGTTTCTCTCTAACTCTGCCCGGTCTGCCTTTCTTAAAACTTCGGTGCAGCTTCGAAGCTTAGACCTGCTTCGTCCTTTGCTGATAGCTTAGGTGATGCGCCGTTCACCAAAGGCCAGTCGATACCGATCGTGGCGTCATCCCACTTCACTGACACTTCGGCGTTTGGGTTATAAATATCGGTACACTTATACACAAACTCGGCTTCTTCTGTTGTGACATAAAAGCCATGGGCAAAGCCCTCTGGTACCCAAAGTTGGCGCTTGTTTTCAGCAGAAAGCAACACGCCAACCCATTGACCAAACGTAGGTGAGTCTTTACGCATATCCACCGCGACATCAAAGACTTCACCACTCACCACACGCACCAGTTTGCCTTGGGTATTTTCAGTTTGATAGTGCAAACCTCGCAAAATACCGTGCGCTGATTTGCTGTGGTTTTCCTGGACAAACTCACGTTCCCCACACACTTCATTAAATGAAGAGGTACGGAACGTTTCCATGAAAAACCCACGCTCATCACCAAACACTTGTGGCTCTATGATTTTAACGTCTGGAATTTTAGTACTAATAAATTTCATAATCTTAGAATGACTTTTTGGTTATTCGATTTATGTTTGTTATTGGATTCGTTTTTTGTCGGAGGCTGGGAAGATAGACTCGGGGAACAGAGGTTCAAGGTGAAAGGTGAAAGGTGAAAGGTGAAAGGTGAAAGGTGAAAGGTGAAAGGTGAAAGGTGAAACATCTTGACGACCTTATGGGGAGTGTCAAACTTTCCTACTTTCCTACTTTCCTACTTTCCTACTTTCCTACTTTCCTACTTTCCTACTTTCCTACTTTCTTCTTGCTCTTCTTTAACCTTGTACCTTGCAGTTGCAAAGCAACGCCCTTGTACCTTACCTCTATTCCATTCAAGTCCAACTGCTCTTACCCAGCCTCTAGAACACCTTGTGCTCTAGTAACCTCAATAGGTATTGGCCGTAGCCTGATTTTTGTAGTGGTACTGCAATGTCGCGCAAGCCTGCATCATCGATATAACCCATGCGGTACGCAACTTCTGCAGGGCAGTTGATTTTTAGGCCTTGACGTTTTTCGATTGCACGGATGAAAACGGCGGCATCGAGTAGGTCATCTAGGGTTCCGGTGTCTAGCCATGCGGTTCCGCGGCCAAGGAGCTCAACTTTGAGGTTGTTGGCTGCGCGGTACTGTTCGATTACTTCGGTGATCTCTAGCTCTCCACGTGCAGAAGGCTTCACGTTTTTAGCAAACTCAACCACATCACTATCAAAGAAATATAATCCTGGGACGGCATATTTTGACTTTGGCTCTTCAGGCTTCTCTTCAATCGAGAGCACGTTGCCTTCATCATCAAATTCCACCACGCCGTAAGCTTTAGGGTCTGCTACGTGGTAGCCAAAGATAGTGGCGCCCGCCATCTGATCGTTGGCTTTTTGCAGTGATTTTTTCAAGTCATGGCCATAGAAAAGGTTGTCACCTAACACAAGCGCAACTGAAGAACCTTTTAAGAAATCTTCTGCCAAGATAAAGGCTTGAGCTAGGCCATCAGGGGATGGCTGAACAATGTACTCGAATTTTACCCCCCAGCGAGAGCCATCACCTAGCTGACGAATGAAACGGTGCTGCTCTTCTTCGGTGGTGATGATTGCGATTTCGCGGATCCCTGCCATCATTAGGCAAGATATTGGGTAGTAGATCATTGGCTTGTCATAGACCGGCATTAACTGCTTGCTGACTGCTCTTGTGAGGGGAAATAACCTCGTACCGGAGCCACCGGCTAAGACAATTCCCTTTCTTCTTTGAGGGTTAAGCATGGTTGTATTCCTAGTTTGTGGGGTACTGACGTGTTGTGTTTACTTCAACTCTCGAATGGTTGAAATAATAATTTTGCCGATGGCGAATAACATCATTGTCACCAAAGCAAAAAGACTGATGTTGTATAACGCATGGGGGTATTTACTGTCTTGAGGCAGTGTCGCTGCTTCTACTACAACCAAATATTTCAGCTGGCGGTATGCCTCGATGCGTGATTTTTCTAAAGACACTTCAGAGGAAGTGTAGGCTTGCAGGGCAAGCTCCATTTTGACTTTTAAATCGGTGTAATTGGCCAGTATTTCACTAACGGGGATAACTTGTTCATCATCCGCCGATAGCTTTCCGCGCTCTTTAACGAGCTGCTCTTTCAAGGCTGTCAGTTGATTTTGTAGTGCGCGAACTTGTGGAGCTTGGTCACTCATGATCGCATTGAGGCTTTTTAGTTCAGCCTCTTTTGCTGAGATTTGCCCTTCCAGCCCATAGGCTATCTGCTGCATTGCCATGCCCTCTGCGGCCGGGTCTAGCAAGTTATAGCGCTGTTGGAAGTTCAGTAGTGTTGCTTGTGCTTCCTCTAAGCGAGACTGAATATTGGCGTGCTCATTTTTAATAAACTCTAGCTGAGCTTCTGCCAATTGATGGCCAATAGAGTTGATGTACCATTCTGCTCTATCAACAATGGTTTGGGTTAAGCGATGGGCAAAATCTGCATCAAAGCCCTGCCCTTGAACAAACACGATGTTCGATTTGGCATCGATAAACACATTGATGTGTTTTTGGTAAAATTCAAAGAAGCTCTCCCAACTCGAATCTGAGTCAAGTCGACTGAATACGTCTATCTCACTCTGGCTATAATGCGCGCTCAGATTGAGTTTATCCTCTAGGTAACGAAGCATATCGTTGGATAAGATGTAAGCCTTGACTAGCTCGGTGTCAGATACGCCGGTACTTGGCATTCCTAATCCAGTCAACACGGCCATCGATGCATCCATGGTGGCCATGCCATCGGGCTGCTGCACAATAACTTGCGCTTGGCTTTCAAAACGTTCCGTTGCCCAAAAGAGTTGATAGAAGGCAAAGATGAGCGTTGGGACTAACACTAACGCAGTGAATGGCGATTGTTTTAGTTTATTTAGGAGCGGGTTGCTAGAGATCAGATGCGAGAGTTTCCCCTTCGCTTTGTGCTCTGCTTTTTTCTTTTGCTCCTCTGCAGGCTTTGCCGCAGGTGTTGAGATCACTTCGCTTTTCGGTTCAACCCTCTTTTCTTGAACCTCTTCCTGCTTCGCTTTTGCAAGCGCCTCTTCTTTCTTTGCTTCTTCCGCTTTCTTTTGTTTTTCGCGCTTAAGGTTAGTCACACGCACTAAAATTCGCTGCGATAGATCGGGGTCATCAGCCTCTAGCTGCTGAGCACGTGCCGTTAAGAACTCAATCGAATTGAACTCTCCTGGCGCTATTGATTTTCTGAATTCTTGGAATTTTTGTTCAATCATTTGTATCTAGGACCTATCGCGAAGAGAGTGCGTTTAGGTCTCAATCCTTTGAATGCGTGGGGTTCAAGGTTCAAGGTTCAAGGTTCAAGGTTCAAGGTTCAAGGTTCAAGGTTCAAGGTTCAAGGTTCAAGCATGGCGCTTGTTTGACTGACACTAAATTTCAACCTGCTTCTATCTCTTGCTTTTCTTTTACCTTGTACCTTGCAAGTTGCAAAGCAACGCCCTTACCCCTGTATCACCGACTTATCGCTTGCTTCCAACTTGCCTGATAACAAACCAACGCGGCGAATGTGAGTGTTAATGTGCATAAATCTAAGTAAAAGTAACTTACGCCTGCGTCACCGTAGTGCGGATAGGCTGCGTATCTTGCTAGCTCGACTGCGTGTAGTAGAGGGTTCCAGGTTAGGTAATGCCAATACTCTCTCGGAATATCTTGCAGACTAAAGAAAATCCCCGAAATAAAGAAAATCGGTCTCATTGCGAGTGAGCGGATTTTGTCTATCTCTGGTACGAAGCACGATGCAAGTGCAAACAAGGTTCCAATACTTGTTGCGATTAACCAGACTCTTAGCAGGATGAGAATTAACTCTATCGGGTCTGCCATTTGCATTGTATGGCCGAGGTAAAAAGCGATAACACCGATGACTAAGACGACAAAAATCTTAATCAGTAGCTCCATGCCTGAGATAGCTAGTACAGAGCTGATTGGCTGAACCTGCCTGAAGGCATATAGTGGTTTGTTTTTCTTGATTGAGGTCGATACCGATCCGACCATCCCCAAAAAAGCCTGAACCAAAACCATGCCTATCGCCATAAAGAAGAAGGTCGATATTCCGTGTGTCTCGCCGCCATCCATTCTTCCGCGCATGTATGAGAGCATAAAGATGAAAGCCACCGGTGATACCACCAACCAAGCTACACCCAGCTTATCTTGCGACTTGCTCTTTATCTCACGCACAAAAATCGCAAAGATGACATCGCCCCACACTTTTAATAGGCTGCGCTGCTTCACCTTAGCCATCAGCGCATACCCTATTCTCGAATCTAGAATCTCGCATCTAGACCTACCTAGTTGATTGCGACATTTGCGGCGACTGCAATCTGATAAATGATTTGCGTGATGTCTTTCACCGCTTGCATCATCTTCGTATCGACTTTCGGCAACACGAGAATTTGATCGCCTTTTTGAATGCGTTTATCGCTACCAAATTCCACTAGGCCGTTAGCGCGTACAATCGCAATTCTTTGGTCTTCTGCTCGGTCAGTAAATCCGCCAGCCCAAGCCACATAGTCATCAATCTTCGCGTTGGGGTTAAAGACCACCGCTTGCGGCATCAATACCTCACCAGAGATATTGATCAAATCGGTTCTTGGTGGGATGACAATGACATCGCCTTGCTCTAGGCGGATGTTGGCGATGTTGCCGTTATCGGCCACAATCACTTTACCCAGCGGCTGAACTTGTCTTGCTCGCTCAGTGAACTGTAATACCAGTTGCGCCTCTTCTGCTCGAATTCTCGCTTCACCTTCAGAAGATGCTGGTGCGGTAAACACACTGCGTTCTAGACGATCAAGCGCATCATTCAAGCTTTGCTGTTGTCTTTCGGCTACGCTCTGTCGATGCAGATAGATTGAGCCATAATCCGCCAGGTCTTCTTCGACAGGGATCTGGTTGAGAAGATCATGCAGGCGGGCACTCTTCTGTACCACAAAGTAGGAAGGCCCTAGGTAGCTGCCACTGACCTGAATGTCGATCACCTGTGCGTGCAGGTCATCGTTAAAGATCACCTTGTCACCGTCTTCCAGTGCAAAGGTTTTGAAATCGTCGTACGAGATGTAGCTAGAGAATGGGCCAGACTCACGATTGCCCATCACACCAACGTGACTGATTTTGGCGAGTGGTCGTGAGTACGATACCAGCTGTTCACCGGCGGCACTTTCACCATCAAGCTCAAAGCGGAATGGGTTGCGAACGCCACCTGCCACTGTGATGGCTGCTTTTTGTGGCTTCACCAGAATCACATCACCATCTTTAAAGCTAACACTTGGCATTTCACCTGATTGGATGAAGTCGTAAAGGTCGATGCTTTGAATGGTTTTGCCATTACGGCGGATCTCGATTTCACGGTAGCTGCCGCGCTCTGAATCAATGCCACCTGCTCGCTTAAGGAAGTAAAGCACACTGTCTGACGCCATGCCTGCGTATTGACCCGGTCGGATCACTGGGCCTGAAAGGTATACACTGACGGGTGTTGCGGTGAGCAAGTTGACGTACACACTGACATTGTTGGTGTAAATCTGCTTAATCTTTGAGGTCACTAGCTGATTGATATCGCTGGCTCGCACGTCTTGCACGCGAATAGGACCAACTTCAGGGATAAAGATGTTGCCTTGGTTATCCACAGTCAGCACGCTGCTGTAGCTCACTGCGCCCCAAAGCCACAGGTTGATTTTATCGCCCGCTGCAACAAGGTAGTTGTCATTGAGGCCATCACTGCGCTCTGTTTCGTAGCCACCCGCAAATAGGTTTGCGCCATATGGCGGGGGTAGGTTCTCACCCGATGACGGCAACAGGTCGCGCACATCGGTTTCACCAGGCAGTAATAGATTATTACGATTTTCGCGAGCATAGGTGCCCATCTCCAACATTTCGTTTGGAGAGGCGGATATTGTTGGTTGCGCGGTAGTCGATGATGCAGCAGGCACAATACCGGATTGCGCCATAAGCTGTGCGGTGTCCATACCGGTTGCAACTGCTCCCACCGAGTACAGGCTCAGTGTGAAGATAAATAGTCGCTTCAACATAATGTTTTTCGCTTATGTATTTAAATTTCTACCACCGTCGATGTCTCGACAGTGTTATTAATGAGATACCACCCTTGCTCAACAACACCTTCTATTTGGCGAGGTTGTTTGCAAGCGATTCGCTTCACAGGCGCATTCACTTGGTTGTAATGAGCATTGGAGGTTAAATTTTGGATGGTCAAAACTCTGCACGTTAAACCGAGTGCAGATAAATAGGCGGGTTCGAGTTGAATATCAAACTCAGAGTGGCTCAGTGATGTGTACATATCACTGTCGAGCTGTGACCAATACTTGGTATCGATCACCTCACCCACTGGAGCTTGATTAAGATTCACTAGAGGGAGGCTGGCATCAACCTGACGAGGCTGACTGGTGCATCCTAGCAATACTGACGAACTCAATAATAATAAGTATTTAAGTTTCATGACGTTGTTTAGGCACGCTACCGCCAGAAGGTTTGCAGCTAATTTCCCTACGAAGCTTTGCGTTTTGCCACTGTTTTTTGTTTGTCTATATGAAATAGTTTTGTAATTTTTTTATATCCAACAATACGATCATGACACTAATGTTACATGCCACATGAGCATATTGAATTGGGCCAGTTTACTGAGTGATTTTCGTCACGTAAATACCCTATACCCCTTTGTAATTAGTGACAGAACTTAATTTCCTTTTAAAACACCAGCTTAGCGACTTAAGAAATTTTATTTTTTACTTATAGTCAACAAATAACCTACATGAAAACGCCGTACGGCGTCATTTTTGTGATATCAGTTCCGGGATCTAACTCACAAAAAGCAACCTGTTGATATACATAACACTTAATATGCACACGGTTGCAAACTACAATTTTGTAACAAACTTCCTATTTAGTAAGCAAGTCAACATGAGATCTGTGTTCCAGTTTGCATTTTTCGCTGTATCCCATTTTCATCGCCTTTGCCTTTCACTCGCTCGATCCCATATCCCCCCAGTGATATACTTTTGTTAATTAAGCTCATTAAGATAGGAAGAAGTTATGATTATCGTCACTGGTGGCGCTGGCATGATCGGCAGCAATATCGTTAAGGCACTTAACGCAAAGGGTGTTCGCGATATTTTGGTGGTGGACAACCTTAAAGATGGTAAGAAGTTTAAGAACCTGGTTGATTTGGACATCGCCGACTACATGGACCGTGATGACTTCTTAACGCAAATCATGGCAGGTGATGACTTCGGCCCTATCGATGCGGTTTTCCATGAAGGTGCATGCTCAGCAACCACTGAGTGGGACGGCAAGTACATGATGCTCAATAACTATGAGTATTCAAAAGAGCTGCTTCACTACTGTCTAGAGCGTGAAATCCCCTTCCTTTATGCTTCATCAGCAGCGACTTACGGCGAGACTGAGACGTTCATTGAAGAGAAGCAGTATGAAGGCGCATTAAACGTTTATGGTTACTCGAAGCAGCAGTTCGATAACTATGTTCGCCGCGTATGGCAAGACGCCGAAGAGCACGGTGAGACGCTTTCTCAAGTGACGGGGTTCCGTTACTTCAACGTGTATGGCCCACGTGAGCAGCACAAAGGCTCGATGGCCTCCGTTGCCTTCCACCTAAACAACCAGATGAATGCGGGTGAAAACCCTAAATTGTTCGCGGGTAGCGAGCACTTTAAGCGTGATTTTGTCTTTGTGGGTGATGTGGCTGCAGTGAATCTTTGGTTCCTAGAAAATGGCCAATCAGGCATCTTTAACCTAGGCACCGGTAACGCTGAGTCGTTTGAAGAAGTGGCTAAAGCGGTGATTGCTTATCATGGTAAGGGCGAAATCGAAACCATTCCTTTCCCAGAGCATCTAAAGGGTGCTTATCAAGAATACACTCAAGCGGATCTGACCAAGCTGCGTGCAGCGGGTTGTGATCATACGTTTAAAACAGTCGCTGAGGGTGTGGCTGAGTATATGGCGGAAATTAACGGCTAGACTGCAAGGTGCAAGGTGCAAGGTGCAAGGTGCAAGGTGCAAGGTGCAAGGTGCAAGGTGCAAGGTGCAAGGTGCAAGGTGCAAGGTGCAAGGTGCAAGTTAGTTTGTTTTCTTTGCTTGTAGTGTCAACTAGTCTTTAAGTAATTATTTTTTTGTAGCCCGAAATCTTTGGATTTTGGGCTCGTGTTTTTGTGGTGTTTATGACGGATAAACGTGACGATTTTGACCCCAAGGCTTATAACCCTGAGTTTCAGTGGTCTTTTTTAGCACCTAAATATTGGGGAACATGGCTGGCGGTGGTTATCGCTCTGCCTCTTGCTCTGCTGCCTAATGCGTTTCGTCGCAAATTGGTCAGTGTTCTGATTAAAGGTCAAATAAAGAAAAAACGAGGTACGGTTCGTCGAGCGATGATCAACCTTAAGCTCTGTTTTCCTGACTGGAGTGAAGCGCAGCGGTTGGCCGTCTTAGAGCAAAACTTAATTACGGCTGGCACCTTCCTCTCTGGCTTTGCGGCTGTCACTCTCAAAGGTAAACAATGGCTTGATAACAATACTGACGTGAAAGGTATTGAGCATATTAGAAAGTTAGAGGCTAATGGCAAGAAAGCGATTCTATTGGTACCCCACTCATGGGCTATTGATATTCCGGCAATATTGTTAGCATCCAAAGGGCTGCCTGTTTCGGCGATGGCCAATAGCCAGAAGAACCTCGTTCTCGATTGGCTAATGCACAAGCAGCGCGTGCAACATGGTGGTCGAGTGTATGATCGCAGCGGTGGTATCAAACCTTTCATTAAGTCTGTTAAAGACGGTTATCTAGGCTACTACCTACCAGACCAAGACCACGGACCTGAGCAAAGTGTCTTTGCGGACTTTTTTGCCACTGAGAAGGCGACCCTACCCGCCCTCGGTAAACTCGCTAAAGTCAGTCGCGCGAAAATCGTGCCTGTATTTGCGAGTTTTGATGCGGAGACAGGGCGCTATGAAGTGGATATTCGTGAGCCAATGGATGCCCTATCTGGTGATGATGAGGGGGATGCTCGCGCAATGAATCAAGTGGTTGAAATGTTCGTGACACCTAAACCTGAGCAGTATATGTGGATCCTGAAACTGCTGAAAACCAGACGAGATGGTAAAGAGCCTTATAAACAGGAAAACTGGTAACTGGGCGATCATATCAATGCCTTCATGTGGGTTGAACCTGATGAAGGCATTCACCTCGCTGACTATTTAAATCTGGTTGGCTAGTTAAACCTGGTAAACTATTTAAAATAGTCTAGCCGCTTAAACTGACTAATTATCTCGCCCAGCTCCGGATTCAATCGGTTTTGATTCAGCACCGACTCATACTTTGCAACATACTCTTTCGCCATCACTAAAGCATTAAAGCGCTCTCTTGCATATTCATGGCATTGAACGCTATTAAACCTTCCCACATCTTTAATCGCATCGACTAAGTCTGACTCCTTTTTCGAGAGCACACCGACCTCGGGAGAGACTAGCTCAGGAAGCGAGCCATATGGCGTACCAAACACCGGGCAGCCGAAGAACAAACTTTCCGTTATTGCCAAACCGAAAGGTTCATGCCAAGTCACCGGAAAAACTAAACCTTTGGAGGCATTCATGAGCTGCGACTTGGTGTGGTCGTCCACCATCCCCTGAAAACGCACATGTCGATCAAAGGTTAGACGAATACCCATCTTGAAGTTGAAGCGATGACCACCCAATACATCAAGCTTTTCGCCCGCTTTGCGCGTGATGTCAATCGCGCCCTGTACATTTTTCACTCTCCACGCGGCTTTGCCTAGAAAGTGAAAACGCTCTCTAGGAACGCTGAAGTTTGGTTGTAAGTAGTTGTCCCAATTTAAGCCGTTATGCACATAAGCCACACCGCCATGATTTTGCGCGTGCTGCTTAGACACAAAAATGGTGTTCGCATCAATCGGACCGCTCGAATTACCATGTTGAGTGATCACATAAGGTTTATCTATGGGTTCAAACTTCGAGTGGAAATGAACAATATCGATATCTTGGGGAATTTGCTCGTTTAGAGGAACATTCGGTTGATGTTCGATCACTCTCGCCCAATCACACTGAGTTCCTTTACCTGACAGCAAAGTCACTTGATGGCCTAAAAGGTGCAAGGCTTCGACCAAATCCCAGACGACACGCTCCGTCCCACCATAATTCTTAACCGGTAAGGTTTTGGTACTAAATACTAAAATATTCACTGCGCGACCCCTTATGCTTTGAGCTTAGTTTTAATTGCCGCATACACATTTTGGGGCACAAAAGTATCGACTTCACCACCGTGAATCGCGACTTCTCTCACCAACGTCGAGGAGAGGAATGCAAACTCTTCAGAAGGCGTAAGGAATAGGCTTTCCAGTTCGGGTTTAAGACGGCGATACATGGTGGTTAAACCAAACTCATACTCAAAGTCCATGGTGGTTCTCAAACCTCTAATCAATATTGTTGCCTGATTTTGAGTCGCGAAATCGACCAGTAACCCACTGAAGCCTTTAACGGTCACATTGGGTAAGTCCGCACAGGTTTCTTCAAGCAGCTCTACGCGCTCTTCAAGGGTAAATAGGGTTTTCTTACTTGGGCTCTCTGCTACTCCCACAATGATCTGGTCAAACATGCATGCAGCACGACGAATTAAGTCAAAATGACCGTTAGTAACGGGATCGAAGGTGCCTGGATAAATCGCAATTTTCATATTTTCGTCTTTTATTGTGTACTTTTGGTCAAGCTAGATAAAGCGCTGTAGTACCTGCTTGACTCTCTCAGTGGGAATTCGTGCCATCAGGTCGCTACCCTTCACTCGCGTGCCCCATTTAAGATCTTTTGCTGGTTTTCCAAACTGCTCATTCACGACATCTTCGTAAACTGACACGACGGTTTCTAAGGCGTTGTATGGCCCCGTTCGTTTAGGGTTGCTGTGAGCATATAAGCCGATGACAGGTGTCCCTTGTGTAGTTGCGATATGAGCTGGACCAGAATCTGGCGCGATAACACATTGAGCGTTTCTCAGCACAACACAGAGTTGCTTTAGGGTTGTTTGACCAACGAGATTCACGAGGTCATTCTTAGCCTTCGATTGAATCGCCTTTGCCAGTATTTGCTCTCTCTCGGTGGGCGCACCGCAAAGAACGACACCAACACCTCTCTCTACTGCGTAGTCAGCGACTTCAGCATAGCTTTCGACAAGCCAGTTGCGCTCATCTTTACTCGCCGCTGGACTGATCACGATATAGCGTTGAGGAAGCGGGTTTAAAATCAGTTCATCGGCAGGTAATGTTGGAATTTGCCAGCTAGGCTCAGCGTCTGGACACCCCAAGTATTGAGCAAATTGGTTGAAGTTATCTAAAACATGCTCTGCATGCGTTGCAGGCAGCTTTTTATTAGTAAACAGCCACTGCCCCTCTTTGGCTCTTTTCCAGCTAAAACCTAATTTGACCTTCGCTTTGATGCCCAGTGTCAAAACACTGGCTCTCAACGCCACTTGCATGTGCAGCAGGTAATCAAAGCGACGGTTTGATAATTGCTTCCAAACCGACTGCATACCCTTTAGGCCAAGCGACTTATCGAAAACCACCACATTGACTCCAGGTAGGTCTCCTAATAGCTGTGCCTCAACCTTACCCATGATCCAAGTAATTTGAGTATTGGGAAAGGTACGCTGAATAAGTTGCACCGTCGATAACGCATGGCAGACGTCACCGATGGCAGATAAGCGAAGAATACAGATCGACTTAGGATGAGGTTTATTCACCTGATTCATCTCCTAAAGGGACCATTTCTTTCACTGTCTCCACCACCTGCTTTGGCGTGATATCCGTCAAGCAAGGTGAGTATATGCCATCACTGATCCTGCACTTGCTACCATCACATGGCACGCAATCCCTTTCAGACTGCAAAACAGCAACATTGTTGTGGACCTGTTTTACAGGAATTCGGTTGTGATACAAGTTTGTCGAACGATCAACAGGCATCTCATAAGGCCAAGGAGACCACTTACTTGCCGGTGCGACACTGATTACAGAAATAATGGGGACTGGAAAGCCCGATGCAAGGTGGCCAGGGCCACTATCTGGCCCGACAAAACCCAAGCTCTGCTTAATCAGGGTCGCTGTTTGCGGCAAAGATAACTTTCCTAGCAGGCTGACGAGTCGGCTTTGATCGGGAAAGTAAGAGACCAAAGAATTTACTATGTTCGTATCCCGCTCCGACGGCGCGCCGGTAAGCACAATATGGTAACCGCTCTCAAGTAATAACGAGAGGGTCTCTTGCCAATGTTCAACTGGCCACTGCTTGATTTCATTTGACGAGGGCGCATGCACTACAAGGTATTGCGATGGAAGTTGCTCAACCACTGACTTAGGCAGCGCTTCTTGCGGAGCCACAAGCAGAGGCTCAATCTCTACGTCAATTTTATCCAGCATTCTCGCCATACGGCTCATTTTGTGCTCATTGTTTTGACGCTCTAAAATATGATGGTTGTAGATGCGCTTCTTAAACCAAGCTCCACCGAAATGTTCATCAACCACCCCTAAACGAAAACGTCCAAACAGCAAACAATAAATCGCGGTTCTATCGGTCACTCGCTCGTTGACAACCAAGTCATATCGACCGAACTGACGCAAAAACTGAAAGTAGTCTTTTGGCTTTGGTCTCTGAGGAAAATCGATGACTTGATTAACGTCAGAGTTAAGCTCAAATATGAGCCGTCCTCTTGGGGTCACTAGCACATCAATTTGGGCGTCGGGATACTTTCGACGCAGGCTACGTGTCAGAGTCGTCACAAGAAGACTGTCTCCGATACAATGTGTTGCTAACACTAAGATGCGCTTACAGTTCATTATTTGAGTCATTTTAAATGGGCTAGCTTTGAGCATTCACTATGCGCTAGTATGCCACAAACCCTTTCTGCTACTCAAAAAATCATGCTGAAATACAAACAAGTCAACAACACTCATTACTGGTATAACCCAGACCTTCTCACCGAAGAGGTTGAGTGTGCCTTTGATATGAACTTTTGGAAAAACCAAGAGGCGGTTGTCGGCTCAGCTCAGGGAAGAGGTACAACTTGGTTTGTTCGAGGTTTAGCAGGAGAGTTTGCGATTCGTCACTATCGACGAGGTGGCCTTTTTGGCAAGTTGGTTAGAGACAGTTACTTAAACCTGGGTTTGAAACGGACCAGAAGCTATCAAGAACTAGAGATTCTTCAACGCCTTTCAGATGCGGGAGTGAATGTCCCTTCTCCGGTTGCCGCAAAGGTCACTCAAGGTTTAATCACATACACCGCAGATATCATTACTGGCAGAATTTCAGGCGCGAAGGACCTCTATACCCTGTTAGGTAAGCCAATAGAAACTGAAGTGGACTTTTACGCCATTGGCGAGCAGATCAGAAAGATGCATGATGTCGGGGTAAACCACACGGATCTCAACATCCACAATATCTTAATTGATGCATCGAGAGCGGTATGGATTATTGATTTTGACAAATGCTATTTTCATTCAGGTGATCATTGGAAGAAGAGTAATATGGACCGTCTATTTCGCTCTTTCAAAAAAGAAGCTGAAAAAGGGGCTATCCAATATCACTCTTCTCAAATAGATGCCTTACTGGCTGGATACCGCGCCCCTACGCAGGGTGAGTAGAATAAAGAGAGATATGATGGCGTAGTATGTCGATGTACTAGAGCCAAACAGTGGCGCTTGTGTTGCTCCAATGCAAACAAAGGCCCCAACAAAAACGGTGATGAGTAACAGTACATCACCATTGTTTTCACGCAGCTTGTACGCACAGTAGATCGGAGCAAGATATAACAGACTCACTAGTATGAAACCAATGATTCCTTTCTTGGCTAGCGCATTCACGTATTCATTGTGTAGTGAGTGTTTACCATCTTCGAGGTAAGGGAAAAATATCACCCCCTCATCATACAGCTTGTTATTGAACTCTTTACGCTTCTCATAGCCCATACCAAACAAAGGTGCTTCAATGAACGTATGGTAGCCACTTTTTAACATTTCAATACGCGCATTAGTTGATGTAGTAGTATCAAGATTTATGTTTTCAACATCTCTTTCAATTCGCTCAAACATTGTAGTGGTAGGAAAAAATACAATGGAAGCAACGATCACAATAGAACTTGCTAAATAGACTTTAGGTCGTTGAGACTTTTCTAACTGCAGCACGCTCAAGGCAACTATCAGTGCCAAAATGGGCAATGATACCAGCAATACTTTCGAGCCCGATAGAAATGAGGTGATGAAAAATAGTATTGAACACATTGCGGCGTATATAGCCCATTTAGTTTGCCCTCGCCCTAAATATGAACGGATAGCACAAGCACACACCAACATTCCAATAATCGAATAGTAGGCAACGGCTAAAACATAGACATGCTTTCCAAAAAGCTCTGTAAAGTAACGGTCCGTTCCCAGATACAAGTGGCAATAGATCGGGAAAAGGATAAAAGAGACGATTGAAGCTGCCATAAAAGACTTATAAAACCAGTCAAGGCTTACGCGAAACTGACTAAGACCCATCGCCATAATAGCAACCAAAAGGTAACGACTAGGTGTATCAAGAGCAGCCATCCTCCCCCCATCGATAATGACATGAGGTATTGATAAAGGAATCGTCAGCAAGAATGCATAGATCAAAGGTTTGAAGGCATTGTTTTGGAATGCATCCCTAGTCATCCGCGTTAAAGAAACCAAGAAGATCAGGACTGCATTAATGACCAGAAATTTATGCCCCATAAAAGCGGTTGTGGGAAGAGCAAAAAACAACCACTTAAGAGAGGTGTCTAATCTATGTATCATTGAAGGTATCTCGTTATATAAGCTTTTGTCTTGTCTATTGAACTTGCTTTACTGTCAATATAGGCAGCCCAATTTGGGGTAAGCGTTTGAACAGTCGGCGCGAGCAATTGGGTGACAATTGTATCACTAAGGTTATCTTCTGAGACTACAGTCAGTGCATTTAATTCAATCAAATCTTCTGCTATTTCCTGAAAGTTATAGTAACTCGGTCCAGTCAAGCATGGTTTAGAAGCGGCTAATGGCTCGATGTAATTATGTCCTCCGACTTTGTCTCCAATAAAGCTCCCTCCCATCAATACCAAGTCTGCGGCGAACATGAAAGTAAACATCTCCCCAATCGTGTCAGCTAGGTAGACATCAAGGTCGAGTTCGTTTTCCTGTTGAGTTCTGCGAACATACTTTAGATTATTGCTACTGATTAAGGCGGCGACATCGTCAAATCGCTCAGGATGACGAGGGACTAATATCAGCAAAAGTTCGGGTATGGATTGCCTCGCCTGCATAAAAGCCTTGAGTACAATCTCATCTTCTCCTTGGTGTGTACTTGCAGCGACTAAGACCTTTCTATCTTCACCTAAAAGCCTCTTCAGTTCGGCGCCATTTCGCTGAGCATGTTCAGGGACTCTTACATCATATTTTAAGTTGCCAGTAGACAGCGCTTTGTCAGTGGCTATACCCAATTTCTCAAAGCGATGTTTATCACGCTCCCCAACGGTTAATACGAGATCAATTTGCTTGAGAAGGGGGCGAATAAGAGGCTGAATTTTTTGGTAGTTGTTCAATGATTTCTCAGATAGCCGTCCATTGACTAACACAATAGGTACTTTCGCTCGAGCGACAGCGTTGATTGTATTTGGCCACAGTTCCGTTTCAATAATCAACAATACTTGTGGGTCAACCACCTTAAGAAAGTTTTTCACACACCAACTAAAATCAATCGGCATATACCTATGCTCGATACCCTCAATTTTTTGAGCCTGCTCAGCCCCCGTGCTCGTCGTTGTGGTAACGAGCACCAACTTCTCTGGGTATTTTTTTACGAGATCAGCAATCAACCTCTTCGCTGCTAACACTTCACCCACTGATACCGCATGAATCCAAATAACAGGGCGCTTCGAACCAAACAGCTGAGGAGTAAAGCCAAAATGCTCAACCCAACGTTGATTAAAACTAGGTTTGTTAGACCGCTTTCGGTACAAACCCCAAAGTAGAACAGGGCTCAGCAAAAAGAGAACTAAGGTATATAGCCAGCGAGCAAGCATGGGTGTTATGAGCCTCGAACAATCAGGTCAAAGTTATTAATGGCATCAATGACACGAGTAGGAGGCAACTCATTTAAACAGTTCAAGTGTTTTTTCGGACACGTTCTTTGGAAGCATGGTCGACATTCAATATCCGTATTCAACACTGCAAGTTTACTCGTGAGTGGAGGCGTATATTTAGGTGAGCTTGAACCATAAATGGCAACAACATTACAACCTACCGCAGCTGCCACATGCATGAGCCCAGAATCGTTACTAATGACCGTTTTACACATGCCAATCAAATCAATGGCTTCGAGTAAACTCGTTTCACCAGCTAAGTCTCGCACAGACGACTCGTTCTCCGGATTAATCAGTTCAACAATCTTACTTGTGACTTCTTTGTCTTTCGCAGAGCCAAACAGAGCGACTTGATAACCCTTTTCTATCATCTGATTAGCTACCACAGCAAAGTGTTGCTCGGGCCATCGTTTCGCCGGGCCAAACTCTGCGCCAGGACATAAGCCAATGATAGGGCGAGTGACGTCAAGATTAAACTTTTCTGACAGCGCTTGTTGAGCACTCTGTGAGAGAGTTAGCTCAGGAAAGGGCAAATCCTCCAACTCACCTAAACATCCCGTTCCTGTCATTAGATGCTTGGGGTGAGCCAGTGAGACATAACGCTCAAGCATATACTGAAAAGACTTTTTGTTGGTTCGAATATCGTTAAGCAAACCAAAGCGCATTTCGCCTTTCCAGCCCACTCTTTTGGGAACTTTAGCAAACCACGGGATTAACGCCGACTTGGCTGAGTTGGGAAGAGTAAAGGCCAAGTCATACTGCGCTTTTCTCAAGCCAACACCTAATTGATACCGTGTTTTTATATCAAATTGACCATGACCTAATGGCATTTCAATCGCTGAATTAACTTCCGGCATTCGCTCTAAAATCGCTTTACACCAGCCAGGAGCCAAAACATCAATTTTTGCATCTGGGTATTGCTTAACAAGCTCTTTGTATAAGCCTTGTGACATAACCATGTCGCCAACCCAAGAGGGTCCTATAACAAGTATTTTCTTCATAACTATCGTGTTAGTTGCCCAGAGAGGCTAAAGTAGGTTTCAAGTGTTTTGATGCTAACCAGCTCCTCTAGGTCTTCATCTCTAAAGGGCTTGAGATAGTCATGCGCATTGCTGACTATTTTTCTTGCCTCATCGGGGTTAGATATATAAAAGCTAAGTTTCTCTTCGAGATCAGACCAATCATCTTTAACCTCAATATAGTGAATGCCTGGCACTAGAGTGCCCTCCATAAACCAAGTCTCAAACTTCATTTTAGGAGAAACTACAACAGAGTTAGACGACATCGCCCATTTTAGATTTGAGGCAACATCATTGCCCTCTAAGCAGATGATAAATTTGTAGTCTAGTTGCTCTTCAACCGACATAAATGGTTTTTTCCACTCTGGGTGGCTGTCTGATTGATTTGACTGACCTGCGTCAACGAGAGGGTGGTCGAACATTTGCTCCATAAAACGGATACGATGAGGCTGGGTTACCGCCCCTCTGAAAACCGCCAAGTCCTTTTTGTCCGCGAAATCTTTTTTATCTTCCACAAATCTAAAGTGACGGTACGTGACCAGTTTCATGATGATAGAGTTTTCATTGTCACCATCGATTGGTCTTGCCTTAAAAATAGTGGGATAAGGCTCGATGTGTGTTTCATCACCAAAGTGATAAAGAAAACGAAAAGTGTCCGGAAAAAAGCGCATAACCGACATCAAATCGATAACATATTGGCTCTGCCCTTTGTGATTAAACCGGCCTATCGATACAGCTTCGTTAGGTAACCTGAAAGAGCGATCTAGCTTGATGTAGTAGCCGACTCTTTGCTTTATGTAATCTTGCTGCGATACATACTTCTTTTCTAGACCGCGCCTACGCAAGTTTAGGAGAGCCTTGGGGGTCATACGGCGTTTGAAGTAGTTGAAATAGTATTTTAATTTCACAGAGTCAAAATCTCGAATTCAAGTTGGTGAAATTATATCACTTTTAAGATAAAAGATGACCAGAAAGCCAAAACTTCTGCAGCCACCTCATACACATATCGGATATTACAGGCTTTGTTTAGCAAGGTAAGTGGTCGCAATGTCAGTCACCTGCTCTGGCACGATAGCGTTTATGTTTTTTTTGTCTTCGGCGGGAAATACACACCATGACGCATCATGAGCGAGGTACCATTCCGTCAAGACATGGTAAGGAGAGCGCCAACCATTTTTTATCTCTTGCCAACCCCAGACCATAATCATGGGTGCTTTCAACATCTGAAAAATATGACAAGGGCCGCAGTCGTTGGATAACACCAAAGAGGCTTTCGACGCCAAAGCAATCAGGTCCGTAATATTTGGTGACTGAGCAATATAAACATTGTCATACCCAGCAAGCTGTTTCTCAATAACTTGCTGTTTTTCTGCTTCATCAGGGCCTAAAACAAAAGTAAATGCATATTGTCCTTGCCCATTAAACTGCTTATCGAGTTCAGAGACAACTTCACAGTAGTTTTCAATATCCCAAACTTTAAAGGCACCAGCACCACCGCCAGGCAACACTACAACGTTATTTGGCTTCATCTCGGTCAGCGAGCCGTACTTCTCGATAATGGTCGTATCGTACTGTTTTTGAGAAACCTGATTCACCAATTCAAGGTTGTTCAAGGCGATGTACTGCTTACCTTTTTGCGTGAAAATATGGTGATCATAGTTACCAAATCGATGCACCCACTTAGAGTTGCTGAAGCCATACTTTTTCTTGGCATTTGAAAGCATGACAACACAGTGTATTCGCTCTGAGCCCGAATAAACGTTATACACCTGCTCAAACTTCTTTGAGTTTACGTGACTTAATAGTGCTCGGGTGCTCCATGAAGAGTAGTTCACAACGTGATCAGCAACACCACACGAAGCCAGAAGTGAGCTATTATCGGTTTTACTGTAAAGAGTGATTTCTGCAGACGGGTACTCTTCTCTCAAAGCACATAGCATCGGTAATTGTGTCGTAATGTTCCCAAATTGGTCTCTATGAGGGACGAATACTGCAATATTTTTCACGATAAACTCTATCCAACAAGCGGCTATGACATATTGCTTCGTATTGTACCAAAATTGTGTCACTATACTGAGCTAGATGGTATTCGAAACCAAAAACTTCACTTTCGAGCACTTTTTGCCAAGCATTACATCTATAAAAGTCTGCAAAAGAAAAATGGAAACTTTTGAAACGAAAGTAAGTAGGATGGCTAAACAACTAAAATCTATGCATATCTGTCACGTAAACCTAGCCACTCATTTCAACGGTGGTGAAAACCAAACTTATGAGCTCATAAAGCACCAAATAGGGCTAGGTTATGACATAACCGTCGTTGTTAAAGCAAATAGCAAACTCCATAAAAAAATCTCAACTCTAAGCTGTAGTGTTATCCCAGTTAGGCATTTTGTATTTGGGCATCTAACTAAAAAAGCGTCTTCATTTGATGTCGTCCATATACATGAGGGCAAAGCCACTTATTGGGGTTTGATTAACCACTATTTGTACAAAACTCCATATGTCATCACACGTCGCATTGATAACGTAATCAGCCAGAAGTGGATTACAAAACATGCCTATTCGAAGGCGTCAGCAACTGTCGGCCTGAGCAATACCATTGTTAACCGTTTGCTAGAGTGTAATCCTGAGCAAAACGTGCTCAAAATCCCTAGCTCTCCTGTTAGCTACCCTGTTTCAGACACAAATGTCTCGCAGATAAAAGAGAGGTTTGGCAACAAGTTCATCATTATACAAGCTGCGAATATGCTTAAGCATAAAGGTTTTGACTTAACCATAGAGGCTGCTAAAAAATTAGCCACATCTCATCCTAGTATTCATTTTTGCTTGTTGGGTGATGGTAAAGACATGCCTTTCTTCCAATCTCTCGCGGTTGGGCTAAACAATGTGACATTTGTAGGAAAACAAGAAAATATGGGGGACTGGTTTAAAGCTGCAAACCTTCAAGTCCACCCATCCTATAATGAGGGGCTAGGCTCTGTCATTTTAGAGGGTATGAAGGCAGGACTTGTCGTTATCGGTAGCAACTCTGGCGGTATTCCCGATATTATCCAGCACAAGCACAACGGACTTCTATCTCAGCCTGGCTGTTCGCAAAGCTTATGCGAGAGCATTGCTTATCTACATGATAATCCAGATTTAGTTCATTCGATGGCCAAAGCCAGCTCCAAAACCATTGAGAAGTTTTCTTTAACTGTGGCATCCAAGATGTACGAGAAGTTGTACTTTCAAGTTATGGAGCAAACTGATCGTAAAGCGCTCTCAGAAAACTCCAGTAATTAGACTTTGCATTTATATATTGTACTGATGTATTGACTAAATTGTATTAAACCAAGATATGCAACCTAGACATATCTAATTCCACTCTGTACTCTTCCCCAACTCTTTATCATCTTTTTTATCAATTATGAAAGCTTACTGTATAACCTTAAAAGGTTGTGGTGACAGGCAGCAGCACATCACTCAAGTAATGAGTCAAACCTCTCTAGAGTTAGAGTTTTTCTATGGTGTCGATGCTAGAACCACGCAACATCCTCTTTTAGATAATTACAACAAAAGAAAATACTCTTACCGTATGGGACGCGAGGCGGCAATAGGTGAACTTGGTTGCTATGCAAGTCATTATCTCATTTGGCAAAAGTGTATCGAAGAAAATGAACCGATATTAGTTTTGGAAGATGACCTAAATATCGACGTAGAAGCTTTTGAAAGATCGGTTGAAATAACAAAAGAGCATATCAATGAGTGTGGATACATTCGACTCGAAAATACGGGGCGAAAAATTCTCTCTTATGCAACCCACAACTACGATAACCAAGACTTAGTCAAGTTTCTCAAAGTTCCTCAATGCACGACTGCCTATGCAATCTCTCCCAAAGCGGCAAAAGCATTTTTGGAAAGCAGTGACGAGTTCTTATATCCTGTCGATGTATTTTTGAGAAATGTTTGGGTTCACAAACAACCCATGTTTGGTATCTGGCAAGCAGGTCTATGGGGAGGAAACAAACCTTCATTAATCGGCGATAGGAAAAGAAAAGGGAAAAAAGACTACACGGTCGCGACGATGCGATTGCTCAACAAGGCCAAAAGTATGCTACTCAACTTAAGCCAAAACATTCGTCATCTGTTTACCCTGCGTTCTACACATGCTCCAACTCGATTTGTTCGCGGCGAGTAGTTAACTCTCCCCTTTATTAGTCTTTTTGACACTCTCTGCAATAAAACGTATTCCTCTGCCCAATTTTCTGCTCTTGAATTTCTTCGGCGCAAATTGGGCAGGGTTCTCCCGCTTTACCATACACTTGTAACTCCTGCACAAAATACCCTGGCTTGCCATCGGGTTGAGCAAAGTCATTGAGTGTGGTTCCACCCTGCCTAATCGCTGTCTCAAGCGTGGCTTTAATTTCAGCCACCAGCAACAACCACTCTTTCTTGGTCACTTTATTTGCCGGGCGTAATGGGCTGATTTTCGCTTTAAACAAAGACTCATTGGCGTAGATGTTCCCTACTCCCACAACGACTTTGTTGTCCATAATGAACTGCTTCACAGCTACTCGCTTGTTCTTGGCTTTTTCGATGATGTAATCAGCGTTAAATTCATCTGTCAGCGGCTCTGGGCCGATATTTTCCAGCACCTGATGTGATTGCCCTTTTTCACACCATAGCCACGCTCCGAAGCGTCTTGGGTCGTTGTAGCGGAGGATTTTTCCGTTCTCTAGCTGCAGATCGACGTGATCATGCTTAGCGGCAGGAAAGTCAGCGTCGAGGACTCTTAGCGAGCCAGACATGCCTAGATGGACGATTGCGCTGCCGACGTTGCTTTCAATCAACAGGTATTTGGCTCGTCTAGAGATTTTCGTGATGACCTGCCCTTCCATTTTTTTTAGCTCTTGCTGTGGGATGTCCCAGCGTAGTTTGGGGGCTCGGAAGGTGAGTTTTGCGATGGTTTGGCCTTGCAGGTGTGGTGTGATGCCTAGGCGGCTGACTTCGACTTCGGGTAGTTCGGGCATGGGGTTGTGCTCGCTTTGGGTAGATCCTGAAACGAGTTCAGGATGACATTCTTTTGTTCAGGATGACGGTCTTTTGTTTTGGATGACAAGCTTTTGCTCTGGTATCAGGCTTTAGTTCAGGGCTGCTGATTTTTAGTTGCAGCGACGAACTTTACTTATGGAATCAAGTAGTCAACTTCGAATGAAATTGCGATCCACTGTTGTTGCCAGTTTTGGAAAACCCAGAACTCGTCTCCTCGATAAAAGGTGATTCGGTGTGGTTCTTCTACGCCTTGGTACCAGATTTCGATCGTCTCTGGGGATCCTAGATTTGATCGTATGGCATCGAAGATATCATTTTCAAGCAATGTGCCTTCTAAAGATTGCCACCGTGTAATGAGCTCAGGAATAGGTACATCTTGAGTGTTCAGGTTTGATGTCCATTGGCCATTCTCCCACTTTAACTCAGCTCCATTGAAGTATAGGGCCTCAACAGCATGGTTGGGGTCTAGGAGCCTTGGAAGTTGGCTTTTGTTGCCAGTTGAGACCGATTCAGTCTGCTCTGGCTCACCAATAAGGTAGGTTTGAATTAGCTTAGGGGCGTTCATCAATACCATAAACGAAATGATGCCGAGGATTAGAATGTTGTTCCAACGACGTTGGCGCTGGGTTGACTGGTTCCGCATACTCTCACCCTGAATAAGCTTTTGATGTTTATTACTTTACGGGATCTTTGGGAAAGGTGAAAGGGGCAAGGGGCAAGGGACAAGGGACAAGGGACAAGGGACAAGGGACAAGGGACAAGGGACAAGGGACAAGGGACAAGGGACAAGGGACAAGGGACAAGGGACAAGGGACAAGGGACAAGGGACAAGGGACAAGGGACAAGGGATTTTATCGGCCTTCGAGTAGTTCGCAACATTTTGGTGTAGGTAAATTAAAATATAACGCGCATTTACCTTTAACCTTGAAGCGAAGCGCCCTTTCTTCTTGTACCTTTTCTTTAGGCAATAAAAAACCCGACTAAAAAGCCGGGTTTTTAACACAATCTGCAAAGAGGCAATCAATTACTTGATTTTAGCTTCTTTGTACATAACGTGTTGGCGAACTACTGGATCAAACTTTTTGATCTCAAATTTGCCTGGCATGTTACGCTTGTTTTTGTCAGTTGTGTAGAAGTGACCAGTACCTGCAGAAGATACTAGACGGATTTTCTCACGAATGCCTTTAGCCATTGCTTAATTCCTCTTAAACGTTTTCGCCGCGAGCACGGATATCAACAAGAACAGCATCGATGCCTTTCTTATCAATAATACGCATGCCTTTAGCAGTTAGACGTAGTTTAACAAAACGTTTTTCGCTCTCTACCCAGAAACGATGAGTTTGTAGGTTCGGCAGAAAACGACGCTTAGTAGCATTTCGTGCGTGTGAACGGTTGTTACCCGTTACTGGACGCTTACCAGTTACTTGGCATACTCGGGACATGAATGTCTTCTCCAAATCGTTTCAGCTCGATATCAACCTTGGTGGCCGAACCTCTCTATTTCAATAAAGCAGAATCTAGAGGTAAAAACCGTTATGGAAAATCCATACAAGGCTATCAAAGGTCGCGCATTATACTAACTTGACTAGCATTGCTCAAGACCCGAACAGATCCTTTTTGCGGATTTTCGTGATCTTTTTTTGAGCAGAGCTGAAATTAGGTTAAAAATTGTCGGAGGATTGTAGCAGATTTCTCCCTTTGAACAACTAAAATCGTCAATTAGTTTTAAGTGACTGAAATGCACGCAAATCCATATCGAATAAGGCTTTTTGTGAAACGCTTCATTCATCTAGTAAGAGTTAAAACTGTACAAATACACAGCTAGATGATTAACTAACTTCAATTCCAATAAAATTTTATTGCTATGTCACAACTATTGTCTGCGATTCCACTGACTTCATTAACCGGTGTTGGCGCAAAAGTCGCCGAGAAACTGACAAAAATTGGTCTCAACAATGTTCAAGACTTGTTGTTCCACCTTCCTCTGCGCTACGAAGATCGTACGCGTATCTATCCCATGGCGCGCGTTCACCCTGGGTTGTGGGGATGTGTTAAAGGACAAGTGATGGCAACCGATACGATTTTTGGCCGTCGTAAGATGCTGACGGTAAAAATCAGTGACGGCAATGGCACGGTGACACTGCGATTCTTTAACTTCACTGCAGGTATGAAAAACAACTTTGTTCAGGGTAAAACCGTCATGGCCTACGGTGAGTTTAAGCGTGGCAATATGGGGCTGGAGATCGTTCACCCTGAATATAAGCTGCATTCAACCGAGCGCACTGAGAAGCTGGAAGAGACGCTGACGCCGGTTTATCCGACCACAGAAGGGCTAAGGCAGATCACGCTGCGTAACTTGACTGACCAAGCATTGAAGCTATTGGAAGGCAGTGCAGTGCAAGAGCTGCTACCAAGCGGCCTATATGACCACCAGATTACCCTTTCACAGGCTCTGCACACCATTCATCGCCCACCACCAAACCTGAATATGGAAGAGTTTGATGAAGGTAAGCACCCAGCGCAGCTGCGTTTGATCCTTGAAGAGCTAATGGCGCAGAACTTATCGATGCTGGCAGTACGCACACAAGGGCATCGTGATGCAGCGATAGCCCTTCCAACCTCCAACAAGCTAAAGCAACAACTGCTCGATTTACTGCCATTTAGTCCAACCGGGGCGCAACAACGCGTGGTGAACGAGATCGAAGAAGATCTTGTTCAGCCCCACCCTATGATGCGTTTGGTTCAAGGGGATGTAGGTTCGGGTAAAACCCTTGTTGCGGCGCTTGCTGCGGTTCGGGCAATTGAGCATGGTTATCAAGTCGCCCTCATGGCGCCCACTGAACTACTTGCCGAGCAGCATGCCGCTAACTTCGCTGTTTGGTTCGATTCTATGGGCATATCGGTAGGCTGGCTTGCCGGAAAGCTTAAAGGCAAGGCTCGAGAGAAAGAGCTAGCGCGTATTGCTTCTGGGGAAGCGCAAATGGTGGTCGGCACACACGCTCTGTTTCAAGAACAGGTTGAGTTCAAAAAGCTGGCGCTCGTGATTATTGATGAACAGCACCGTTTTGGTGTCCACCAGCGCCTTGAGCTGCGCGCTAAAGGTGAGCAGCAAGGGGTTTTCCCACATCAATTGATAATGACGGCTACGCCGATTCCAAGGACACTGGCGATGACGGCTTATGCGGATTTAGATACGTCTGTGATTGATGAGCTGCCACCGGGACGTACGCCTATCCAGACCGTTGCGATTCCTGATACCAAGCGTGATGACATTATCGAGCGTGTAAAGAATGCTTGTCTCAATGAAGGTAAACAGGCGTATTGGGTGTGTACGCTAATCGATGAGTCTGAAGTCTTAGAGGCACAAGCAGCAGAAGAGATCGCGCAAGAGCTTGGGCGTAAGATACCGGATGTCAAAATTGGCTTGGTGCACGGTCGAATGAAGTCCGCAGAAAAACAGGCTGTGATGCAAGACTTCAAAGACAACAAGCTTCATTTATTGGTAGCGACGACGGTTATCGAAGTCGGTGTTGATGTGCCAAACTCGAGCTTGATGATTATCGAGAACCCTGAGCGCCTTGGCCTTGCCCAACTTCACCAGCTGCGTGGTCGCGTTGGCCGTGGCTCTGTAGCCAGCCACTGTGTGCTGCTCTACCACTCTCCCCTATCGAAGACGGCGCAAAAGCGCCTATCGGTATTGAGAGAAAGTAATGATGGGTTTGTGATTGCTCAGCGTGATTTAGAGATCCGTGGTCCGGGTGAGCTACTTGGTACTAAGCAAACGGGTTTAGCGGATTTTAAGATTGCCGACCTGGTGCGAGACCAGCGTTTGATTCCAGAAGTGCAGAAGCTTGCTCGGCATGTGCATGACCACTACCCAGACAACGCTAAAGCGATTATTGAACGATGGCTTGGCGAACGAGACCATTACGCTAAGGCATAAAGACAAAGAGGAAATCACAAACGACTTTCCTCTTTTAACTTTTAACTAGAACCCTACTTCTTCGTGGTAGGAAAACTGATCTGTGCCTTCAATCCACCTTCACTACGATTATTAATCACAATCGCGCCGTGGTGCTGACTCACAATGCGCTTAACAATGGCAAGCCCTAATCCTGTCCCTTCACTACCGCGAGCGGTATCGCCTCGAGTAAACGGTTCAAACAGCTTACTGATCTGATCCTCTGCTATGCCAGGGCCATTATCTTCCACGGTTACCCAAACCAGTTTTCTATCGGCTGTCATGCCCGTCGAGATTCGTATCCAACCATTGCCGTAGCGAGTGGCATTCATCACCAAATTACCCACTGCGCGCTTAATCGCAATCGCGCTGCCTTTGGCGTCACACAGGTCGTCTGACAAAATCGCCTCGATATTGACCTCAGGGCCATACTCTGCAGAGGCGACCTCTTCGGCGATACCATTGATGTCCACTTTCACGAACTGGTCAGCCTGTACAGGCTTCAGATAATCCATAAACTGACCGATAATCTCATTACACTCTTCGGTATCGCTAATAATACCCTCAGCAAGATAGCTGTCTTCTGGCGACATCATCTCAGTGGCAAGACGAATACGGGTGAGCGGAGTGCGGATATCGTGACTGATACCCGCCATCAATAACGCTCTGTCTTCCTCAAGGGCTTGTATGCCGCGTGACATTTGGTTAAATGCTTGCGTTACTGAACGAATCTCGGTTGAGCCTTGCTCTGGCAGTGGTTGTGGGATTTCACCATTACCCACTTTAATCGCGGCCTTTTCCAGTGCGAGTAGTGGTCGATTTTGCAGACGAATGAATAGCCAACCACCCAGCACTAGAACCAACGCCATAATCACACTGTTATAAAACAGCGGTGAAAAATCCTCTTCTTGCAGTTCGGTCAAAGGGATACGGATCACCGAATCAGGCAGCGCATCCAGGCTCATCCACAACACATAGCTATCATCACCCAAACTCAAACGCACTTCTGTTTGTTGGCCAAGCTCTTGGCTCATATCCTCACTCATGAGGTCAATGCTCATCGCTTGATGGTACTTCTGTCCGTAATCACTGTCTCTAGCGTGGAGAGTCACTCCTAGCTCGCGCAATACGCGGCGACGCACCGGCCTTTCAAGCTCTTCATCGATTGCCTGGCCGTTATCCATCATTAACTGAATTTCATAGCTTAGGAGTTTATTGAACTGACCTAAGCTCGGTAGCAAGGCATAGTTAAACACCGCGTAGTAAGAGTAGATTTGACTGGCGATCAAGATGGTCAGAAACAGAATGATGGATTGAGTTATCGAGCTTCGAACACGCATATTGTTCCTTTATAGTGAGTGCAAGCTGGCGTTGCGGCATTAAAAAGGCGCTCTATAGAGCGCCTTAATTCTATTTATGTAAGCTTATACTGCTTTACCGTCTGGTACAAAGACGTAGCCCAAGCCCCATACCGTTTGAATATAGCGTGGCTTGCTTGGGTCAACCTCTAGCATGCGGCGTAGACGAGATATCTGTACGTCAATCGAACGCTCCATCGCCGAGTATTCACGGCCGCGTGCCATGTTCATTAGCTTGTCGCGCGACATGGGCTCACGAGCGTTGGTGACGAGTGCTTTCAGCACAGCAAACTCACCTGACGTCAGTGGCATTGACTCTTCACCGCGGAACATTTCACGTGTCCCTAGGTTTAAACGGAACTCACCGAACTCTACCACAGATTCTGCGGAGCTTGGCGCACCCGGCGCTTCTACATTCTGACGACGTAGCACGGCTTTAATACGAGCGAGCAGTTCACGTGGGTTGAATGGCTTCGGTAGGTAGTCATCTGCGCCCACTTCTAGGCCAACGATACGATCGACTTCATCGCCCTTCGCGGTCAGCATCAGAATTGGCAGCATGTTGTTGGCGTTGCGCAGACGGCGACAGATAGATAGGCCATCTTCACCAGGCAGCATCAAGTCCAACACCATTAGGTTAAAGCTTTCGCGAGTTAAAAGACGGTCCATCTGCTCACTATTTGCGACACTGCGCACTTGGAAACCTTGCTCCGTAAGGTAACGCTCAAGTAGAGCACGTAAACGTGCATCATCATCGACCACTAAGATCTTAAAGTTTTCTTGCATGAAACCGTCCTATTAATAACAGGCTATTGCCACCGTTTATTCGCTATTTGCCCTAAGTTGGCGGCGTTGGTACAGAATATTAGGCAAAATGTAACATTTTTTTCTGCACCAAGGTTGAGATAATTGTTAATGAGTATTTCTTGAGCAAAGCCTAATTAAGTGACTCTTTTTCATACTCAATCGAATTGATGAACCACTCTTTATCCCCTTCGGGAGTTCTGACGACAAACTCATCATCGACTTCTTTTTTCAGCAGCGCTCGTGCCATAGGCGAATCGATAGAGATGTAGCCCTTTGAGTCTCCGTAGATTTCTTCAGGGCCGACAATACGAAAGCGCTTTACGTCACCAGCTTCATTCTCGATTTCTACCCAAGCACCAAAGAACACCTTGCCCTCTTGCTGAGGTGAATAATCCACAATCGTGACATCGGGTAGAAACTTACGTAGGAAGCGGACACGACGGTCAATCTGGCGCAGTAAACGCTTATTAAAGGTGTAGTCGGCATTTTCACTACGATCGCCTAAACTCGCAGCCCATGTCACGATCTTGGTCACTTCTGGGCGTCGCTCATTCCATAGGTAATCGTGTTCTTGTTTTAGTTTGTTGTAGCCCTCGCGGGTGATCAGTTTGGTTTTCACTTGGTTATGTTCTTCGTATTCATTAGCCCCTCTCCCTTACGAAGGAAAGGGGTATTTCGCTATTCCGGTTTGGTCGTGTAGATGTATTGCTCATCACTGCTAACCACAGCACCATACTTCAAGAAGTTTTTACCTAGAATCATGCTGTATTCAAAGCGTGAGCGGTCTTGCAGGTTCACACGCACTTTCTTCTCAACATCGCCTAGCTTAATGTTCATCATCACAACTGGGCGCACGTTGGTCTCTTCGCCTTTTTTCGCTTTGATGCGCATGACATCCACCACTTCTAGTGTGAACTCTTGTTCTTGACCTGAGCGGTTACTGTAGTCGAAGGTGACCATCGAGGTGCCATCACGCTCGAACTGCTGAATGTCGGTGGCACTGATTGAAGTAATGTCAGCCCCTGTATCGAGTTTCACAGGGAAAGTTAGGCCTTCAACCGTCGCTTGCTCAATATATCCGGCTTTAAATAGCGGGTAGCTATCGAGGATGTGGTCAGTACGTGTATCCACCAGCACTTGCGCTTTCACTAAGGTTTGACCTAGAACGAAGTACGGGTTTTCTTCGTTTTCAGACAGTCGAGTTATAGCAATTTCACGATCATCTGTGACTTTGCCTAGCGTCAGTTCAGAGTCGATGATTGGGCGAACTTCATCACCCACTCGCACTTTACGCTCAACAGGTTTGGTGACACTCACCGGCTCGCCTCGCTGATCAATCAGGCTGTAAGTCACAAACTCTTTCTTGCCTTTCTTAGTGAGGCGATAGTCTGGCACTTTCAACAGTGAAGTCTGGACAACAAACGAAGGCTCTGCGTCCATCGGAATGCCATCTACGCTGATCTCTTCAACAGGAGAAACCACCAACGCACCGTCACTCACAGCCTCTTGATAAGTTTGACCTTCCCCGTTTAGCCACTGTTTCTTGTCAGTATCAATCACGAACCACTGATTAAGGATTTCATGGCCAAGGCGTAACAGCGATGAGTTGTCTGAACGATCATCCGGATAAGCCAACACCATTTTGGTGCCTAGCGGGCCAAAATCAACCGGCAGATAGACCAAAGGGCGTTCATTGCCTGAAATATTAGCCAGACGCACCACGGGCAGTGTCATCTCCTGTGCCTTATCGTTATCACCGTGCAGTGTAAAGCTCACTTGCAGCTCATCCTCGTCAAGCTGCACATCGGTGGCATGGAAAATGGTGTAACGGTTGGCGAGCGATAGACTGGTGGTGTGGGGTAAGCCTTCGATATCGAGGACCTCTTTTTTACCAATCAGCTGAGACTCAGATTTTGATTGCAGGAAATCGTAGCCAGTAAATACCCATGCGTGTTCACGCAGGAAGGTTTTACCGATCAAAATCGGCGATGAGAAGTGTGCTCTGTCAGTGAGATTGACCTCTGTCATTACGGTCTCGCCGGCGATGGTCATCGGGATTCTCACCACTGGGCGGTAAATCGGTTTTTCACTGGTGCGACTGCGCACAACGCTAGGACGAGCCAAAGGAAGTTCGACATCGATTTTTTCACCCGTGTATGGGTGTGGAATAACAAAAGTGACAAAACCCGCCACTTCTTCAGCGACATCGCCGTAACTGTCTAGCCACCAGTTGCTTTTTGGGCCGCCATACTCAGCCACCATTTTTTCTAAAAAGGCTTCATCACGCAGGCCTTCATATTTTGGATTGGTGCTATAGACATGCACATCGATAGCGTGCATCGAAGTGGTATCCGCTCCGGTGTCAATCTTACCGGTGAAAGCTACACCTTCAAGCTCAGGAATGTCACTGTAATACACATTCTCAATACCGCCCAACACCGGGCGATCGTCAAGCATAAACAGTGGGTGTTGCGTCGTCGCATCCAAACGCTCGTGCGTCTCTGCGATAACAGGAGTTGCGACAGTGCTAAGCGCCACCGAAAGGCTAGCGATGAGTGTGAGTAGTTTTTTTCTCATTCTTTAGTTCCGTGAGTTAAAGACCGGCAAACGCGAGCCAACCTGTATGACCGCAAAAGGTGTTCGATTTTCCCAAATCTGATGCGATACATCATGTTAATTTGATGAGTTATATAAAGTTTTGACACATTTCTTACCAAAGTAAATGTTGGTTGAGAAATAATTCTTAGAATCTATGAGCATATCACTATTGCAAAAGTTCCCCTGCACCCTTATATCCTGACATTAAGCACAAATAACGAGGCCACTGGAATGAGCCAAACAATAAGCCAACTGATCGCACAAGAGCTAAACGTCCGTGTTGATCAAGTAACGGCAGCCGTCACTTTGATTGATGATGGTAACACCGTCCCATTTATCGCCCGCTACCGTAAAGAAGTGACCGGTGGTCTTGATGATACTCAACTGCGTAACCTTGATAGCCGCCTGAGCTACCTGCGAGAGCTAGAAGATCGCCGTGCTACCATTTTGAAATCGATTCAAGACCAGGGCAAACTGACGCCTGAACTAGAGAAATCGATTAATGAGGCCGACAGTAAAACACGCCTTGAAGATCTCTACCTACCCTACAAGCCAAAGCGTCGCACCAAAGGTCAAATCGCGATTGAAGCGGGCTTAGAGCCGCTAGCGGATAAGCTATGGCACCACCCAGAAACCGAGCCTGAGAATGAAGCGGGTCTGTACATTGATGCCGAGAAAGGCATTGCAGATACCAAAGCCGCACTTGATGGTGCGCGCGCGATCATTATGGAGCGTATTGCTGAAGACGCGGATTTATTAGAGAAGGTGCGTAATCACCTAAACCGAAATGCTCACCTAGAGGCTCGAGTGGTTGCAGGGCAAGAGCAAGCGGGTGAGAAGTTTAAAGACTACTTTGAGCACTCTGAAGCCATCAGCAAAGTGCCTTCACACCGCGCACTCGCCATGCTGCGTGGTCGCAACGAAGGTATGCTGACCATTGGCATGAACGCAGACCCTGAGCAAGAAGAGGGCGTGCGTCAGTCTTACTGCGAGACGATTATTGCCGATCACTACGGCATCACGCTGAGCAGCGCACCTGCTGATACTTGGCGTAAACAAGTGATTAGCTGGGCATGGCGCATCAAGGTGTCGATGCACATGGAAACTGAGCTGATGGGTGCGATGAAAGAGCGCGCCGAGATTGAAGCGATTGAGGTGTTTGCCACCAACCTGAAAGATCTATTGATGGCCGCCCCGGCTGGCCCTCGCGCGACACTAGGTTTAGACCCTGGCCTGCGTACCGGCTCTAAGATCGCTATCGTTGACTCGACAGGTAAGGTGTTGGCAACAGAAACCATCTACCCTCACCCGCCACAAAATCAATATGACAAGTCTGCACAAATTGTCGATCAGCTGGTGCGAAAATATAACGTGGATTTGATTGCGATTGGTAATGGTACGGCTTCGCGTGAAACTGATAGCTTTGTGGCTGATTTGATTAAACGTGGCAACCTCAAGGTTCAGAAAATCATGGTGAGTGAAGCTGGTGCATCGGTTTACTCGGCTTCTGAACTGGCAGCGAAAGAGTTCCCGAATATGGATGTGTCACTCCGTGGCGCGGTATCCATTGCTCGTCGCCTGCAAGACCCTCTGGCAGAGCTGGTGAAGATTGACCCGAAATCGATCGGTGTGGGCCAATATCAGCATGATGTTAGCCAGTCTATGCTCGCCAAACGACTCGACGCCGTGGTTGAAGACTGTGTGAACGCGGTGGGCGTTGATGTGAATACGGCCTCTGCAGCGCTATTAACTCGCGTTGCGGGTTTAACCACCACCATTGCGCAAAACATTGTCGACTTCCGTGATGAAAATGGTCGCTTTGATGCACGTACTGCGTTAAAGAAAGTGCCACGCTTGGGTCCAAAGGCGTTTGAGCAGTGTGCGGGTTTCCTACGCATCATGGACGGTAAGAATCCTCTTGATGGTTCATCGGTTCACCCAGAGGCTTACCCTGTGGTTAAGGCGATCGCGGAAAAGAACAGCAAAGACATCAAGGCGCTGATTGGCGATTCAGTGTTCTTAAAAGGGCTGCATGCGGTGGATTACACCGATGATAACTTCGGTGTTCCAACCGTTACTGACATCATCAAAGAGCTCGACAAACCGGGTCGTGACCCGCGCCCTGAGTTCAAAACCGCCACCTTTGCTGAAGGTGTGAATGAGGTGAAAGACCTTGAGCCTGGGATGATTTTGGAGGGTGTGGTATCGAACGTGGCCAACTTTGGTGCGTTTGTCGATATTGGTGTTCACCAAGATGGTTTGGTACACATCTCTGCGTTGACTGACCGTTTCGTCTCTGACCCACGTGAAGTGGTGAAAGCGGGCGATATCGTTAAGGTCAAAGTGATGGAGGTGGATATCCAGCGTAAGCGTATTGGTCTGTCTATGCGTCTGAAGGATGAGCCAGGCCAGGATAACCGCCCACAACGCAGCTCAGCACCTCGTGGTCAGCAGCCTGCAAGAGGTCGAGATAATCAACGAGGTGGTCAACGCCTTCGTGATGATGCGGGTAACAGTGCGATGGGTGGTGCATTTGCTGCGGCGTTTGCTAAGGCAAAGAAATAACCCGTTCACCTAAGGCTTAAAGCAACGTCATGCTGAACTTGTTCCAGCATCTAGCTGACGCCATCGGCTATGTCTCGAGTTGCGAGTAGACCCTGAAACGAGTTCAGGGTGACGGTGTGTTAAGGGCAAGCAATACATTTAGCATGGCGAGACAAAAAGGGTCAGAGATAGATACTATCTCTGACCCTTTCTCATAATTAGCCTTACAAAACCGCAATCACATCGGAAGGAGGATGCGGAGCGACAGAGTGGCCGTAGTGATATCGAATCACTGTGCGGCGTCTTGCCATCTGACCTTCTTGTATTGCGGCTTCAATGATGTGCTTGGGTAGCCTAAAACGTATGGTATATCCCTTACCTTGATCTTCGCTGTAGCTGTTAAGCGCAATTAAGCTGAACAGTCGGTCGAGCTCATTTTGAGGAGAGGCCTCGTCTTGCTCCTCTTCCGGTTCGAGATCGTAATCTGGGTGCTCCGCTGGATCCCAGGCTGACTGACGCTGTCGCTTATCATCTTCTTTGATTTTTCTCTCGGCATTGGACTTAGCCAACTCTACCGCAGGCTTCACAGGCTCTGTTGTTCGATTTTCTCTTGCAACCTGCTCCGTTTGCACGTTCACTGACGGGGCTATTAAAGGCATGCTGACATTGTTTGGTGAAACAATCATCGAGTCCTCCTCATCCGCCATGACACCCGCATTGCACAACACTTCTTCAATAAAAAGGGCTGCTTGCGAGCAACTAACGCTAGGTTAGTGATCTGTTATCGACCACAAGCCTCCATTACTTAAACAAAATTAACCAATAAATGTAACAAGTTGCTTATTGAACTCTTCTGACTCGGTAATAAATGGCGCGTGTGCAGATTGAGTGAAGATGAATTGCGAACTGCTCGGCAGAAGCGACTGCATATCCGCAGCCACCTTGACCGGTACCAAACCATCTAATCGGCCGTAAAGCCGCAACACTGGTAGTGTCAATTCTGAAACGGCCTCGCGCAGATCAATATTTGCCAGAAAGCTCAAACCCAGCTGCAGGGCATTTTCGTTAGGGCTAGGACGCGACAGCACCGCTTGTTTAATGGTTTTGACATCTTGCCTTGCTGACGGGCTACCCATCGCTTGAAGCGCCATAAAGCGCTCTATCGTGGTATCAAAGTCTTGCGTGAGTTGTTCGGTAAATGCGGAGAGTACTTGAGGCTTAATCCCTCGCCATGGCAGATCCGCGGCAAACTTGGGGGAACTCGCAACCGTCACCAATTTTTGAACTCGCTCTGGGTGCGAGAGTGCCACTTGGCTGGCGACCAAGCCCCCCAAAGACCAGCCTATCCAGGTAGCTTGCTTTGGAGCTTGCTCAATCAATAGCGAAACAATGCTGTGCATATCAGTGGCTTCAACATCGGCTGAATGACCATACCCGGGAAGATCGACAACATGTACAGTAAAGTGCTGTGCTAGCTGCTGCGCCGTCGCCTCCCATACCGCACCATTCATTCCCCAACCATGCAATAAAATCACATCCGGTCCCTGGCCTTGTGTCTGCCAATGTAATCTTGTGCTCATACTCGCAAAGTCTCCTGCTTGCCCTATCTTCTGACTCTCACTAGGACAAAATCTCAATATTCTTAATCAAGGTGAATCACATCATGTTATCGGATTGGTGGCAAAAAAACATCGCTCGGCTCACTGACCCGAGCTGTTGCCTGTGTAGGATGAATATTGAAGCCGAACAGCTTACATCTTCTCATCACGCCTTTTGGTGTACAAGTTGCGGTAAAGACCTGATTCAGCTTCATCGCTGTCGCCGCTGTGGATTGCCGACTCAGGAGAAGAATGCTGAGCATTGTGGTGCGTGCTTAGCCGCCCCTCCACCGTGGCATCGGCTTTATTGTCTGAGCGGGTATCAACCACCACTGAGTGATCTCGTGACTCAACTGAAACATCAAAGACAGTTCTGGCATGCAAGGCCGCTGGCTCTCGAACTTGCGGCAGTGATTGAAAAGCCCGCTCCTATTATTACCTGTGTGCCAATGCACTGGAGTCGTAGGTTATGGCGCGGTTTTAATCAAAGTGAACACTTGGCGTATTTCTTAGCAAATAGACTTGGCAGTGAGTTTGAACCTAACTTACTGCGTCGGAATAGGCGCACCAAACCACAGCAGGGCTTGAACGCCAGGCAGCGTCAGAGCAACCTAAAGACTGCTTTCGCTATCAATCACCTTTCCTCTCACAAGCATGTCGCGATTGTTGATGATGTGGTTACTACAGGGGCGACTATCGAGCAACTGTGCAAATTACTGCTTGATGTTGGCGTGGAAACCATTGATATTTATTGTGTCTGTCGCACTACCCTGAACGACACCAACCCTAGTGTTTAAACTGAAAAACAGTGGCTAAATAAAATACTAGACCTAATCGTTATCAGGAGTAGAATACAAAAAATAGTTTACAAAAATAGTCAGGTATTAGCCGTGTCACATCCGATTACGATTACTGAATCAGCTCAAGAACACTTTGCCAAGCTATTGGCTCAACAACCCGAAGGCACCAACATCCGTGTTTTCGTGGTAAACCCAGGAACACAAAGCGCTGAGTGTGGCGTATCATACTGCCCACCAGAAGCGGTTGAAGCTACCGACACGGAATTTGCTTACGAACCTTTTTCTGCATACGTAGATGAACTTAGCCTACCCTTCCTAGAAGATGCTGAGATCGACTACGTGACGGATAAAATGGGCGCTCAACTGACCCTAAAAGCACCTAACGCAAAAATGCGTAAAGTGTCTGACGATGCGCCACTGATCGAGCGCGTTGAGTACGTGATTCAAACACAAGTGAACCCGCAACTGGCAGGTCACGGCGGTCACGTAAATCTTGTAGAGATCACTGACGAAGGTGTGGCTATCGTCGCTTTCGGCGGCGGTTGTAATGGCTGCTCAATGGTTGATGTGACGTTGAAAGAAGGCATCGAGAAGCAGCTTATCCAAGAGTTTGCTGGTGAGCTAACGGGCGTGAAAGACGCCACTGAGCACCAAGCGGGTGAGCACTCTTACTACTAAGCCTTGCGCCAACTAAACGATACTAAACACCTCAATACAGCCCTGTATTGAGGTGTTTTATTATGGGTAGTTTTTCTCAACTAATGGGCGAATGGTAAGTTCATCAACCACTGCCTGTGCGGGTTGGCTTGCCATATAAAGAACCGCATCAGCAACTTGCTCTGCGCTCAAGTACCGCGGCCTTTCAGCCTCTCTAAATGGTGTATCAACGCCTCCTGGGTATATCGCGCAAACCTTAATCCCATTCTCCCTAACTTCTTTTCTAAACACCTTCGTTAGCGCGTCAAAGCTTGCTTTCGATGCGGTATATGCGCCGATTCCCTCGTTAGAAAAGTGGCAAACGGTGGATAGGACATTAATGATCATCCCTTCGTTTCGCGGCTTCATGGAACGATTATAAATCTCCTGCATGAAAACAAATGGCGATACAGTGTTAAGTGCGAGTAGCTCATTTAAGGTATCAACGGGTAACGCTTCGACTTTATGTCTTGAGGTATTCGCACCCGCGCAATTGACCAGCACATCGACTTGTCCCAGTTCCAGTAGTGCGCCGATGATAAAGTCTTTGGTCATGTCACTGTCTGTGGCATCAAACGCGCGATAATACATATTGCCGGAATGTTCAGGCAACTCTTCAAGCAAGTGTTTTAGCTTTTGTTCCGAGCGCCCACAAAACGCAACATTCGCGCCGAGTGCAGCTAAACGCATGACGATTTCTCTGCCTATTCCGGAAGTTGCTCCCGTCACCATAACGGTCTTTTGATTCATACTTTGCTGCCCGTTCTCTGTATTCCAGATAGATAACCTCTAATCTAACCTAACTCGGTAGGACGAAATGTGAGCAACACTGAAAAATGTAAACGTTACCACTAAGATCTGACTCTTTTATTCCTCTCGTGTTTTCACCTATAGTAAGGCTATCTACACCTCATGGCCTCACGCCTCAAAGGGAGCTTGCTTTGAAAAAACGTTCTTTACCTAACATCCTTGAAACGAGAGTGGTGGCGCAATCGCGTCTGTTTACGATTGAGTCGCAAGATCTTGAGTTCAGTAATGGTGAAAAGCGTACCTATGAGCGCATGAAACCAAGTGGACGAAATGCGGTCATGATGGTTCCGATTAGCGACTCTGGCGATATCCTCCTAGTGCGTGAATACGCGGCTGGAACGGAGCGCTATGAGCTTGGGTTTCCCAAAGGCTTGATTGATTTAGGTGAAACACCAGAGCAAGCGGCGAATCGTGAACTCAAAGAAGAGATTGGGTTTGGGGCCAACAGCCTTATCCCACTCAAAGAGGTGGTACTCGCGCCTTCCTATTTTTCCAGTAAGATGACGCTGTTCGTGGTGCAAGATCTCTACCCTGAAACATTGGAAGGTGATGAGCCAGAACCACTCGAGATCGTTCGCTGGCCACTAGCACAAGCGGAAGAGTTACTGACTCACTTAGATTTCTGTGAAGCACGCAGTATTACCGCCCTGCTGCTTGCGCTACGCTTTTTAAATAGCCAGTAGTCATCATTTAATTGGACTCTGTTGAAAGGATTTTGCATGACCACCTCACACGACCTCTCTCCTCTTCTACCCAATGTCATCGAGATAGCCCGCTCAGCTGGGCAGCTTATTTTAGACATCTACCAAAAAAAGCAGTACGAGGAGTACACAAAGTCGGATGAAACGCCAGTCACCAGTGCTGATATCGCTGCACACAAACTGATCACCAAACAGCTCTCCGAGCTGACCCCTGATATCCCTGTTCTCTCGGAAGAGGCAGCAGACATTAGCCTAGAAAAACGCGCACAATGGGATCGTTACTGGCTGGTTGACCCGCTTGATGGCACACAAGAGTTCATCGCTCGTAGCGGAGATTTCGCCACCATTATTGCCTTGATTGACAACAATCGTCCGATTATGGGTGTAGTGTATGCCCCGGTTTCAGGTGTCACGTACTACGCATACAGAGATAAAGGCGCGTGGAAGATCCCGGACATGGCTGAGAGTGTGCGGATAAAATCGCACCAGCATCCAGGAAAGATGCAGCCAATCGCGATTGCTATTAGCCGTCGTCAAGACATCAACCGTATCACCGGTCGTATGAGCTCAGCGTGGAACTATGAGCTTGTGCCACTGGGCTCTGCGGCACTAAAGGCGTGTTTAGTTGCGGAAGGTGCTGTGGATTGCTATCTGAGATTAGGGCCGACTGGTGAATGGGATACCGCTGCCACGCAGTGTATTGTCGAAGAGGCCGGTGGTCGAATTTTGGATACTCATTTGCAGCCATTGTCATACAACGAGCGCGATACGTTGGAGAACCCGAACTTTATTGTACTTGGGGATGAGTCGTTGGATTGGGGTGAGATTCTGGAAGAGAAAGGTTAAAGGTTAAAGGTTAAAGGTTAAAGGTTAAAGGGAGAGTAAGCCGCTTCTATATGCGACGTCTAACTTTCTTCCACCTTGTACCTTCAACCTTAATTCTGCTTTAGAACCGCCCTTTCTGACTCAGCTGATAACGCCCTTGGTTATCTGGCTGGCCAACTAGGCTCAGCTGGCTAGAGAGTATCGACGGAAACTCGGCCTCTGGCTTGAACCAGCCTTGTGAATCATAGCGATTATTTGACTCTAGTGTGGCACTAAACTCGCCACTCACCTGCGCGCTTTGCAGTGCACCGTTGACTTGCCACTGGCTGTCTTGGCAACTGATATCGGCAATCACTGGACCTAGAAGGATTGGGCCTACAGGCGTGCTTAACTCACCAGCAGCCCAGGCAATAGTTCCTTCTGCTGATGCACAATAAGGCTGGTCAAACTGGTAATCTCGCATGGTGAGTTCAACCTGACCCAAGGCATCAATTGGGATTGGCATCGGTAATTGCGACATTACATACGAAGCTGGGACTGAAGCGACAAACTGTTTTGCGTAAGGGCCAGACAGACCAACACCCACGGTGCCACGACCACGCAGATCAATGGCACTTCCGCGGCCAAAGCGAATATCAGCCTCTACGCGAGCCATCAACAAGGAAGCAGGTTTCACTTGCCATTGCAAAGAGCCGATTTGTTGCCCTTGCGCAGTGACACGTTGTGCCTGACCATTCCAAATCGTACCTGAGACACCTTCAACCTGAGCTACCTGCTTAGGCAGATAGCTCAATGCAAAGCTCGCTGGAATATGCGCAATCACACTCACCAAGAACACAACAACACACAGTAGTGAGATTAAGATAATACGGCGCATTAGTTGCCTCCCTTTTGGAACTGCAAGCGCTTCACGTCAACTAAACCTGCGCGGTCTGTGCGATCAACATCGAGGAACGCCACTTCCACTCCTTGCTGCTCTTTCAGGTATGAGATCCAATTTAAAAGTTGTTCAAACGGGATAGGTTGAACCCACACCTGCATCATATCGTCGCGAGGCGTCATACGAATGATTTCAACTTGGTAACGACTGGCAGATGAGTAAATCAACTGATTGAGAGGCTGATTGCTAGTGACAATACCGCCTTGAGCACGCAGCTGTGTCACTTCATCGGCTTTATTGGTTACCCAGCTCAGAAGTTGTCTTTCGGCATCGATTCGCAAGCGTGCGTTTTCCGCCTTAGCTTGGATTGGCTGAATCAAGCCCCAGTACAAAATACCCAGTAAAGCAAAGCCAGCACACACGCCAACCAGACGCTGTTCTCGCTGAGATAGTCCTTGCCACCAGCTTTTTACGGTTGCTAATTGTTCCATCATCACCCTCTACTGCGCCTTAATCGTGAACGTGCCAGTCACAACATCTTGGTTGCGATTGAGTGGACCTTGCTCAACCTCAAAACGCTCTGCCAATGCGACTCGAGCCTTTTCAAAACTTTGGAAGTCAGCACCTTGAGCCACTATACGCACCTCACCACGATTGGCATCAAAGCGTAAGCTTTGCATCTGAATGTCTGGTTTCGCACCGAGTGAACTTGAAAGGTTCGAGAACCAGTTCAACAGCGAGTCTTCCCCCGCGCCCCCAGAGAGACGAGCAATTTCAGACTCCATTTCACGTCTTAGGTAACTCGTTGTCGGGATGCGACTCTTACCGGTTAAATCACGGAAGATACGTTCGCTCTCGGCACGATAAGCTGATGCCTGAGACTCGTAACGCTGAATTTCAAGTACGTACTGCCCCATCAAGACCACCAGCAGCACACCTGCTGCGATGGCGGCTTTTTGCCACACTTTCCAGTGCTTCATGATGGATGAGCTTTGCTTGAAAGCGCCTGTTAACAGGTTGACTTTGCTGCTTATCGCTTGAGTCGCAAGCAGCTGCATCGGCAGCTCAGCTGGCGCATTGTGCCACTCTTGCCCCTCTGACAAACTCAGCTCTGGTAAAGGTGTATAGGCTTGCAGAGGTAGATACTCATCTGCGCTTTTGACCCAGTCTGACTGAGCTGTCAGTGCAAGCCAATCGCTTGGCACCACAGCCCCTAAGTCCGAACCCTTTTTCACCAGCCACTCATTACCCAATTGAACAGCACTCAAGCCATCTTGATTAGTTGGTAGCGCTAGCACATCTGGCATGACTTTCTTAACGTCAAAACCGAGTGTTCGACACTTCTCAAGCATCTGCTCAAACCAATCAAGGGCAACGGCGGAAACCCACGCCTCATCGCCTTTCTTGCTCAGAATAGTAAAGTGCAAGTCATCGACGTCTTGTGCCAGTTCATCTTCGAGCAAAAACGGCAGCATAGATTCAAACTGGCGACTAGCCCCTTTGGGAATCTCTACGCGGTTTAATGCCACATCGGTTGCTGACAACAATAGGATAACGCTACGCTGCTGAGCATAACTCTGCAGCGTCTCTAGTTCTGATTCATTGGCTAGTTCACCACTAGCAATGACTTCATTATTTTGTGTAGACCACACCAACCATGGAACGGGAGAGTTCGGCTGGCTAGTTAGTCGAACGGTCAGAAACTCGCTCACTGATCCCTCCAAAACGACGGCGTACCACCGACGCTGTTTCCCTATTGCTACTGTACAATAGGCTTCTAATTCTTACTCTAGACTGCTCAACCCAAACTTGAGCATCTAGCTCGAAATACTGACTATCCACACCTAAAAAGGCTTTTGCTTCATCACGCACACCAGCTTGGACGCTGGCCATTTCGGATTCGGCAAGGAAATCATCAACTGAATTCCATCCATCATAAGGTCGTCCCTCAATCAGGTTTTTAGCATCGCTGTCAGAGAGGTGTGGATGAAACATCGCCTCTAACAACGGCGCTTGATGCGGCTCTATCGTGTTTACATTGAGTACCCACTGATCGGTCGGCAATGCACACACCATTGGCGCCACATTTTGCATGATCTCGCCGGTCACTCCATTGATCGCTCTAAGCTCAGTGCTATCTGCAATCCAACTATTGGCCGTTAAATAGGCGGGCTGAACACTTTCATAGTAGCTATCTTCTACGCCACTGATGGTCTGAGTGTTGGTATCTGGGTCAATAAACTCATAAGTAGAATCCGTAATGGTCTCCGCTAAGTAGTTATCGACATCCACCGCTTCTAATAGCTGCTGCCAAACACGCATAATGTAAGGGCGTTGATTTGAGTTGGTCGGGATAGTTGCCGAGCCAATCGCATTCAAATTCAAACAGGCTTGGCGATCCCAAATACGACCTCGCGCTACACCGTAATCAAGCGGATAGGTTTGCTCTTCAAGCGCCCACGCCTGTGAGGTGTTAATGGTATCGCTGTCTTTATAGCTTTGTTCAATACCCACTATCGCCAATGATTCAACACCCAAGCTGTACCAATACGCTTGTTGGTAGTTAATCTGGTTGGTCGCCCGTTTAAACTGAGTAAACAGACGCCCAGACATACTGGCAGCAATCGATGCCATCACCGCAAGAATCATCAATACAACGATGATGGCGACACCCTGCTGTTTCGCCGCCTTTGGTAAAGAGAGCGTCGATACGTTAGCCATCGTCCTCTCCTCCCGATGAATTCAACTGACCACCTGAGGTGAGGTAGATACGTTCAATCTCACCGTAGTCTTCTAGCTCCAGCCTTACCGAGACTGCGCGTGGCAGTCGATTACTCACCGTCCACTCTGTTAGCCACTCTGAGCCGTTGTAAAAACGCACATCAAAGCTCTCAACCCCGGTGAGCAGTGGCGCGACAATCGGCTCTTGCCCGACCGGTGTGTCAGGGTAGCGCCACCAAGCACGCTCAAGCACTTGCTCTTGGGTGCGATACCCCACTTTCGTCACCTCACCACGAGGAAACTGCTGCTCTGGGTTGTGCCAACCCAAACGAGTAAACACTAGCCCTTTGGTATCGGAATCAAGCAGATAGTCTTGCCAAAACAACAGCGCAGAACTGGGCTCTTCGCCATTGGTGCGCATGGTTCGCGTCGCCATTTGACGAAAATCGTTGTCCATCATGACCAGAGCACGTTGTAGCTCTTTAAGGCGCTCGCTGCTGCGCAGTGACACCTCGTTACTTTGCTGTACTTGGTTAAGTACTTGGTATGCTCCCACGCTCAAGCTGGCGAAGATGGCAATCGCTACCAGCACCTCGATCAGGGTGAAGCCGTGCTGTGTTGCTCTACGGTTCATCACTTTACGGGACATAGCTTCGCACCGTAACGACTGGTGAGCTGTCTTTGTTGGCTGCAACACTGACATCAAATGCTTTGAGTAAATTATCTGACGTCTTTACGGGTGCAACCTGCCAATACCAGGTTCGCCCTGCCAGCTCTTCTGTGCCTTTTTGCGCTTTGAGCTTGCTTGGCTCTAGCATCACCTTCGCCATCTGGTTATCCACCACCATCGCAGCAAAGGTTTTCTCTTCTAAATAGCTCAATGTATTAATGTGCTGGCTGACCGAACGAATAACCGCAATGGCGGCCGTGGCAAATATCGTCAATGCCACCAGCACTTCTAATAAGGTCATGCCCGAAGATTTACGTTTCATCGTTCATCTCCCGGCGCAGCTTCACCTGGTGCCAATCGATGAATCACACCGTTTTCCGCCACAATAATTCGCCAGTTGTCATCATTGACCGGCTCATTGTTGGCAAGCACATGCAGGCTGAAAGGCGTAATCTCACCACTGGACAAAATAAAGATCTGTGGTGGGCGTGGTTTGCGATCCTTTTCAACATCTGCAAACATATCTTCATCAAACAAGGAGCCAGGATTGAACAGGCTATCGTTGTTTGACCAAACATCACCACCAAGAGTCATCTCCATCATCAAACTCTCTGGCAGAGTAATTTCATTCGCCATGCCATCAAGCTCCATCGCTTTCCAGCCATCATCACCCAAAGACATTAGGTGAATGCGATTCTGTTTTTCGTCTATGCGCAGGCCGTAGTTTTGCCCACTGAGCAACGCTTCGTCATTGAGCAGCTGTAGCTGCAGAAACAGGCGCTGACTCTCTTCTTTCGCTTGATCTTCCGTTGAGCTGACAAAGGTAGAGATGACAGCAACCGCACTGACAGAAACCAGCACTAATACAAGAAGCAGCTCTAGTAGTGTAAAGCCATTATGGCGATTCAACTTACTCGGATTTGAGGCAAAAAACACAATCACACTCTGAAGGTTGGGGTAAGTAAAGACTTACCCCAAATAATCAATTTATTGGAAATCTTGTAGATTCCAGTTACCGATATCGGCCGCAGCACCTTCGCCACCTTCTTGACCATCTGCACCTAAAGTGAAGATATCAATCGTGCCGTTATCGCCAGGGCTTAGGTATTGGTAATCATTACCCCATGGGTCTTTTGGTAGACGACGAATGTAGCCATTGTCACGGTAGTTGCGTGGCTCAGGGTTGCTTGGCTTAGTCACTAGCGCTTCTAGGCCTTGGTCTGTTGTTGGGTACACGCTATTATCTAGCTTGTACATATCAAGAGCGTTCTCCAGTGCAACGATGTCAGTGATCGCTTTCTGTTGGTCTGCTTTCTCTTTGTTACCAAGTAGGTTTGGCACAACAAAGCTTGCCAAGATACCTAGGATAACCACAACCACCATTACCTCTAGTAGGGTAAAGCCTGATTGTTTCTTTAGTTTGTTTCTCATTTTTTTCTCCAAAAACAACACTATCAAGACCTGAGATAGGTCTGGAAATTCAAAATTCTTCCCACAAAACGGAAAGAGAAAAATCGTTAGCCGCTCATTAGGTTGTTCATTTCTAGAATTGGCATCATGGTTGCCATCACGATGAACAACACCAACCCTGCCATCAGGGCAATCAATACGGGGGTAAATATCCCAAGGGCAATGTTGACTGTGGACTCAAAGTTCGCATCTTGCGTATCCGCCGCTCGCGTCAACATCGACTCCAACTGACCACTTTGCTCACCACTGGCAATCATGTGTAACATCATCGGCGGGAACAGCTTGGTCTGGTCGAGTGCTTTACGCAGGCTCGCACCCTCACGCACATTATCCGACGCAATAGTGACTTGCTGTTTAATAAAGTGGTTAGACATAACATCGACGGCGACTTTCATCCCCTCAAGGATTGGAATTGCACTGGATGTACAAATCGACAGGGTACGAGCAAATCGTGCGGTATTCAGGCCTTTGCTGATTCGGCCTGCCATCGGCATTGAAACTATACGTTTATCCCATGCTAGGCGTATGTTGGGTTTCGATAGAGCAAGCTTGGTGAGATAAACCAGCACAATAATGGCGACTAAAATGGCAACGCCCCACTCTTTGACAAAGTCACTTGATGCCAATAAGAACTCGGTCGATGCAGGCAAATCTTGCCCCATCTGGATAAACTGACCAACAATCTCTGGCACAACCGCCGCAAGCAAAAAGGCAACGATACCGATGGCAAAGACCACAAGCACCACTGGGTAAATCAGCGCTTGCTGGAGCTTAGAGCGCATCTTCTGACGGTTCTCAGCATAGTCCGCTAATCGCTCTAACACCGCATCCAAATGGCCTGATTTTTCACCGGCTGCCACCATTGAGCGGAACAGCTCATCAAAAATATGTGGGTAATCGGCCAAGCTGTCAGCTAAGGTATAACCTTCGGTGACCTTTGAGCGTACTGCCGCTAGCATGTTTCGAATGCGCGGCTTTTCTGATTGTTCAGACACCGCCTTAAGACATTCTTCCAACGGCATACCCGATTGCACCAGCGTCGAAAGCTGGCGAGTGATCAGCGCAAGATCAGGCGTGCTGATACCACGCTGAAATGCTGGCTTTTTGGCTGACGATGACTTGCTCGACTTGCCGCGCGTTTCGGCAACTTCAACCGGGATTAAGCCCTGCTCTTTGAGACGAGCACGCACCTGACGGGCATTGTCGCCTTCGATAATGCCTTTTTTCTGTTTGCCTTTCGCATCCAGTGCCTTGTATTCAAACGCTGCCATTAGCCTTCCTTAGTGACACGCAGCACTTCTTCAAGCGACGTCTTCCCTTGAAGTACTTTATTCAAACCGTCCTGGCGAATACTTGGGGTATGTTGACGAACGCATTTTTCAATCGATTGCTCACCCGCTTCACTGTGGATCAACTCCTGAACCTGCTCATCCACCAACAATAACTCGTGGATACCGGTACGACCGCGATAGCCCTTGTTGTTACAGTGTTCGCAACCATTCGGGCGGTAAAGGGTCAGCTCTTCCTCTGCTGGCACGCCAAACCATTTCTTCTGCTCATTGTCTGCCTGATAAGGGGTCTTACAGTCGTTGCACAGAGTACGAACCAGACGCTGCGCAAGAACGCCAAGTAAGGAAGATGAGATGAGGAATGGCTCAATGCCCATATCACGCAGACGAGTAATCGCACCCACCGCAGTGTTGGTGTGCAGAGTCGACATCACCAAGTGACCGGTCAGTGAGGCTTGAACACCAATTTGCGCAGTTTCCAAGTCACGGATTTCACCCACCATCACCACATCTGGGTCTTGACGCAAAATCGCACGCAAACCACGAGCGAAGGTCATATCCACTTTAGGGTTAACCTGAGTTTGACCGATACCATCGATATCGAATTCGATTGGGTCTTCAACCGTTAAGATATTACTTTCGCTGCTATCGAGCTCTTGTAGGCCCGCATACAAGGTGGTTGATTTACCAGAACCCGTTGGGCCTGTAACTAGGATAATGCCGTGTGGACGGCCGATGATATTGCGGAAGTTTTCGTGTGTCGCAGGTGTCATGCCCAAACTATGAAGGTCGAGACGGGTCGCGTTTTTATCAAGAAGACGCATTACCACACGCTCACCGTGTGAAGATGGCATAGTGGAGACACGCACATCGACGGCGCGGCCACCGATACGCAGTGAGATACGACCATCTTGCGGCACGCGTTTCTCTGCAATATCGAGTTTCGCCATCACCTTCACACGTGATACGAGTAGCGGCGCAAGCTTGCGGCTCGGCGCTAAGATATCGCGCAGTACCCCATCGACACGGAAGCGTATCGACAGAGATTTCTCGAAGGTTTCGATATGAATATCCGACGCACCCTCTTTGATCGCCTCACTGAGCATGGCGTTAATCAATTTGATGATCGGTGCATCGTCTTCTGATTCGAGCAAGTCTTCATCTTGTGGCAGTTCTTCTGCCAGTGAGAAGAAGTCATCACTGTCGGCACCAATGTCTTCCATCAACTGACGCGCTTCGCTCGAGTCACGTTGGTAGACTTGGGTCAGTTTGGTATCAAAGGCTTCTTTACTCATCGATTGCAGAGTAAAGGCGCGTGGTGACACGCGCTGCACTTCCAGCAACGCGCTCATTGAGATTGGCTCTAAATGGTAGAGAACACTACCCTCTTCGCCATGCTCCAACACCATTTGAAAACGGTTGGCAAAGCTAAACGGCAGGCGGTGATGAATAACCTCTGCTTCCATTACTTCGCTTCCATTTGATCGATCAGAGCTTGCAGCTCTGGTGCATGTTGTCGAGGCTGATTGAACTCTGGAAGAACAGGAATATGCTCATCATCCATCAGCTTCAAGCCTTGTTCTGCTTTCAGTAGTTGCTCTGCACGGATGTAGTTGTACTTGCGCTGAGAGATACCATCAGCTGTCATACCGTCACGGATAATGGTTGGTTTGATAAACACCATTAGGTTACGTTTCTCTGTTTGCGTGCTGGTCGATTTAAACAGTTGGCCAAGGTAAGGAATATCGCCAAGTAGTGGTACTTTTGACTCACTCTCTAGTGCTCGCTCATCAATCAAACCACCCAATACAATCATTTGGCCATCATCGACCATGACTGAGGTATTGATTTGACGCTTAGCAAAGCGCACATCGACGGCGCCATTGGCACCCAGTACGTTTGACACTTCTTGCTCAATGTTGAGCTGAACCGAGTTACCTTCATTGATTTGAGGTACAACCTTGAGCTTAATACCCACTTCCTTTCGATCGACGGTTTGGAATGGGTTGTCGTTGTTGGAGCCAGCAGTAGAACCGGTCACAACCGGAACCTCTTCACCAACAATAAACGACGCTTCGCCATTATCCATCACTGTGATGCTTGGAGAAGATAGAATGTTAGAGTGAGAATCGGATGAAACGGCACTAATCAGGGCTGTCCAATCCCCCATAACAATACTCATTGCAGCACCATTGACGCCTGACAATGCAGCAGCCAGAGTGGTGTAGTCGCCTGGGTTTGTTTTTTCGATTTGAACAGGGTTACCGTCTGAGTCAAAGGTATAGTCGATCGTTGTTGTATCTTTCGCTTCCTCTAGACCCACCATCACACTACCAATAGATGCACCCGTGTTGCCATATTGAATCATGGCGCCGGTTTCTAGGTTACCCCATTGCACACCAAGGTTGATGCCATCACCTTCTGACATTTCAACAATCAGGGCTTCAATCAAAACTTGAGCACGACGAATATCTAGTTGAGCAACAACCTCTTGCAGTGCGTTCATGATATCTGGCGGCGCAGTCATTACCAATGCATTGGTGTGAGGGTGAGCGGCAATCGTCACTTCACCACGCGCACTTGAAGAGCTGCTACCTTGACCTGCAGATTTTTCTGCTTGAAGGTTATCAGAGACGCCACGCAGGACATCCACAAGCTCTTCTGCTTTAGCATACTTGAGGTAAACCACGCGGTTATTACCTTTGCTTGCCATCTCAATATCAAGCTGCTTAATAAGGCGCTTTAGCTGCGCGCGGACTTTAGGATCGCCAGAGATAAGAATCGAGTTAGTACGATCATCCGCCACCAGCTTTGGCTGCATGTTCGGTGGCGTGTTTTTCGCATCGGTGGTTTTATTCAACGCTTCAACGATACGCACCATTTCGGCAGCGGATGCGTTTTTAAGGTCAACAATTTCAATCTCTTTGTCGCCCGCTTGGTCTACTCGCTTGATGATTTCAGCCAGGCGGTTTACTACCGCGGCGCGGCCCGTAATCAAGATGATGTTTGCAGGATCGTAGTGAACCACGTTACCCGCACCTGCATTATCGTTTAGCTGACGCAGCAAAGGAGAAAGTTCACGCACTGAAACATTACGTACTGCAACAACGCGTGTCACGACGCTATCACCGGCGGCACTGTCATCACCGACAACCGGGATGGCCGAGGTTTTCGCATCTTTAGCCTTAATGACCTTTAGAATACCGTTGTCCATCTCGACAACAGCAAAGCCATAAACCTCCAATACGTTCAAGAAGAAGCTGTAGTACTGCTCTTCTGTCAACATATCGTAGCTACGTACGTCCACCTTACCTCGAACAGAAGGGTCGACAATAATGGTTTTCTCAAGGTTGCGACCTACTATATTGATGAACTCTTGTATGTCAGTGCCTTTAAAACTTGCACTAAAGTCTTCAGCTAGAACGGGCGTTGTTGTTAACAAGCTTCCTGCCAGTAGCCAAGCACTTTTCTTAAGCCAATGCTTCACGGTGTACTCCTAGATCTGAGCGGTTGCTGACTCAGGGTTTAAAACTGTATATAGACATCGTACGGCTGGCCATCACGCTCTACCGTGAGGCTCAACTCGGATAAATTGCCGATATCTTGAAAAATTTGACCCATCGCCGCTGGATCGGTTAGGTCTTGTCCATTGAGTTGCGTGGCAATATCGCCATTTTGCAAACCAATCGACTCAAATAGTTCTCGGTCCTTGCCTGGACTCAAGCGATAACCCACGACATCGCCATCGCGTTTCACCTGCGACATGCGAACATATTGGAAGAGTTGTTGCGGATCTTGCGAAATTTCCTGTTGAATCTGCTCCAAACGGCCGGAATCTGGCTCTGGTGCAGCAGCTTGGCGAGATTGTACAGGATTTGCAGCAGGAGATTGTGAACGTTTTGCGTAATCTATCCCGTCGAGCATTAATGTTTCATCACGGCCTGCATTTTCGATGATGACGCGATCTACTAATACCGCTTTAAGTTTCGCGCGAGTGCCTTCAATAACCTCATCCAAACCATAGGTGGCTTGTTGACCGCGGTTGGCAATAACCGCAAGGCTCTTATTACCGTTACTGCTCGCCACAACGCCAACAAGAGTTAGGTTAAGTTTGGTTTTCGGCGCATCAGTGACCACTGGCTGCTGGCGCTCGACTGGAGCCGCATCCGCTTGGTAACGACCGAACCAATGGGCGTTATGTACATCAGAGAGATCGATAGAAGAAAGATTAGAGTCGCCGCTGGTTGAAACCTGCCCTGCACGCCATGGGGTTATCTCCGTTTCTGGCTCTAGTAGCATCCAAACCATCTTGCCTAACAACCAGGCCGAAGCAGACAGCAAAATAATAACGAGCAGCATACTCATGCGCTGCTGATGCTGTTTAAGAAGATTCAGTAATGACTGTCCATCAAAACGAGTCAAATTGAAGGCATTTGTCGCCAAACCCATGTCCTTATTACAATTAAATTGGAGCGGTATTATAGATACTAAATATTTCACTATATCATATACGCAAACTTCAAACGCTTTTTTGTTCTTTACAAACCATTACACCTTGAAAAAGTGCGACCGCGCTACCATTGTGTGTGTGATTCATAAATTAATGGTAGGAGAAAACAAGCCAATATGGGTTCCAACAACACACGCAACGACCAAAGTGAACAAGCAGTACGTCTCGACAAATGGCTGTGGGCAGCCCGCTTTTACAAGACACGCTCAATCGCTCGCAATATGATCGATGGTGGTAAAGTGCACTACAATGGTCAACGCAGCAAACCAAGTAAGGTTGTTGAAGTGGGAGCCACTATTGCCTTGCGCCAAGGTCACGAAGAGAAAACTGTCGTGATTGAACGTATCTCTGACCAACGTCGCGGCGCGCCTGAAGCGCAAACGCTGTACAGCGAAACCTCGGAGAGTGTCGAAAAACGTGAAAGTAACGCAATGCAGCGTAAGCTACACGCACACAACCCGAGCCCTGACCGACGCCCTGATAAAAAGCAGCGTCGCGATATCATTAAGTTTAAACACCAATAAGCTGGAGCTTCCTTCTATGGCAAACAATGTTTTAAATCGCTACCTATTTGAAGACCTTTCTGTACGTGGCGAGTTGGTACAAATGGATGATGCATACCAACAGATTATCTCTAGCAAGGAATACCCAGCGCCACTAAAAACGCTATTGGGTGAGCTACTGGTTTCAACCACTCTACTGACAGCGACGCTGAAGTTTGAAGGCTCTATCACTATCCAGCTTCAAGGTGATGGCCCTGTCTCTCTGGCTGTGATTAACGGTGACCACGATCAGAAAGTGCGTGGTGTCGCGCGCTGGGAAGGCGATATTGCGGATGACGCAAGCCTGCATGACATGATGGGTAAAGGTTACCTAGTGATCACCATCGACCCGAAAAAAGGCGAGCGCTACCAAGGTGTGGTGGGCCTAGAGGGTGACAACCTAACAGAAGTGATCGAAAACTACTTCGCAAACTCTGAGCAGCTAAAGACGCGTCTTTGGATTCGCACTGGCGAGCTAGAAGGCAAAGCGCACGCTGCTGGTATGCTGATTCAGGTAATGCCAGACGGAACAGGCACACCAGATGACTTCGAGCACCTAGAACAGCTGACTAACACAGTAAAAGACGAAGAGTTATTCACTCTTGAAGCGCAAGAGCTACTATATCGTCTATACAACCAAGAGAAGGTTCGTCTGTTTGAACCTCAGCCAGTTGAGTTCTTCTGTGGTTGTTCTCGTGAGCGTAGCGGCTCTGCGATCGTAACGTTAGATCGCGCTGAAGTAGATGACATCCTAGCAACGGAAGGGAGTATCGCTCTTCACTGTGACTACTGTGGCAGCAATTACTCCTTTGATTCAGCTCAAGTAGCAGAACTTTTCGCTGAAGCAACGGGTGGTAAAGGTAGCGACACCATCCATTAATTTGCTCTAACAATAAAGCACATAAAATACGTACTAGACCAGCCTTATGGCTGGTCTTTTTTATGCCTGCAGTTCATGAAAACCCCTGCCTGCATCACAATTTAATTTAACTTTATTTTTACAATTTATTAATAATAGACCTATAGCGCAAACCTTTCAGTTAACGATAGAATATTTCAACCAGCTTGTGATGTAGGCACAAAAACCACAAAAAATTGGTGGATAATTTTTGAGCTATCTCCCTGTTTTAACCCCGTCGCGTTGCTAGCATGGTGGACAGATTAAAATAAAAACACTCTTACAAAATCCCTACACTTCTTAAAAGGAGCACCTATGACTGTTATGGAACATACAAAGGCTGCAACACTCGATCTTTCCAAATACGGACTTGTTGGCGTTAAAGAGATTGTTCGCAATCCCAGTTACGACCAGCTGTTCGCAGAGGAAACTCGCCCAGAATTAGAAGGTTTTGAAAAAGGCACAGTGACTGAATTAGGCGCTGTTGCTGTCGACACGGGTATCTTTACCGGGCGTTCGCCGAAAGACAAATACATTGTCAAAGACGATTCAACGCGCGATACCATGTGGTGGTCAGATCAAGGTAAGAATGATAATAAGCCAATCTCAACAGAGGTCTGGCGTGATCTAAAACAACTGGTGACTGAAGAACTATCAGGTCAACGCCTGTTCGTTATCGACGGTTACTGTGGTGCAAACCCAGATACTCGCCTAAGTGTGCGTATCATTACAGAAGTGGCTTGGCAGGCTCACTTTGTTAAAAATATGTTTATTCGCCCAACAGAAGCAGAGCTGCAAAACTTCGAGCCTGACTTTGTTGTCATGAACGGCGCGAAGACAACCAATCCGAAGTGGCAAGAGCATGGTCTGAACTCTGAAAACTTCATTGCCTTCAACTTAACAGAGCGCATGCAGATTATCGGCGGTACTTGGTACGGCGGTGAGATGAAAAAAGGCATGTTCGCGATGATGAACTACCTGTTGCCATTGAAAGGTATTGCATCAATGCACTGCTCGGCAAACGTCGGTGAAGAGGGCGATGTCGCGGTATTCTTCGGCCTATCGGGCACAGGTAAAACCACGCTATCGACGGATCCAAAACGCCAGCTTATTGGTGATGATGAACACGGTTGGGACGACGACGGTATCTTCAATTTTGAAGGTGGCTGTTACGCGAAGACGATTCGTCTATCTAAAGAAGCTGAGCCAGATATTTATAACGCTATCCGCCGTGACGCTCTACTCGAGAATGTCACCGTGCGTAACGATGGCTCTATCGATTTCGATGATGGTTCGAAAACAGAGAACACTCGTGTTTCTTACCCAATCCATCATATCGACAATATCGTTAAACCGGTGTCTAAAGCTGGGCATGCTCAGAAGGTTATTTTCTTAACAGCAGATGCATTTGGTGTCTTACCACCTGTGGCGAAGCTCACTCCTGAGCAAACCAAGTACCACTTCCTATCAGGCTTTACCGCTAAACTGGCAGGTACAGAACGTGGCATTACTGAGCCAACACCCACCTTCTCTGCCGCATTCGGCGCTGCGTTCTTGACGCTGCACCCAACGCAATATGCAGAAGTGCTAGTGAAACGTATGGAAGCCGCTGGAGCAGAGGCTTACCTAGTCAATACAGGCTGGAATGGCACGGGTAAACGTATCTCTATCCAAGATACACGCGGTATCATTGACGCTATCCTTAATGGCTCAATTGATGACGCTGAAACTCAGCAAATCCCAATCTTCAACCTTGAAGTTCCATTGGATCTTCCTGGTGTTGATAAAGACATCCTAGATCCACGTGAAACCTATGTAGACCCACTACAGTGGGAAAGCAAAGCGGAAGATCTCGCACAGCGCTTTATCAATAACTTTGTTCAATACACTGACAACGACGAAGGCAAATCACTGGTTGCGGCTGGTCCACAACTCGATTGATTCTAATAAAAACTGATAACTAGCTTACAAGCCCTTCTTTTGAAGGGCTTTTTTTGTTGCCGTCATGATTAAACTGTTCCAAGCTATAGCATGTGCTATCAACTCAGCCGTTAATCACACAAGGATGCCGTGAATGAAGAAGTGGCTAGCCATTGTTGTCATCACCTTATTACTTCTCGTTGCAACGAGTATTGCGGTGTTATGGTGGCTTCCTGTCGAGCAGAAAACTCGCTTGGTCAATGCTTTCCTAGAGCCCTATCAGCTCAGCGTTGAACGCGTCGATTATACGCCGCCCTATAAGCTGCAAGTGGAGGGCCTGTCGAGTGAAAAGAACGACCTATATTTACCTTCTGCGACCGTTTGGTTAAACCCCGGCATTATCTATGACAACCAAATCATTATTGATAGTGTATTGATTGAGGGCGTTCAGCTTAATGATCAACAGCACCTGCGCTCACTCCCAGTCTTCAACTCCACGTTTCTTGAACACATTAAGTTTCACCAACTTGCGCTGCAGCATGTGGATATGGAGCTTGATGGCTGGATATTGCGTGATGCGAGCATACAAATCGCTTCCCCACGCTGGCTCAGCACCGAGCAACGACTTCCCTATGGCGATATTCAATTTAAGGCCGAGCAAGTCTATATCGAAGGAGAAGCCTTGGATGACGCCCTTCTTAACGTCGTCCACCAGCCAGAAAAGAGTACCGTCTACGGCGCCTCATTTAATTGGAACGGTGCCAAGTTCAGTGGACAAGCTGAGCTGATTAATGATTTTTGGTCACTGATTAATGTCACCATCGGACAACTGGATATTGGTCTTGAAGAGCAACAAATCAATGAGCTACACACCGAGCTGTTGGATAGATTTAAAGTTAATCATATTAATAGTTTAGATCTGATTAACAGCCAAATATCCACCGAGATCTGGCAGGTGGAAAACTTGAATCTTTCGATCGAAGAGATCCAGTTAGATCGAGAGATATGGCAACAAGATCGCGGCTATTTCTCTTTTGATGCGGATTCAATCTCTTATGGTGATTTTTCATTTATAGCACCAAAAGCTAAGGTAAATTTAGCCCCTAACCAATTAGAGATTGAAGAGTGGGATAGTGACCTTTGGCAGGGTCGATTACAGGTGTCAGGGCTTTGGACACCGGCAAGTCTAAAGCTCAAAAAGCTGCACATGTCAGGGGTGAAGTTGCTGGATGACACCTTACAACAGCTGCAAGAAATGAGAAATAAATCTAATTTATTCAGAGAGATAACCATTGATGATTTGATTATTGCACGCAGTCAAATCTTGCAAGTTGAGAGTGAACCCTTCTGGCAAGCCTCAGGAGTAAATGCGAAAGGTGCACAGCTCATAGTAAAACGCGCTGAACAGTGGGGACTATGGCAAGGTGAGCTAGAGCTCTCTATCAATAGTGCGAGCTATGATGACATCATCACAACGCAAGGGATCATTGAAACCCATGTCGATAAAAACGAGTGGCGACTCAATCGGTTGTTTATTCCCCTCGAGCATGGGTATGTGGATGCAACGGGTGTGAGACAGCTTTCTGGAGATAGTCTGCCTTGGCAACTCGACTTCACTGTTGATAGTTTACCCATCGACACCTTCAACCAATTTGATTGGCTACCTTTTGAGTTGTCTGGTTTGCTGGATATGCAAGGGGATCTGAAAGGCCTCAGTAAGACCAACGAAATACTCCGATACTCAATGGATGGGCATATTGATATTGGGATGCGCGAGGCAGCCTTGGTCCACCATACAGAGAAAGATGGCAACTCGCAGACCACTATTCAGCCGTTTGAGATGTCCGGTTTATACAGCACATTTAATCGAGGGGTCGTTAAGTTTGCTACTAAACGGTTAGTAGGCACTCACTCTAAGGGAGATTTCAGCGGTGAGTATGACTGGGTTGACCCTAAAGATGAGCCTCTATGGATTCAGTTTAATGGTGAATGTGAGCAATGGTGGGTGGATGTGTTGAGTGGGGAGACACGTGAGGTTAGTGGTTGTGATGAGGAGATCTTGGAGTAAATTTAAGTTCTCAAAGCGCTGCGCATAGACCCTGAAATGAATTCAGGGTGACGTGCGAATACAACCTACTTCCATAACTTTCAGCCCACAGCGCGTCATGCTGAACTTGTTTCAGTATCTACTCAAAGAAATTCGGAGTCTCTGCGCGCGGTACATAGACCCTGAAATAAATTCAGGGCGACGTACTGATGCTACGTACATAACTTTCACCCCACAGCGTATCATGCTGAACTTGTTTCAGTATCTACTCAAAGAACTTCAAGTTCTCAACGCGCGGTACATAGACCCTGAAATGAATTCAGGGTGATGTGCGAATACAATCTACTTCCATAACTTTCAGCCCACAGCGCGTCATGCTGAACTTGTTTCAGTATCTACCCAAAGAAATTCGGGTTCTCAACGCGCGGTACATAGACCCTGAAATAAATTCAGGGTGACGGATACTTGTGCAACTTAGCTCGTTGGCTATTGTCCACAACGGCTAATCGTCCAAAGTATCCTGATAATTCGGCAACAACATGTAAGTACCCACAAACTCCACAGACGGGGTACTTCCGCTGTATATCGTCACACTAATCACTATTCGTGCCTTACGACCTGTCGCCAGCCGGTCCAAGTCACCTGAAATACCATCCAGCGATGTCTGGGCCACTGGGTTTTCCGTCACCGGATGGCGATAGCGAATCTGACTGTCGGCCAACACGATATCCGCCATCAAATTACGTTCTTTCATCAACAACCAAGTCATCCCCCAGCCCGTAAGGGTTGCAAGGGTAAATGCTGAGCCTGCAAACATGGTGTTGTGCGGGTTAAGATTAGGGTTGAGCTGTGCACTACACTCAAACTGATAGCCGGTGTATTGGGTGATCTTAATGCCCATCTTGTCGCTGATTGGGATCTGTTGTTCCCAGCGCTGCTGTAGCTCCTGGCACCATTCCGGCTTTCTCAGCACATTCGCCATCGGGTCGAGCGGCTTCACCATCTGTTGGTGACGTACTGGACCACGCTCGTTACTCAGCTCACCGCGCATCTCAAAACCATTTTTCTCGTAAAAGGCAATCGCATCTTCGCGAGCATTACACACCAAGCGCTTAGCGCCTTCTTGACGCGCAAGTGACTCCAAAGCCACCAGAACTAATGAGCCCAAGCCTTTGCTGCGGCGATTCTGCTTTACCGCCATAAAGCGAATCTGACCTTCATTGTCTGGCGTAATATACAAGCGACCTATTGCCATAGGACGACCACGACTGTCGGTGATCATACGGTGATAGCTCATGGTATCAAACTCATCACGCTCTGAGCCAACAGGCATGCGCCATGGTTCGCGTAGCATCTGCCACCGGAACTGATAGTATTTGTTCCACTGATTTTCGGTCTTTGGCGTAATGAGTTTAAACATAGCTTCCCTGTCGTTTCGTTTTCCTAGGCTTACACTTGGAGCCAGAACGTCACTGGTCCATCGTTAATCAATGAGACTTTCATATCAGCGGCAAAGCGCCCACGCTGAGTTGGTAATACTAACTCACATTGGTCAGCAAAGTAGTCGTACAAGCGCTCGGCATCTGCTGGATGCGCACCGCGAGAAAAGCCTGCACGAGTGCCCTTTTTGGTGTCTGCTGGCAAAGTAAACTGCGAAACAACCAATACTTCACCTTCAACCTGCTGCACATTAAGATTCATTTTACCTGCATCGTCTTCAAAAACGCGGTAAGTGGTCACACGCTCCATCAAACGTTTTGCTTTCGCTTCATCGTCGTCTTTTTCAACGCCGAGTAAAACCAATAAACCTTTATTGATCTCACCAACCACTTCGCCATCAACTCGAACTGCGGCTTCACTCACTCTCTGGATCAGTGCTATCACTGGTTACCTCTGTACTTCTTTGTTGTTTAACACCTTTTTGTTGCGAAGAGTTTACCACGTAAGAACCTTGGCTCCAGTGTTCACGCTCTCCTAATGCCGCAGTCACTTCTGCGCCTAGCAACACTATCATCCAACACAAATAAACCCACACAAACAAGATCGGAATAGCGGCAAGCGCGCCATAGATGAGTTGGTAGGAAGGAAATTGAGTAATGTAGGCTGCGAATGCTTTTTTACTTAGCTCAAACAGCAGCGCCGCTAGCATGCCACCGATAACAGCATGATGAACGCGTACCTTTTTGTTCGGCACAACGAGGTAGAGCACCACAAATGCAGAGGTCGACAAAATAAAGGGCAGCCATCGAAGTAATAGGTTGTAAGCGCCCGAGGCCACCTCGTGGCTCAATATCGTCAGTGAGGTGATGTAAGAAGTAGCAGCCAAACTTGCCCCAACGAGTATTGGCCCCAAAGTTAAAATCATCCAATACATCGAGAAAGAGATAATCGCGCGACGCTTTTTCTTCACTCGCCAGATGTAGTTCAAGTTTTTGTCGATGTTAGAGATCAGCATCATGGCGGCAACGAAAAGTGCTGCACCACCCACGGCAGTCATCTTGCCTGTATTTGCCACAAACTCCGCCAACGCTTCCTTCACCGCCTGCCCTGCTGCAGGAACAAAATGCGTGATAACAAAGTCTTGAATCGCCTCTCCCGCACCAGAGAAAATGGCAAACGATGAGAGAATCGAGAGCAACACCGTCAGCATCGGCACGATAGACAACAGCGTAATGTAAGCGAGATATCCCGCATTCACATTGACGCGATCATGCGACATCCGGTTTTTAAGATAATTAAAAAACTGGTAGATCGGTATCAATCGACCGATGAGCTTAGGGCTAAGGTATTTCTTTACTAATTCTTCCATGACCATTCGAGTTTGAAATTTTCCTTCACACAACATTAGGTTATAGTTATTAACATACTCATTCTAAACGAAAGGAAGTCGTTATGCGCTATCTCGTTGCTTTTGTGATCTCTTTGATGACATTAACCGGATGTTCATCAACCTATTACGCCGCTATGGAGCAAGTGGGTTATCACAAGCGAGACATCATGGTTGACCGCGTTGAAGACGCCAAAGAGTCACAACAAGAGGCTCAACAAGAATTTACCAGTGCTCTTGAAGCATTGTCAGCACTCACTAACTTTGATGGTGGTGAACTGGAGAGCGTCTACAAAGATATCAATAGTCGCTATGAAGCCAGTGAAGCGGCAGCGCAAGACGTACGCGATCGCATTGAGGCGATTGAAGATGTTTCAGATGCCCTATTCGACGAGTGGCAGCAAGAGTTAGCGCTTTATAGTAACGACAAACTGCGTCGTTCGAGTGAGCAAAAGCTTCGTGACACCAAAGCCTCTTACCAAACGATGCTTGCGGCAATGTGGAAAGCAGAGCAGAAGATGACACCTGTACTCGACACACTTCGTGATAATACGCTGTATCTGAAGCATAACCTCAATGCGAGTGCGATTGGCTCGCTGCAGGGGGAGTTTATGAGCCTGGAGAGCGACATTGAGTTGGCGATTGAGCAGATGAATGCGGCGATTGCTGAGTCGGATAAGTTTTTGCAGAAGCTGAATCAGTAGGGTCAAGGGTCAAGGGTCAAGGGTCAAGGGTCAAGGGTCAAGGGTCAAGGGTCAAGGGTCAAGGGTCAAGGGTCAAGGGTCAAGGGTCAAGGGTCAAGGGTCAAGGGTCAAGGGTCAAGGGTCAAGGGTCAAGGGTCAAGCAGTGTTTGTGGTAGCTTGAGGTTTGCAACTTCTGTATTCTGAAATCTTTGTTCTTTACTTGAGCTGTAATATGGCACCTATCATTATTTCTGGCGGTCCTGGAGCCGGTAAAACCACCCTACTTAATGCGATAGGCGATGCTGGCTTTGCAACCTTTCCTGAAGGGTCTCGCACGCTCATAGAGGAACAATCGCAGCTTACCAACGGTATCTTGCCGTGGACCGACTTACCGGCGTTTGCCAAATTGTGCCTTAATTTGATGAGTGAGCAAAAACGTCTCGCATCTCAGTATGAAGTGGCTTTTGTTGATCGAGCGATTCCTGACATTATTGGTTATCTCAAGATGGGTCAATGCGAGGTCGATGAAGCCTATCGTGTCGAGAGCAAGGGCTATTACTCACCGGTGTTTGTTTGTCGACCTGAGGCTTCGATTTATGTGCAGGATGAGGTGCGCCCGCATAGTTTTGAAGAGGCAGTGCAGATCCATCAACTGCTTTGTGAGACGTATGTTGAACTTGGGTTTGAGGTGATTGACGTGCCTTGGGGCAGCGTTGAGGAGCGTGTTGAGTTTGTGAAAAGCCAATTAAGGCTTTAGGTCTATCGCTCGCTTCAGCTAGATTCTGAAATGAATTCAGAATGACACCACTGTCTATAGCAAGAAAAACAAAAGCCCCGAGTAGCATCGCTACTCGGGGCTTTTTAATCTTACCAAGTAATTAATAATTACTTAGCGTTACGTGCTTCACGCTTACGATCACTTTCCGTTAGGAACTTCTTACGGATACGGATGCTTTCAGGCGTTACTTCTACTAGTTCGTCTTCATCAATGAACTCAAGAGCTTGCTCTAGAGTGTGCTTGATTGGCGGAGTCAGAACCTGAGCGTCATCAGTACCTGATGCACGAACGTTGGTTAGCTGCTTACCTTTCAGTGCGTTTACTGTTAGGTCATTGTCACGGCTGTGAATACCGATGATCATGCCTTCATAAACTTCTACACCGTGACCGATAAATAGACGGCCGCGCTCTTGAAGGTTAAACAGTGCGTTGGTCAGTGCTTTACCCGCTGCATTAGCAATCAGTACGCCGTTGATACGTTGACCGATTTGACCACCTTTGTGTGGACCATAGCTGTCGTATGTATGGTAAAGAAGACCAGAACCTGAAGTTAGCGTCATGAATTCAGTTTGGAAACCGATCAGGCCACGAGATGGCATGATGAAGTCCATACGTACACGGCCTTTACCGTCTGGTGCCATGTCTTTCAGCTCACCTTTACGCAGGCCGATGTTTTCCATGATACCGCCTTGGTGCTCTTCAAGAACATCAATCGTTACCGTTTCAAACGGTTCCATTAGCTGACCATCAACTTCTTTGATGATGACTTCTGGACGAGATACTGCTAGCTCAAAGCCTTCACGACGCATGTTCTCGATCAGGATAGATAGGTGAAGCTCACCACGACCTGATACGCGGAATTTGTCTGGATCGTCTGTTTGCTCAACGCGCAATGCAACGTTGTGAACCAGTTCTTTCTCTAGACGCTCAAGGATGTTACGTGACGTAACGTACTTACCTTCTTTACCTGCGAATGGAGACGTGTTTACTTGGAACGTCATGGTTACTGTTGGCTCATCAACAGACAGTGGTGGAAGTGCTTCAACGTCACCCTGTGCACATACTGTGTCAGAGATTTTCAGCTCACCAAGACCTGTGATGGCGATGATGTCACCAGCAGCAGCTTGGTCAACGTCGTGACGCTCTAGGCCAAGGTAGCCTTGTACTGTACCGACTTTACCATTGCGAGTCTTACCGTCAGCGCCAACCACTGTTACTTGTTGGTTTGGCTTGATCGTACCGCGAGTTACGCGACCAACACCGATAACACCTAGGTATGAGCTGTAATCTAGCTGAGAGATTTGCATCTGTAGAGGACCATCAAGGTCAACATCTGGTGCAGCAACTTCATCAACGATAGTTTGGAACAGTGGTTCCATGTTCTCGCCTTCTTCACCTTCTTCGCGCGTTGCCCAACCGTTAAGTGCCGAAGCGTAAACCACTTGGAAGTCTAGCTGTTCATCCGTTGCACCTAGGTTATCGAATAGATCGAATACTTGGTCCATAACCCACTCAGGACGAGCGCCCGGGCGGTCAATCTTGTTGATAACAACGATTGGCTTAAGACCGTGAGCAAATGCTTTTTGTGTTACGAAACGAGTTTGAGGCATCGGACCGTCTACTGCGTCTACGATAAGTAGTACACAATCAACCATCGACATAATACGCTCTACTTCACCACCGAAGTCCGCGTGTCCTGGAGTATCTACGATGTTGATACGGTAGTCATTCCAGTTAATGGCCGTGTTTTTCGCCAGAATGGTAATGCCACGCTCTTTCTCGATATCGTTCGAGTCCATTACGCGCTCTTCAACTTCGCCGCGAGACTCTAGCGTACCTGATTGTTGAAGTAGCTTATCTACTAGGGTCGTTTTACCGTGGTCAACGTGCGCGATGATCGCGATGTTTCTCAATTTATCAATCTGTGGAGTTGCCATGAATTTGCTTCACTCAGGTGTAGTCGCCGCTCAGTTATCAACACACCTTATCTATCAAAAATGAAGGAATGATGTAGCTGGCCACGAGTTTGATTAAAAAAACGGCCGTTAATGTACCAGATTTTGATGAAAATCACACGAATATGTGACCTATCACCCGTTGCTTTGAAGATCATAGATTACGCGGCGAATTTTCGCAGTGATTATTGTTTCAACAGATTGACATCTTTTTTGATTCAGGGCTGAATGAGTGCACCAATGTGGTACAAAAAGAGTCTTATCAGTCTCTTTTGCACCCATTTGGTGCAGTTGGTTTCCATCATGGTGCATTGAGGTTTGAAGACCTGCACCAAAAATGGTTAAGTGACTGAAAATAAAGGAATTGAAAAATTGGCACGCTTTTAGCAAACGATTAACCAGCATCGAATAGCACGAATGAAATAAAACTATTCAATGCTGGATTCTGAGAATCGAGCCATTAACGCTTTAAATACACTGGAGGTTATCCACGATGTCAGTAGAAAACGTTCTATCACTGATCCAAGAAAACGAAGTTAAATTTGTTGACCTACGCTTTACTGATACAAAAGGTAAAGAGCAACACGTATCTATCCCAGCTCACCAAGTTGACGCTGACTTCTTCGAAGAAGGCAAAATGTTCGACGGTTCTTCTGTAGCTGGTTGGAAAGGTATCAACGAGTCAGACATGGTTATGATGCCAGACGCATCATCTGCTGTTCTTGACCCGTTCACTGAAGAAGCAACTCTAAACATTCGTTGTGACATCCTAGAACCTTCTACTATGCAAGGTTACGACCGTGACCCTCGCTCAATCGCTAAGCGCGCTGAAGACTACATGCGTTCAACTGGTATCGCAGACAACGTTCTTGTTGGTCCAGAGCCAGAGTTCTTCCTATTTGACGATGTTAAGTTCGCGACAGACATGTCAGGTTCTTTCTTCAAGATCGACGACATCGAAGCAGCTTGGAACACAGGCGCTGACGTAGAAGGCGGTAACAAAGGTCACCGTCCTGGCGTTAAAGGCGGTTACTTCCCAGTAGCTCCAGTTGACTCTTCTCAAGACATCCGTTCTGCAATGTGTCTAATCCTTGAAGAGATGGGTCAAGTTGTTGAAGCTCACCACCACGAAGTTGCAACAGCAGGTCAGAATGAAATCGCAACTCGCTTCAACACGCTAACAGCGAAAGCGGATGAGATCCAGGTTTACAAGTACGTTGTACACAACGTTGCTCACGCATTTGGTAAAACGGCAACATTCATGCCTAAGCCACTAGTAGGTGATAACGGTTCTGGTATGCACGTTCACCAATCTCTAGCAAAAGACGGTGTTAACCTATTTGCTGGTGATAAGTACGGCGGCCTATCTGAAATGGCACTTTACTACATCGGTGGTATCATCAAGCACGCTAAAGCAATCAACGCATTTGCTAACGCGTCGACTAACTCGTACAAGCGTCTTGTACCAGGCTTCGAAGCGCCAGTTATGCTAGCTTACTCTGCTCGTAACCGTTCTGCTTCTATCCGTATCCCAGTGGTACCAAGCCCTAAAGCGCGTCGTATCGAACTACGCTTCGGTGATCCATCTGCGAACCCATACCTATGTTTCGCTGCAATGCTTATGGCTGGTCTTGACGGTATCAAGAACAAGATCCACCCAGGTGAAGCAATGGATAAAGACCTTTACGACCTACCTGCAGAAGAAGCAGCAGAAATCCCAACAGTGGCTTACTCACTGAAAGAAGCGCTAGAGTGTCTAGACGCTGACCGTGAGTTCCTAACAGCTGGTGGTGTATTCTCTGACGACTTCATCGATTCTTACATCGGTCTTAAGTCTCAAGATGTTGAGAAAGTAAACATGACAACTCACCCACTTGAGTTTGAACTTTACTACTCTGTATAAGACTCGGATTTCAATGTAAGCCGATAGGTTTTCATACCGAATATTAGGCTCGCCTCGCAGGCGAGCCTTTTTTATGTCGCGCCCATTTTCAAGTGATTTAGCATCAGTCAATCACTTCCATTAGGAGCGAAGACATGCGAACACTTTTTCTATTCATCATCACTATCGTTACCCAACCCACTCTAGCGCAGCAGACGGTTTATACTTGGGTGGATGCGGATGGCGTCTTACATTTTAGTGATAGCCCATCTAATAGCGATGCCCAAATGATCTCACTGCCTTCATACTCAGCCTCTACTTCACAACCTATCGACTCACAAGATAATGTTCAAACTCTCGTCAACGAACTAGAGCATGAACCATCGACCCCACTGGCCAAAGCTCCCCCCCTTGTCATTACCTTCACCTCGCCTGTCCATGAGCAAACCATTCGTAGTAACCGTGGTTTCATTACCGTGCAATCCGAGCTCAACCGAAAGCTGAGCGTGGGAGAAACGCTACAATTGCGACTCAATAATCAACCTTATGGCGCACCCAGTTATAACCCATTGTGGAAACTAAAAAATATTGACCGAGGCAGTCATCAAATTCAGATTCAAGCACTGAAAGACGGCAAGGTAATTGCATCATCAAGCTCTATAACGGTGCATCTTCACCGAGCGAGCATTAAGTAACGCTTTTATTGCCTTAAACCGCGGTAATGTTACTTTCTCTCCCCATCATGATGCGCCATACTTGATAGCGATGCACCACAATGGTGCATGAGTTATTTGCTCACCCGTTCAAGTACAAGGATGCAGAAGTGAACCCAGAACTCAGTCACGCCATACTCAACAACGTCGTCACCGCAACGATGATGCTCGATGAAACACTCGTGGTGCGTTACGCCAACCCTGCAACCGAGCAACTGTTTGGGCAAAGTGCTAAGCGTCTGACTGAGCAGCCACTGTCTAAGCTGATTCAACACGCCTCGATGGACCTCGCCCTCCTTACCCAGCCATTGCAAACGGGTCAAAGCATGACTGACAGTGATGTTACCTTTGTCGTTGATGGCAAGCCGCTCATGCTTGAGGTCACTGCGAGTCCGTTATCGTGGAACAAAGGGCTGATGCTGCTGATTGAAATGCGCAAAATCGATCAACAGCGCCGCTTAAGCCAAGAGCTTAACCAACATGCTCAGCAGCAAGCGGCCAAACTGCTTGTGCGCGGATTAGCCCATGAGATTAAAAACCCTCTCGGCGGTTTACGCGGGGCTGCCCAGCTTCTTGAACGCGCCCTTCCTGAGGAAGAGCTAAAAGAGTACACCCAGATCATTATCGAGCAGGCAGACCGCTTACGCTCGCTAGTCGATCGCCTGCTTGGTCCACAAAAACCGGGTAAGAAACAAGAAGAGAACGTCCACTTAATTCTCGAGAAAGTACGTCAATTGGTTGAACTAGAAGTCGGCTCTGATGTGGTGATTGAACGTGACTATGACCCAAGCCTACCTGATATTTTGATGAACGCCGATCAGGTAGAGCAAGCGCTACTGAACATTGTCAGCAATGCAGGGCAGATCTTAAAGAAACAAGAGCACGGCTTAATCACCATTCGCACCAGAACGGTGCATCAAGCGAATATCCACGGTAAGCGCCATAAACTGGCAGCGCGGATTGAGGTTATCGATAACGGCCCAGGCATTGATATCGACCTACAAGATACCTTGTTTTATCCCATGGTCAGTGGTCGCGAAGGTGGCACGGGACTGGGTTTATCCATCGCACAGAATTTAATTGATCAGCACCAAGGCAAGATTGATGTCGAGAGCTGGCCGGGCAGAACCATTTTTACTATCTATCTGCCGATATAAACCAATGACCAATTTTGGCTACCCGTCGATATTCGGCGAGTGACCAACACAAATTACACAATGTTGTCGCCTCGGTTCGCGACTCCATCAACAACACATTTTAATGATTATGACTTTGTCAGTTTGCAAGCTTAAGGATAACGATTATGAGTAAAGGATATGTATGGGTCGTTGATGACGACAGCTCTATCCGCTGGGTAATGGAGAAGACCTTATCGTCAGCCAATATTCGCTGTGAGACCTTTGCCGATGCCGAGAGTGTCCTGCTCGCTCTTGAGCGTGAAACACCCGATGTACTGGTCTCTGACATTCGCATGCCGGGAATTGATGGCATCGAGCTGCTGCAGCAGATCCAGTCTCAAAGTCCTGATCTCCCCGTCATCATCATGACTGCGCACTCTGACTTAGATGCCGCGGTCAATGCCTACCAAAAAGGTGCATTTGAGTATTTGCCAAAGCCCTTTGATGTGGATGAGACCTTAAGCTTGGTTGAGCGTGCACTGGCTCATCGCCAAGAGCAGCGCCAAGAGTCGATGAAAGAAGATCTCGATACCAGCACACCAGAGATCATCGGTGAAGCGCCTGCTATGCAGGAGGTTTTCCGCGCTATCGGTCGCCTATCACGCTCTTCTATTTCGGTGCTCATCAATGGTGAATCTGGTACAGGTAAAGAGTTGGTGGCTCATGCCTTGCACAGACATAGTCCCCGTGCTCAAAAGCCTTTCATCGCCCTCAACATGGCAGCCATCCCTAAAGACTTGATTGAATCCGAATTGTTCGGCCACGAGAAAGGCGCGTTCACTGGGGCGAACAGTGTGCGTCAAGGCCGCTTTGAACAAGCAAACGGCGGAACCCTGTTTCTAGATGAAATCGGGGATATGCCACTGGACATTCAGACTCGATTGCTTCGTGTATTAGCTGACGGTCAGTTTTATCGCGTAGGTGGCCACTCTGCGATCAAAGTCGATGTACGTATTGTTGCGGCCACCCACCAAAATCTTGAGAAGCTGGTGCACAAAGGCGATTTCCGTGAAGATTTATTCCACCGCTTGAATGTCATTCGCGTACAAATCCCTGCACTTCGCGAGCGTAAGCAAGATATTGAACAGCTGACTCTGCACTTTTTAAAACGCGCGGCGGATGAACTTGGCGTTGATACTAAGACACTTCATGACTCCACCGTTGATATTCTTAACCGCCTTGACTGGCCAGGTAACGTGCGCCAACTCGAGAACGTGTGTCGCTGGCTGACGGTTATGGCCAGTGGCAGTGAAATCCTACCGAATGATCTCCCAAGTGAGTTGGTTGAGGAGAAGCCTGCGATAGCCAATGACGGCGTTGGCTCATGGCAAAACCAGTTATCAAGCTGGGCCAAAAACACCATCGCACAAGGTGACTCTGACATTCTGGCTGTCGCGCTCCCAGAGTTTGAGCGCATCCTTTTGGAAGCCGCTTTAGAGCATACCAATGGTCACAAGCAAGAGGCGGCCAAGGTACTTGGCTGGGGACGCAATACCCTCACTCGCAAGCTCAAAGAACTGTATTAAACAACACGGTTCAGGCCGTATCTTAGCCGGCCTGAACCCTTCAACCGGACACCCTGCTCTATATCTAGGCAATCCGATAACTTGTCCAGGCAATCGATTGCTACCGCTCTTCGCACAATTTACTCTGTTTCTTGTTTGTTGTTTTTGTTATACACACTGCGAAAGTAACTCAACTACACTCAACAGACTGATATTTGCAGGGACATACGTTAATGATCACCAAAAGCCTTCCCCTTACCGATTTGCACCGTCACCTTGATGGCAACATTCGCACTCAAACTATCCTCGAGCTAGGCCAGAAGTTTGGCATGGCGTTGCCTGGGCATGATGTGGAGAGCTTAACGCCGCACGTACAGATCGTTGAAGCAGAGCCTTCTTTAGTGGCTTTCCTGTCAAAATTGGATTGGGGTGTGGCAGTATTAGGCGACTTAGACGCTTGTCGTCGTGTCGCGTATGAGAATGTCGAAGATGCGCTTAATGCACAGATTGACTACGCTGAGCTGCGCTTCTCTCCTTACTACATGGCCATGAAGCACAATCTGCCTGTCGCGGGTGTGGTTGAAGCCGTGATTGATGGCGTGCAGGCAGGTGTGCGTGACTTTGGTGTTAAAGCCAACCTAATTGGCATTATGAGCCGTACTTTCGGCACCGAAGCGTGCCAGCAAGAGCTTGATGGTATCCTGGCCCATCGCAACCATATTGTTGCCGTTGACCTTGCAGGCGACGAGTTAGGTCAACCCGGTGATCGCTTTGTCTCTCACTTCAAGCAAGTGCGCGATGCAGGCCTAAACGTCTCTGTTCACGCGGGTGAAGCAGCTGGTGCAGAGAGTATGTGGCAAGCGATTCAAGAGCTGGGGGCGACGCGTATTGGTCATGGTGTGAAAGCGATTCATGATCCAAAACTTATGGATTATCTTGCGAAAAACCGCATTGGTATTGAGTCGTGCCTAACGTCGAACATTCAAACCAGCACAGTGGAATCTTTAGCGAACCATCCACTTAAGACCTTCCTTGACCACGGTGTGATGGCTTGTATCAACACTGATGACCCTGCGGTTGAAGGGATTGAGCTGCCGTTTGAGTACGAGGTTGCAGCGCCTAACGCTGGCTTAAGCCAAGAGCAAATCCGTCAAGCTCAGATTAACGGCCTTGAACTGGCCTTCCTGTCGAACACAGAGAAGCAAGCCTTACGTGATATGGCTGCAAAGCGCTAATCTCACCGTTGATGAAGCAAAAAAATGCCGATGTTGAAACAACATCGGCATTTTTCTAGTAAACGCTCACCGGCTCATTTTGCAGCGCGGCGGTACGAGCCTCATCCACGGCATTGTGATGCTCTCGCCCGAATAGCGCATTGAGCATATCTTCACTTGTATCGGTTAAGACTAAAATCTCAATACGCCTGTTGACTGCACTATGGGGACGCTCTTCGTCTAACAGCATGGTATCTGACATCGCGGTCACTTGAGACACGCGACTCGGTGGCATACCGCCGAACTCCAAAATCTCACGTGCCATCTGCGCACGCTGCCCTGACAGCAACCAGTTATTACCCGCACTACGTTGATTAAATCCGGTCGAATCCGCATGACCTGAGATCATCAAAGAGTTCTCAACGGTGGCGAAAACCGGAGCGAGCGCGAGCAACAAGTCCTCAAAAAAGTAGGTCAGTGTTGAGCCGCCACGCAAGAACATAGGCTTGTCTTCCCCATCATTGATCAGTACGCGCAACCCCTGTGGAACAATCTCGACGTGCAGATGTTCACTGACATTCAGATGTTCACTATAGTCATCAATAAACTGACCAAGAATCGTCATCTGCTCTTGGGTGTCATAGCGGCCTGCGATAAGAGCCAAGCTCTCCGTCCCTTCCCCACCATAGTTGTTGCTATCACCATCTTTCACGCTGATGGTTAAGCTGTTTCCCATGTCATATGGGTTGGTAGGCTGTGCACTGAGCTGATCCGGTAGCGCACTGCCACCAAAATCAATCGGAAATAGGCTGTTGTTGTTAAAGCTCTCTTCAACGGCGATCAAATCTGGGCTGCCCGCCAACTTACCGACAATGCGCTCTTTCTCATCGTCAGTGGTGACTTGCAGAACCCACATCACCATGAAGAACGCCATCATCGCTAGGGTGAAGTCAGCAAAGGCGACTTTCCAAGCACCGCCATTGCTTCTTCCGTCCTCTCGGCGACGAGATTTTCGAATAATGATATGTTCTGAAGGTGTACGCATTATTGGAATACTCTCTGAGTTACCCAGCTCTCCATTTCAGCGAAGGTTGGCTTCACATCAAGAAGAATAAGTTTGCGCCCTGCGTCAACAGCGACAATCGAGGTTTTGCCAGAGGCATACGCTACCAAGATGGCACGAACACATTCAAACGCTGAGATTTCACGTTTGATTTTCTTTTCCATTGCAGCGCTGATTGGGTCACACACACAGTAACAAAAGAAAATACCCAAGAAGGTACCCACTAGCGCTGCTGCCACGCTAACACCAATCTGTGCCATATCGGCATCAATATTGGTCATGGTGATCACGATGCCCATTACCGCAGCCAAGATACCAAAACCAGGCATCGCTTCGGCTAAACGATGCATGCTGCGAGAAGGCGCAAGCATGTCATCCTCTATTGATAGAATTTCTTGCTCTAGCATCCCTTCCAGCTCATGAGCTGAGATTTTACCCATCGCTAATAAGCGGAAATTATCACAGATGAACACCACTAACTCTGGGTGTTCCATGATCTCTGGATAAGCAAGGAATAGGCTACTTTGATTTGGCTCTTCGATATGCTCATCAAGGGCACGCATACCACCCGCGCGTACCTGCTCAAGCAAGTGATGCATCAAAGACAACAACTCTTGATACAGACGACGTTCGTCTTTTTTCACTGCGATAGACAGAGTTTGGCGCCACATTTCAATAATTACATGGTGTGGGTTACCAAGAATAAGCGCACCAATACCTGCGCCTAAAATAATGGCCAGTTCAGCCGGTTGCCACATCGTATGCAGGTAACCACCCGCCGCAACATAGCCACCAAAGACACCAAATATGATGACCAAAATACCGATAATTTTTTGCATGATTTTTCCTTTAAAACTGTTGCTTGATCATCACTTGAAGATTTTTCACAGCCGACTTATGCAGCTGGCAAACGCGCGCCTCGGTGAGTCCCACAACCATGGCAATCTCTTTGAGGCTTAACTCTTTTAGGTAATACAAACTCAAAATCACTTGCTCACGCTCAGGCAGTTTACCCAGTGCGAACACAATCATATTGTGATCAATCATTTGCTGGGTGCCTTCGTCCTCTACCTCAGGCGAGTAGGCTTCACCGCTCTCTTGAATCAAGGTATCCAAGCTTTGCAGCTCTTCTGCTTGGCTGACGGCTAGCGTGCGATGATACTCATCACTCGTGATGCCGAGCTCTGACAAAATCTCTTGCTCACTCGGCTCACGGGCCAACTTTTTGGTCAGCAGCTTGACCTTGTTCATTAGGTCATGCGCTTGCTGGCGCAGCTGTCTTGGTCGCCAATCTCTTCTGCGCAGCTCATCAAGAATCGAGCCACGAATGCGTCGTGATGCGAAGATAGGAAAGTTTTCATCCATCTCCCCATAACGTCGTGACGCTTCGAGCAACCCCATCAACCCGAGCTGCTCCATGTCATCGATGCCCACAGTAGCGGTACAGTGTGGACGAAGCTGGTTGACGATTCGTTTCACTAAGGGAAGGTATTGTCTAAGAATTTCACCTTCATTGACGGCTGACGACTGCGGCTGAGCGTCAACATATTCGTCTGGTAAGCTAACCTGAGCATCTAACATAGTGACTCCTTCCTACTGCAGTACTAACTTGGTGAACAACACATCGCTAATCGCATGCTGATAACCGTTTTTCTGCAAAGTGTTGGTTAGCTTAGATTTGACTTGCAACTGAAGCGCTTCAATGTCATCCATTTCACGCATCTCTTCATAGCTCATCTGGCTAAACATCTTGAGCAGTACGTTATTCACTACCGGACGGAATGCCAAAAGCTCTTCATGCGCCACGTTATTCATGGTTTTTAAATCCAGCTCAAGCAATAAGTAGTGCATGCGCTCTTCACCATTGAGTGAAATAACAAACTTATCCAGAGGCATAAAGTGCACTTGGTTCTCTGATTGACTACCAGAGAACAAGCTGTCTCCCTGAGACAAGTTGTTGCTCAGCATGTAGTAAGTACCACCAGCCGCTCCGACAATCAGTGCTGCGGAAAATAGGCCTGCAAATACGAGCTTCACACCTGGGTGATTAAAGTTAAACATGGGTCATCCTTAGATTAAACGTGTGATTCTGTGGTCGTTGTGACCTGATAATTCAAGCGTCGATTCGTGCCAGTCAGACTGAGCGACGATCTCTTGTTGGTACTGAGGATCCTCGCTGTGCTCTTCTTGCGGTTGGTCACTGACATCGACGTTAACGCTTGCACCGGCAAGCTGTTTCGACTCTAGGTCAAAACGCAGGCGTTCCGCTTGCTGAGAAATGGCTTCGCGCAATGTTGGGTCACTGGCAAACAGCTGAACATGTACCTTGTTGTTATCCACTCTCACCGCCAGCTCAAGTGTGCCTAAGTGAGGAGGGTCAAGGCGGATACGCGCCTGCGAGACATCTTGATTCATCTGCATTTGCACTCGGTCTTTTAACACCGAAAGCATCTGCTGACCCCACGCTTGCTTGTTTTCATCCACTTTAATGGGCGCCCATTCAGCGTGAGTATGATTGGCTTGCGTTGTTGCTTGTGGCGCCGTCGAAGCAAAGTTTGATGACTGCATCATCATCGATGCATTGGTCATCTGTGCAGACTTTACGGCTTGTAGCAGCTCTGGGTTATTGTGCTCAGGGCGCACAGGTACCATCGCGTTTGCCATCATGCGCTCTAAAGCTTGTGTGAAGTTCAAGGTTTGTTGTTCACCTTGCGCAGACGCTAAATGATGGCTGGATAACGATTGTTGTGTCTGGCCAAGTTGCACATCGACACTTTGCAGCCCATCAGCACGGCGCATCATCTGCAGTACTTGCTGCTGAACCTGGCCATCAAACTGGCTGACCATCGAGATAACACGAAACTGGCCTTCCGGCGGAAGCTGAGCAAGGAATGGCTTATCTGCATCAAACTGCCAGTCTTCTTGCTCGGCAAGCTGCTTTAGTTGGTCGTAGAGATCGAACCAGTATTCGCCAGCACTCTCGTCTGAGGGAATGTCACCAATGCCCAAAAGCTCTGCAAAGCTCAAAGCTTGGTCAGCCGACGCCGAGATAGCGCTGTGCCCAGCGCTATGCGTCATCGAAGGCGCAGGTGTATTGGCAATGACACTCATGCCCCACTCCTCTCAACTTGGTAGTAACCCTCTAACCCTTCACGCTCAGATTGAAGTTTTGCAAGGGTGCGACCAATACGACTTTTCTCTTCCTCGCAGCGATCTACGGCTTTTTCATGCTGCACACGCAGCGTGGTGATATCTCGCTGGAGTCGTTTGGCTTTTTCCGGGTTAAGCTGAAAGTGCTCTAATACTCCACGGATTTTGAGATCCAAAGTGCGTAGCTTCTGCCACTCTTTTTGATCACAGCAGTGGGTGATATGTAGAGCGAGCTTTCTTAAGTCAGTGCTAGTTATTTCCATGCGCAACTCCGAAGTTTTTCCAGCCTTCTTGAATGTTAGTCATCACCTCACGAACTTCAGCCAGCTTAGTGGCATCATTGCCAGTGCTTGCCTCAAAAAGGCGTAAGCTGCAGAAGTCATAAAGGCGATTCATCTGCTCAGCCATTTCACCGCCACGTTCCATATCTAGTGCACTATTGAGGCCACCGATGATGTCTAAGCAGCGAGCAATTGCCTCGCCTTTCTCCTTAAAGCGCTTAGCCTCCATATGACCCTCTGCACGCGTCAACGTGTCGAGAAATCCTTCGATGAGCATAAGTACAAGTTGATATGGGCTCGCTGCGGCGGCTTGCGCTTCAACATCAACTTGTTGATAAGCATCAAAGCCAGACTCTTCAGTAAACATTTAGATTCCTTAATACATAAACATTGAGCCCGTAGACTGCATCTGTGACATCACTTGCTGCATCGCAGTGTATTCACGCAGGTAACGGTCATAGGTTTTTTCCATACGGTAATCGAGACGCTCTTTCTTTTCGTCTACGCGGTCGATATTGCCTTGGAGGGTGTCTTGGCGAGTCTTTAGTAGATTGGTGCCGCTATTGCTGCTGCCTGTGTATGGGTCAATGACTTTCTCAAGATTGTTGAGTACACCTTGTTCACCAAAGAACAGCGCATCAATTTTTTCAGGCTCTTCCGCAAGGGTTTTTTCTAATCGGTCACTATCGATTTTTAGTGTGCCATCGCGGTTTGCTTCGATGCCAATACTGAAGAGTGTGCCTTCATCGTATAGGCCGCGCATGGTATTATTGAGGGTGTTTTTGATACTACGAGCCGTTGAATCACTTGCTAAAACACCAGCTTCAGTAACTTTTTCGTAGTCACTGTCTTCATCATCATCATCATCCGAATCATCGTTTTCAATCTTGTATTCGGTCTGAGTATGTTTAAGAAGAACTTTCATTAGGTCGTTGTAAGCATCAACAAAATCTTCTACGGCTTCCTTTGATGCCTCTTGGTCAGTACCCACTACCATAGTGATAGGAGCATCACCCGACTCTTGAGCTTTAGTCACCTCAAAAGAGACGCCATAAATTACGTCATCAAACGTATTGTTGCTGTTTGAGACAACTAGGCCACCTTCACCGCCTACATGGATAACTGCATCTAATGCTTCACTCAGTTGCTTGTGAGTTACTTGTTGCTCATCTACGGTAACAGTAAAGCCGTTTTCTATACCTGTTTCGTCAGAACTCAGTAATAGGTTTAGTTCGCCATCACTGCGGACTACGCTAGCGTTGATACCGGCGTCTAACTCATTGATATGATCCGCTAAATGATGAATGTCATCAAAGTCAGCATAGTTCAGCTCAACCACTTCACCAGACGAAAGTGTGATCGACATCGAGCCATCGGCTGGCAACTCTTCACCACCAAAACCGATAGCATCTTGTTGTGCCTTAGCCAACTGTTCTACGAAAATGTCATAAGAGCCTTCGCGCGCATAACGACCTGCGGTCGCATTGATGTAACCCTCTTCATTGATTGTGACCGAGTTTTTGACAAAACTGTTGTCTGGGGTATTGATACCATCAAGTGCCGTTTTAAAAGTGCTAAACGCTGAATCGATTTCTTTCCACGCGTTTAGCTGAGTCTCATACATTTTTTGTTGATTAGCATATTGAATATCAAATGGCTGACGCTGAATCATTACCATCTGCATCGCCATTTGTGCTGGATCGATCATTTCACTTTCCTACTTGTTTTTGCTGCCTATGCGGCTCAGTGATTCAATCAGGTATAAACACATCCCCACCCTCTTAGAGCAAAATGCGTTCCAATATTAAACCTGTTCGTTTTTGACGCTTTTCAGCACTATTTCATGGCGAAAGGCGTAACTTTTGCGCATTTTCAGCGCCAGCTTGATATTTTGCGGAAGGGGAACTTCCGCTTAACGGAAGAGAGTGTTTTCACCATTTATTCCGCTTTAAAAATCGTTAAAAACCATCAGGTTTCAAACAATAAAAAACGACTTGGAGTGGTGATTTCTTAATTGATTTTGTGGGGAATTAGCAGTGATTAAACTCAGGACATTTAACCTTTAAAAGGAATGTCACCCGTAAATAGAGCTTCACCTATAAACGGGTCGTTATCCATAAGCCGGTCGTCACCCTGAATTTATTTCAGGGCTACCAACCGCACGTTGGGATAGCCGAAAGTCGTGAGTAGATGCTGAAATGAATTCAGCATGACGAGGCTTTGGGGGCATCGAACCGAGACGGATAACGTACTATCATTCAAAAAATGGGGAGCCCCATAAACGGGTCATCATCTATAGATGGGTCTTCACCTAAAAACGAGGCGTCATCCATAAACAGGTCGTCACCCTGAATTTATTTCAGGGTCTACTAACCACGCGTTGGGATAGTCGAAAGACGTGACTAGATGCTGAAATAAATTCAGCATGACGGCACAAGAGGCTGATAAAACTGACACATACAAAGAAAAAACCGCAGCCAAGCAGCTGCGGTTTTGCATGAAACTATAAGGAAAGGAGTAATCGATTAGATTAGGCTCATTACCATGCCAGACATGCCGTTTGCTTGAGAAAGCATAGACATAGACATTTGCGTTAGCATCTGGTTCTTCATCATGTTTGAAGACTCAACAGCGTAGTCAGTATCCATGATACGACCTTTCGCCATTTCAGTGTTCTCACGCATGTTACCAAGGTTAACAACAGTGTGGTCTAGACGGTTGATTGTCGCACCTAGAGCAGAACGCGTCTCAGAAATACCATTATCACCTGATAAAAGATCATCGATTGCATCCATTGCACCTTGTGCACTATCGTGGTCATTAAGGGTTGCATTCGACGCAGCTGTGATGAAACCTTCGATCGCTGTGATGTTAGCTTCTAGATTGACGTCTAGAGTCTCACCAGAAGATGCACCAATCTGGAACGTCATCTCTTGAGATAGTAGACCACCTGAAAGAAGTGTGTTGCCTGAGCCGTACTCAGTGTTCGTCATGATGCTGTCAAGCTCTAGAGCTAGCTCATCCCACTCCGCCTGCATCGCAGCACGCTCAGAATCGCCGTTTGAGTCGTTCGCAGCTTGTGTTGCTAGGTCTTTCATGCGGTGTGCGATGTTAGTCATCTCATCGAAAGCACCTTCTGCTGTTTGCAGCATAGAGGTTGCATCTTGTGCGTTACGTGATGCTGTTGACAAACCGTTTACTTGAGATTGTAGGCGAGTAGCGATTTGTAGGCCTGCAGCATCGTCAGATGCTGAGTTTACGCGGAAGCCCGTTGAGATGCGCTGCATCGCTTGGTCCATTTGACCAGATACTTTATTGATGTTGTTTTGCGTCAGTAGTGACGTGTAGTTAGTGTGGATAGATAGCATGGTTAAGTCCTCTTTTGGTTATGCTGTATCTCTTACATAGCTACAAAACGTCATGCTCAAACTTGAGCTTAAATGAAAAATTGCTGCTTTTTTCGCCCACGACAAGAAAAAAAATTTATTAAGGGCAATTTCCACCTTTTTTGTGCAAAATCCACGATATTTCTGCATTAATTTGATACCTAAATAACTAATAGCAAGATAGCAGTGACACCAAAAGTTAAGACCAAGATACGTTTTAGCCAGATAATACTGAAGTCATTGTCGTTAGAGTAAGAGGAAAGTTTATTGTTCGGCCCCCATAACAGCTGCAATGGTTCAACCATATCCATTCCACGACTCACCAAATGCCAACCGCCGCTGATTGAGGGAATAAGCTTCAATGCTTGTTCACTCGCTAACGTTGAAGCAAGAAGCACCGCTTCCCCTTGGGCGATTTGCCATCTAACCTGATGTACCTGCCCTTCTAACTCGAATTTTGCTGTCAATATCCCATTCTCTGTCGGCATACGCAGTGTTGGAGACACCATTTGCTGTACTTGATATAGGGCCTCTTTGCTGGTTGCCGTGCTGGAATGTGGTGGGTAAAGCATTCTCACCACTTGCCACTGTGCTAGCGGCATCGTCATATGTGGCAGTTGCTGCTGACCGGCTCTTGCCGGTACATGACTGGCACTTTGTGATGGTTGTGAAAGCTGCTGTTCACTTTTTAGCTGCTGCGGTTCGATACGAACCAGTTTTTCTATCCCTGGAGGAAGTTGTGATTGCATCTTTGCCTCACTGGTTAAATTTAAGGTAATAAAAAGCCCTCAGAGTAGAGGGCTAATGATTGATGACTAGAAGCTGGGCTCTCGAAAAATTTAACTATCGAGAGAGCAATGCGACCACCGTGTGGCGATGGACATTCGCTTGCGTCTGGATATTGCGGTAAACCTGAGTAAAACTCATCTCAACCGGAAGGATATTCTGTAAATCCTTTTGCACTGACTCCAAAGAGAGATCAGAGAGAATCGCATGCTGATTGCTGATGTTCGCCATCTTCTCATTGATGTTTCTGCGATAATCACGCAGTTCTTGCACGCTGGCTTTGACTTGCTGGATCAATTGCTTGGTTTCCGCCTGGCTACTTTGCAGTGCTTGGCGATCAGCTTTGAGTTTGGTCGGCTCAAATCGCAGTTGAGTGGTTTCCACTCGAGCACGGTTGGCTTTACCAGCAGGAAAACGCTCGCCCTGCCCAGTCACTTTTAGACTCTTTTGCAATCGCTCCCAGTCGCCCTCGTTGCTGCTAAACACAAGCTGACGCTTTTTATCCAGCCCTACGCCAATCCCATGTTCGTTGAACGCCTGACGGAACTGCTGTGCTTGTTTTTCAGGTGTTGCATTGGCCGGGATTTTAACTGGCACCGCACTAGCTCCACCTTTACCTAAGTTGAATACCAGCATCTCATCACGGTTAACCACACGCTGAGTATCTAGCCCTCTCACTTTAAAGGTCGTTTGCGCCTCACCGTGATAAATAGGTTTTAACTGACGGCTAAGAACGGATTGCCCTTGATACTCTGCTTGCTGGAAACGGTTTTCCAAGCTTGAAGTCAGTTTTTCGAAATTTGCCTCAAGTTGGTGAGACGCTTGTGAAGAGCGAGAAGCATTGCTCAGTCGTTTATTAAGCTCGGCAAGGCCTTTACCTATTTCCAACAGGCTCTGCTCGGCCACTTGCGCTGAAGCCAACTGCTGTTGAGCTCGTTGCAGTAAGCTTTGCTGGCGAGTATGTTCTGGCGTCAGAGTGCGAGATAGACGAATAGGATCGCGTTGGCGACTCTCTGCTACTGAGCTCGTCTGCTCAGCACGCTTAGCAATGACGCTTGGCTGATGATTGTTGCCTGCGGAGGCGGTTCTAAAGTCGCTAATTTGAGAAACCATATCTTACCTATCTTTATTGTCTGTCTTAGTGGTTAGGTAGAGCGGCGCAAACGCCACTCAATCGATATCTTACATCATGCTGAACAGAGACATGTTGGCCGTTTTCATATAAGTGGCCTGGGTTGCCTGTAGTGCAAGTAAGTAGTTGTTGAACTCAATCATTGCATCGGCGTAATCAAGATCTTCTAGCTGACCGATGAGGTGATTATTAAACAGCTCCACCTCACTGTGGCCATCAGACATAGTCGTCAGTGTATTCTGGCGTACACCCAGGTTTGTGATTTCACCCGTTACATTGCCCAACGCTTGATCTAGCATATTGATGCTGCTTTCAAGAAGATCACTGTCTGTTGGACTAAAGTTCGGATCGCGTAGCTCTGTGATAAGTTCATCGAGTTGGTCAAATAGGTTCGAACCATCCTCGTTGAAGAACATATCGCCTGCATTAACGTTCAGCTTAACTGTCACACCATCACCGATCACAACCTCACGGATGCCATCATCGCCATTGTAGACCCAGTTGCCTTCTTCATCTCTGTCCAGTGGCTTAGTGTTCACTTCATTACCAGAGAAGATATATTTACCATTCTCATCTTTCGCGTTAATCAGCGACACCAACGTATCTTGAAGCTGCTCGAGCTCACTGGCGATCGCCTCACGCTCTGCAGGGCCGTTAGTATCATTACCTGCCCACAACATTAAATCGCGGATCTGTTGCATCACATCAACGCCATTTGACAGGTAGGTTTCTTGGCTTTTGAGCGCGAGATCGGCGGCATCGATATTACTTTGATACTGTCCGATAGCCGCCTGTTGACGACCAAGACTCATCACCCGAGTCGCTGCCATTGGATCATCCGATGGTAATAGCACTCGCTTACCCGTCGCCATCTGCTGCATCAGTTTGTTCAAGCCTAACGAGTTGTTGTTAAGGCTTGAAGACATCATTTGACTGTATTGATTAGTACTTACGCGCATGATTAATCCTTAGTAGAACAACTGCATTACAGCAGAGAATGTTTGGTTGGCCGTATTAATAACTTGCAAGTTCGCTTGATACGCTTGTTGGTACTTCATCAAGTTGACCGCTTCCTCATCCATGTTGACGCCACTGGTGCCTGATTTTTCTACCGTCGCTTGCACATAAATATTGCTCGCAGCTTGATAGTCAGATTGTGCTTGGCGAGATTTCACCGCCACATCACCAACTAATGAGGTAAAGGCACCACCAAGCGTTTGAGTGCCAAGATGGCCGATATCAAACTCTTGCTCTTGGATTTCAATCAACTTCAGCAAATTTCCATTATCGCCAGGGGTGCCATCACCAGATAGTGCCAAGTCTTCAGCTTTGAAGTCTGGGTCCACTTTGATTGTGGCCGCTGGATTTTCTGGGTCGAAGATAAACAGTGGTTTACCAGCCTCGCCATTCAGGTCAAAACCTTCTGCCAGTTGATCGTTGAACGCTGTAGCAAACTCAAGAGCGATGTCATTGATGACATCCATTGCCGGTTTCAACACGTCATGTTCATAGTCGTCCAGCGCCCCTAGCTTACCACCGATATCATTACCCACAGGGAAGTCTTGGCCATTAAAGCTCAGAGACAGTACCTTGCTTTGTGGGTTACTAGGATCGGTAGTAAGACCAAACTGGGCCACTTGATTGCCACTTAATAGCGGTTGGCCGTTTGGTAGTGAGAGATCAAGGGTGCCATCGCCAGCATCTGTAACGCGCACTTCAACGATTTCAGACAGTTCTGTAATCAGTACATCACGCTCATCCTGCAGTGCAGAGGTGTTTGCGCCTGCCGCTTCGCCTTTGCGAATCTCTTCGTTGAGCTTATTGATGTTGGTCAGTATGCTGTTGGCTTGCGAAACCGCAGATTCACGCTGCTGGTTTAGATCCGCATATTGACCATCAAGAGAGCTACTTAGCTGGTTAAAACGGTTAGCTAAGGCTTCCGCTTCACTGATGATCTGTGTGCGGTGCGCTGAGTTATAAGGAGACACGCTCGAGCCATTTAAGGCAGAGAAGAAGCTATTGAAACCTTGGTCTAGGTCCATAGAGTCAGCTGATAACAAGTTTTCCAAACGTACTAGCTGCTGAGCCGAAGTCGACGTTGCGCCAATCATAGAACTTGCGCGGAATAGTTGGTTAGTTTGGTATTGGTCTGTAATACGGCGAATGCTGTTTACGCTCACGCCATTACCGGCCTCTCCCATACCCTTTGGCCCAACGGTACCAAATACCGCTTGCTGACGGCTATATCCAGGGGTATTGATGTTGGCCACGTTTTGCGCTGTCACATTCATACCAACATTGCTGGCGTTGATACCTGACAAACCAATGTTCATCAAACTCATAGTGTCGACTCCTTATCATTAACCAGCAGTAGAGGTTGCTGAAATGCTCGTGTATTTTGAGAATTAGCAACGGCTTGTTCCTGCTGCTGTTGTGAATATAAAGCGACCTCTTGGCCTGAATCCTTAAATGTATTCATGGCTAATTCACTGTCAAAATCACCTTTCGCTCTGGAGAGCTGCTCAACGATGGATTCTGCTAGACCCAAACGTCCTTTTGCCATCTCAATCGAGATTTGTCCGTCAAAGAACTCTTGGTAGGTTTTTAGCTCTCGGCTACTAAACAGAGGGTTGTCCTCATCATTGCTTAAGGCTTCACTTGCCTGACGCATCTGCTTGAGCACCATCTGCAAAAACATCGACTCAAACTGCTCTGCCACCCCTTCCAAGGCTTGCTGCTCATCCGCGAGCTTCAAGTCATTAAGGTTACGGCTATCAAACGCAGTCACGGTTCCTGTAACTGAGTCTGAGGTGCCAGAGTTCTTTGCGATTGGAGACTGTCCGATTGCATTCAAAGGCATAGCCTGCAGTGCCATTGGGTTTACCGGCATAATAGTTACACTCATGACTTATCCCTATATCACTACCAGCTCTGCGTTTAACGCACCGGCGGTATTCAGCGCTTGTAAAATTGCCATCACATCATCCGGTGACGCGCCAAGACTGTTAACGGCATTGACGATCGTCTCTAGCTCCACACCTTCCGGCCAGATAAACATCGGATTGCGCTCTTGGGTAATATCGATGTCTGTTTCAGGCACGATGGCGGTATTGCCCCCGGCAAACGCATTTGGCTGGCTCACGTTAAACGATTCACCAATGGTCACGGTTAAGTTGCCATGGCTTACGGCAGCACGGCCTATTTGAACACCTTGCCCCACCACTACAGTGCCAGTTCGAGTGTTAAATACCACGCGCGCACGCTGGCGACCAATATCGACTTTCATCTCTTCAAGCATCGACATGAAAACGACACGCTGCTCGAGATCTTCTGGCGCTTGTAGCTCAATGCGACCATGGCTAACGGCAACTGCAGTATCAGGGCCAAACATCTCATCAACGGTGCGAGAAATGTTTCTTGCCGTGGTGAAGTTAGGTTGTAGTAGATTGAGAGTGACGATTGGCTTGGATACAAAATCCGATGGGATCTCACGCTCAATGATGGCGCCTGAAGGAATGCGGCCACTGGTTGGCACATTAACTGTGATACTCGAACCCGTGCGGCCTTCGGCTTTAATACCACCCACCACTAAGTTGCCTTGTCCGACCGCATAGACCTGACCGTCAATCGCACGCAGTGGTGTCATCAACAGCGAGCCGCCACGCAGACTTTTCGCGTCACCAATCGAAGACACGGTAATGTCGATAGTCTGGCCTTTGCCAGCCATAGGTGGAATAGAAGCGTGAACACTTACCGCTGCCACGTTACGCAGCTTCGGGTCGATATTGTCATCCAGCTGCAAGCCAAACTGGCGCAACATATTGGTGACCGACTGACTGGTAAACTTCACTTGGTTACGGTCACCGGTGCCATCCAAACCAACCACTAGGCCGTAGCCTACCAGTTGGTTCTCACGCAGCCCTTGAATATCCACCAAATCAATCAAGTGACGTTCACTTGCTGAAAATGACTCGTTCGCTTTCACTTGTTGAGTGAAGATGATAAATACAGTGACAAGAAAGAGGCTTAGTACAGCCATAATTTTATTAATCATTGTGGCCTCTTACAGTGGAAAGAGTGGGTTAACAAACAACTTAGTCAACCAACCCGCTTCGTTAGCATCGGCTAAGATGCCACTTTGTGAATAGGTAATGCGCGCATCACCCACTCGCTGAGAGGAAATTTCGTTGCCGTTATTGATGTCATCGACACGCACCAAGCCATTAAGACGAATGAACTCATCGCCTTGATTCAAGCGCAGCCACTTCTCACCTTTGATTCTCAAGACACCGTTCGGTAGCACTTCATGAACCATGACCGTAATCGAACCACTCAAAGAGTTGCGCTGAGAGCTGGCAGAGCCACCGTTGAAGTCGCGGTCGCCCGACAGATTACCAGAGCCACTCCCTGCGCGACTTCCAGTGTCATAACCACCCGAGATCCCCGCTGAAGAGCTCTTACCGAAGTTGGTGTTCGCTTGCTTACTTGAGCGCGTATCTTCATCGAGTGATACCGTCAAGATATCCCCCACGCGATAAGCTCGTCGGTCTTGGAACAGCGTCCAGATATAGTCATCACGATAAACTGAGCCTGAGCTTGCTGCTGGCAGAGAATAGTCTAGAGCCGGTGGTGCATAGACATCGTCATCGGGTGCTGGTCGGTCTTCAATCAGCGGCGTACTGTTCGAGACACAGCCTGCTAACACGAAAACACTACACAACAGTGTTAGCCATCTTTGCATGAGTGCTACCTTCCTAGTGCTTAGAGAACTTGGTTAACGTACTGAAGCATTTCATCCGAAGACGATAGCGCTTTTGCGTTCATTTCATAGCCGCGCTGAGTGGTGATCATATCCACCATCTCTTCCACAACCTGAACGTTTGAGCCTTCAAGAACGCCCTGCTTTAGCTGACCAAATGCACCCTCACCTGCGATACCATCAATAGGCTCACCACTTGATGCCGTTTGGCGGTACATATTGCCACCCAGCGCTTCAAGGCCGGCTGGATTAATAAAGTTAGCCAGTGTAATTTGGCCAATATCAACCGGAATATCGTTGTTGGCCACTTTCGCAGTCACTGTGCCGTCGTTACCAATCGTGATGGTTTCTGCGTCATCGGGTACCTGAATGTTCTGCGCAAGCGGTAGGCCTTGTGCCGTCACCACCATGCCTTCTGAGTTCAAATGGAACTGACCGTTACGTGTGTAAGCAAGCTCACCATCGGCTGTCTCAAGCTCAAAGAAGCCTTGACCATCAATAGCGACATCGAGACTTTGGTTTGTGGTTTGGTACATACCTTCAGTGAAGACTTTTTGCGTACCAACAACACGCACACCCGAGCCCAACTGAATACCACTTGGCAGTTCGTTCACTTCATCAACCATCGCGCCAGGCTGGCGTTGGATCTGATAGAACAAGTCTTCAAATGCCACGCGGTCGCGCTTGTAGCCAACAGTGTTTACGTTAGCCAGGTTGTTGGAAATGGTCGCCATTTTTGCATCTTGAGCGGCAAGACCGGTTTTACTAATCCATAGTGCTGCGTTCATTTATCTTTCCTCTACGCGCGAAGCAGGCGATTACCTGCCTCAGCAATTTTTTCTGCGGTTTGCATCATTTTCAGTTGCATTTCAAAGTTGCGGCTAAGCTGCATTGACGCCACCATCTCCTCGACAGCAACAACATTACTCTGCTCTAAAAAGCCAGAAACCATCATTACTTCACCATCTTCCGCTGGTGCAAACGGCTCTTGACTACCGAACAGACCCGTTTCGAGTTTCTGAAGCTCAGCAACGTCAGGGTTCACCAGTTTCACCTGGCCGATATCAATCGCGATCTCTTCACCCTCCGGCACAATGCTGATGGTGCCGTTATCGCCAAACTCAATTGAACTGAATAGCGGGACGTTAATAGGGGCGTCATCATTGCCAAGCAGCGGCATATCATTAATTGATAGGTCACCCTCTGGGTCGCGTTCTACATTACCCGCGCGGGTATAGACTTGCTCACCGTCAGGTGTCTGCACAGCAAAAAAACCGTCACCACGAATCGCTAAATCAAGCGATCGGTCGGTTTGTTGCAGCGCTGCTGGGTCGAAGCGAGTACCGCTGGTTTGTGGCTGCACGAGCGCACGAGTGTCATACGCGGCACCTTGTACGGCGTAAGACTGAGCACGCTCCATATCTGCACGAAAGCCATGCGTATTGATGTTCGCAAGGTTGTTAGTCGTGATTTGCTGCGCGGTAAACACCCGTGAGGCACCCGATGCAGCGGTATAAACCATCTTATCCATCTAGCGTGCGCCTACAGGTTGAAGAGTACTTGAGTCAGCGTTTGCTGAGTTGATAGAGACTGTGCGTTTGCTTGATAGTTGCGCTGCGCTGTCATCAAGCCCACTAGCTCACCAGTTAGGTCAACGTTTGACTCTTCAAGGTAGCCTGCACTCAATGCACCAAGTGTACCTGTACCAGGGGCTCCAACTAGAGGTTGGCCCGATGCTTGAGTCGCACTCCATGCTGTGTTTCCTACTTGAACCAAACCACCGCTATTTGGGAAATCAGCGAGTACTACCTGGCCCTGCATCATTCGCTCACCATTGCTGTAGTTTGCAAATAGGAAGCCGTCTTCATCGATGGTGACACCTGTCAACTCACCCGCAGTGTGGCCATCTGAACGGTTAGTAGAAACCGCAAAGTCGCTGCCGTATTGGGTTGTGCCACTCATCGCAATATCAAATTCCATTGCAGAGGCACCATTTTCTGGGTTGAAGCTAATACCAACATTACCTGTTGGAGCCGTTAGATTACCCTCTGTGTCAAAGGTCATCGTTGTGGTTTCATCCAGAACGTCACCGTTCATGGTGTAGTGTACTTCCCACTCGTTCTCATCGGTTTTCACAAAGTACTGAGTCAGCGTGTGCTCATTACCTAGAGAGTCATAAACGGTCGTCGTGTAAGACGAGTTGTAGCTGTCGTTGTTTTCAGGATCAAACTCATTCTCGTCCGTATCAATCACTGACGCGCCAGCATCAAGGTTGGCGGCAAAATCGACTTTGTCAGTCGCTTTGGCTGGAACAGAGCCTGTCTTCACTTGCAGATCAGACACCACACCTGTCATCACATTACCATTAGCATCAACGTTGTAGCCTTGTAGACGATCACCATTGTTGTTCACAATGAAGTTGTCTTTATCTTGATGGAACATACCCGCACGCGTGTATGACGTCGTACCGTCTGAACCTTCTAGAACAAAGAAACCATTGCCACCAATTGCTAAGTCCATAGAGCGACCTGTCATGACCATGTTTGCGCCATTAAAGCTTTGTGATACCGTCGACATTTCAACACCACCACCCATGCCGCCATTCATTACGGCTGCAAACTCGGCGCGTGAAGACTTGTAACCCACCGTTGAAACGTTGGCGATGTTGTTACTGATTGTGTTTAGCTCTTGAGAAGTGGAATTTAGACCACTCATTGCAATGTTGAAGCTCATTCTATTGATTCCTAAATATCTAATTTCATGTCTATAACTCGCATAAAGCCCTATGGCTTACTTTCTCGCGAGACGACTCATAAACGGAGAAACAGATGGCGTGTCATCACTAACCTCAAGATCGCCATACTGAGTAACTTGGAAAAACGGCACGTAACCAACACCAGAGATAAGAAACTCCGGTGAACCACCACCTGGTGGGATACGCATTTTTTCGATAACGCCATCGAGCATAAGCTCTGGTGAATATGAAGAATCATCAGTCACCACTGATAATTGATATTGACCATCCGGCAAACCGAGTGCTTTAGGGTCAAGAACAAAGTCCACTTCCCCTTCTTTGTGAGCACCCAGCTCGATGGTTTCTACCAGCTGATCAGCATCATCACGAATTTCAATGTTGAGGCTCTCGACAGCACTGGTTAGGTCAATTACACCTTTATGAGTCTCGCCATCAAACTCGACTTCATCGGTAGAAACACGCACCTCTTGGCCTACCATACCTGCTGTGGTTAGTACCTGAATGTTATCGAGCAGTACCATCTGGTTGGTCACTGTCGAGTTCATGTTTTGCATGGTCTCAACCTGCGTCATCTGCGCCAATTGAGTCATGAACTGAGTGGTATCTAGTGGGTCCAATGGTGTTTGGTTTTGGATTTGCGCAATCATCAGCGTTAGGAACGTGTTGTCCTGACCGCCATTAGAGGCGATTTGCCCATCGTGACCAGCTGAAGCGTTGGCATTGTCATCTGACATTACTGCTAGCATGATTTATTCCCTACTGACCAAGTTTAAGAAGGCCCTGCTGCATGCTGCGCGTGCGGCTTAGGACATCAACATTCGTTTCGAAACTGCGTGATGCTGACATCATGTCAGCCATCTCATGCACCACATCGACATTCGGGTAGAACACATAGCCATCGGCGTCAGCTATTGGGTTGCCCGGCTCATAACGCTTATCAAGTGGGCTATCGGTGTTCACAACATCCAACACCTGCACTCGAGCACCGGACGTTGGATTCGTTGGTCCAAAAAGAGATTGCTGATGCTGCTCATAAACCGTTGCAAACACCGGCTTACGGGCGCGATACGTATCCGCTTCCGTCGTTGAGCCAGAGTTCGCATTTGCTAAGTTACTCGCGATGGTGTTGAGGCGCGTCGTTTGCGCCGTCATCGCTGAGCCAGTGATCTGATAAATATCTGCAAAAGACATAAATTACTGCCCTGTTATGGCTGTCGACAGCCCTTTAAACTTCATATTGAGAAAGGTCAAACTGGTTTCAAAATCCATTGAATTCTGAGCAAACATCGCCTGCTCAACACCCAACTCAACGGTGTTACCATCGATGGCGTTGTTGTATGGATTGCGATATTTCAGCTGCTGCGCAGACAAACCCACGGATTGACCTGATTGGACACGACTTTCCACTTCTGCCAGTGCAGCTTGAAAATCATAGTCACGCGCTTTAAATCCAGGGGTATCGACATTAGCCAAATTACCTGCGATAACCTTTGAGCGCTCCGCACGCAGATTTAACGCGTGAGGATGTACGCCAAGTGCACTATCAAAACTGATTGTCATTGAGTATCCTTGCCAATATTTTCTTGGTTAGGCGCAATACATAACAAGATACGTGCCAAAATTTAAATTACTGATTTTAAAGAGATTAACTCGGGTGGATAAGCTAATGGGAAGCACCATTTCCGCCCCAAGAGGAAGTAACAACGGAAGCAGGAAAAGAACATTCATGAGAGAGAAGAGAGTGTTGTAGCGATGAGAAATAAACGATTGTTGGTGAGCGCCTTTATGCTTGTTTTTGTCAGTCCGTTCACCTTGGCGAAGAGTGATATAGACACCACAAAGAACGAGAAAATATCACAGGTGCTAAAAGGTGATGTGATGCGTCAGGTCGAGCATATGACGAAACGAAATCAGTGGACTCTATCAAAACAAACGCTCTCCACCACGCTCCCCTCTGGGAGCCATCGATTGAGCTGCGAGCAACCACTTACAGTAGAAAGACGCGATAAACGTCGCCTTCCAGCAGGCAATCTTCGCTATCGTGTCAATTGCCCAGACGACGAGGGTTGGTCTATACAAGCGCAAGCTTATTTTGATGCCTCTGTGCCTGTCGTCTACGCAAAACAGACCATTGCTAAAGATAAGGTATTGTTCAGTGATGATATTGAGATAAGAAGCATGTCTCTGGCTCGCATGAATCGAGATTTTGTTTCCCAACCTTCTCGCCTCATTGGCCAACGAGCTCAACGACAATTGCGCCAAGGAAAAGTGATCGCTCCAGAGAGAGTCAGTGCCCCTTATGTCATTCATCGAGGCGAACAAGTGGTGATGATTGCTCAAGGGACAAACTTTTCGACTTCAACGGCGGGGGTAGCACTGGAAAGTGGCTATGAACGACAGCAAATTCGAGTTCGCAATACCAGTTCTGGAAACGTGATTAATGCCATCGTTATTGAGCCTGGCAAGGTAAAAAGTATCTTCTAATTTGTCTGCGTCACTTTTTAAGCTCCCAATAAAGCGTGTCGTTATTAGATAGTGACCCAAACCAGTAAAGAGAAATCAACAATGAAAATTGGTCCAAACGCAAATCCAAACGTGCTTAAAGTGAATCCACCAGAAAGTAAGCCTGTTGAAAAAGCAACGGCAGATAAATCAGCTAAGGCAAATGTGACACCATTGGCCCAAGTAAGCCCGCAAGCTCAGCAACTTGAGTCCCTGCAGCAAGAGCTTAGCGCTCTACCTGATGTTGACCTAGAGCGTGTTAACCAAGTTCGTGCAGAATTAAAACAGGGCGACTTTAACGTTGACCTCAATGAGCTGGCTAGCGCTATCTTAAACACTCACCAACGTGACTAGAGATGGCGATGAATAGCGACAAAATAGCGGCCATCAAAGCTTTTATTCAAGCAGTAAACTTGGATGTTCAAGACTATCAGGCACTGCTAAAAGTTCTAAAAGCACAGCATACCATGCTGACAAAGCGTGATTCAGAACGCTTGGAACAGACCGCTGCACAATACCAAAAGTTTCTAGCAAAGCTGGAAGATAGGGCCGCTAAACGCAGCCAACTACTGATGCGTATCGGTGTATCTTCTGATGCAAAAGGGGTTGAGAAGCTGATTGAGGCTTTGCCTGATAGCATCGCGAAACCTCTCACAAAAAACTGGATAAAACTGCAAGAGTCGGTCTCTGAGTGCCAAGCTCAAAATGAGCGCAATGGCCATCTACTCTCTATGCAGCAAAGTATTTTGACTGAATTGACTCAATCATCTTCTGAGTCACAAATCTACGCGCCAGAATAACCCCAGTCTTTACTGGGGTAGGCTTCCATTTAATCTGCGCTGAAAATATCGTTGTGCACCGATCTCATCATTCAATCTCTGCTCTGTTCTCATTGCCTTGGAAAGTTCGATCTTACGGCGTTTATCCAACACAGTATCCAAACTCTTAACGCGAACATTCTGCTGTTGTAGATGTGATTGCAAACGGCGCTGCTCTGCTTGGGCGAGCGCAAAGTGCTGTTGTTGTAGCTTCTCTAAGTGTTGCAAATCATCACGCAGTTGATGTCGATTACGCCAAGCCATTGCACTTTCGCCGTCGATCACTTGGCACTCATCATAAATAGACTTTAGCTGCTCAACATTTTGCTCGAAGCGTGCACTTTGCATCTGTTGTTTTTGCAGCTGCTGACCGATTTTTTCGAGCCTGTCTTGGTTCATATCTCGAAAGCGCTGCAATCCTTGTTTAGCGGCCATGACCAATCTCTCCTATTAACTCAGCCAACTGCTGTTGTGATTTTCCAAAATCAGACGCTTCATCTTGAGCCTGCTGCAAAAAACTCATCAGCGCCGGATAGACTCGCACTGCGGTATCCATCACCTCATCATTTCCGGGCTGATAGCCTCCTAATGGGATCAGCTCTTTGACTTCTTGGTAACGACTGTAAAGGTGCTTAAATTGCATCACGTTCTCTACCTGCGGCTTATCAACCACCAAAGGCATAGTACGTGAGATAGACTGTGCGATATCAATCGCAGGATAGTGTCCAGATTCGGCCAACTGACGGCTGAGAACAATGTGGCCATCAAGTATGGCGCGAGCGCTATCAGCAATCGGGTCTTGTTGATCATCCCCTTCCGTTAACACCGTATAGATGGCGCTCATACTCCCTTCGGGGTGGTGACTATTGCCTGCTCGCTCGACAAGCTGAGGTAGCATGCTAAAAACAGAAGGTGGGTAACCTTTGGTGGCCGGTGGCTCACCAAGTGCCAAGCCGATTTCCCGCTGTGCCATCGCATAACGGGTTAATGAATCCATTAACAAGAGAACATCTTTACCTTGGTCTCGATAGTGCTCTGCAACGCGATGACAAAGTTGAGAAGCGCGCAAGCGCATCAGCGGTGATTCGTCGGCAGGAGAAGCAATTACAATAGCCTTGGCTAATCCCTCTTTACCCAAGGCGTGATCGATAAATTCCTTCACCTCACGACCCCGTTCACCTATCAAACCCACCACTACGACATCGGCTTGAGTTTGACGTGTGATCATGCCAAGCAGCACACTCTTACCAACACCACTGCCAGCAAAAAGCCCCATACGTTGCCCTTTACCCATGGTCAGCATGCTGTTGATCGCTCTGACACCAACATCGAGAGGTTGGGTGATCGGTTGGCGCTTCATTGGGTTCACCGCTTGACCTTGTAAGCTAATTCGCTCACCAAGGCCCAGCGTTCCGAGATCATCAATCGGTTCACCCAAGCCATTAATCACTCGGCCGAACCAATCATCACTGATGTTTAGATGACACTCACCCTCGACTGGCCAAACTCTCGCACCTGAAAACAACCCTGTTGCAGGTCGGATCGGCATCAAGTAAGCAACGTCGTGATTAAAGCCCACTGTCTGAGCTTCAATCTTCTCACCCGACCCCGTTTCCACTAAACAGCGTTGGCCCGTTAACAGCCGACAACCAACCGCCTCAAGCATCAAGCCTGTGACTTTAACAAGGCGACCCGTGACTTTCGCGACAGGGATCGCCTCTATTGAGGCCATTGCCTCTTGTAAGCGCTGGTCTATGGCACTGGTCATAATGCTGGCTCAGCGGTTTTTTCGAGCTCAGCAGCGGGCTCTTCAAGCAAGTGCTTTTTCACCGACTCCATGCAGGTTTCTAATCGTTGATCGCAACCGGCATCCGCTTCAGCGTTCTTGGTGACAATACGACAATCACCCTGACGCAAAGTCGGATCACACACAATATTCCACTGCTCAATCTTCTCAGCAGCCACCTCTTGAATACGTGAAAACTCTTCCTGGGCCATCATCACTTTAATGCCAACAGGTTCACTAGGTAATGTTTCTAGTGTTTCCTCGACCAAGGCCAAAATCTGTTGTGGTTGCAGGGTCAGTTCACAGCGAATCACCTGCTGCGATACTTTTTTCACTAGCTCACACACCTGTTCTCGTTGGCGACGCTCTTGTTCAACAAACAGTTTGTCGAGTTTTTCCGCCATTAAGGCAAAAGGCTTTGCCGCTTCAACAAACGCCTTTTTGCCTTCTTGCTTGCCCTGCTCTATACCTTGCTGCTGGCCAGCGACCAGGCCTTGTTCAAAACCCTGAACTTGCCCTTTCTCTAGACCTTCTTTGACACCTTCGTCGTAGCCTTTGGTCATGCCCAGTTGGAAGCCTTGGCTGTATTGCTGTTGAATATCACCGCTACTCTCTTCAAGTGCGTCTGGCTCATTTTCAAAACTCAGCTCAGGCTCACCATCGGAAAAAGTGTCAAACTCATCAAAGCCAGTAAACTCTCCAAGACCGAACTCATCATCCAAGCTCGGCTCAGGCTGATGCGTGGGCGCCTTCAGTGCCGATGGCTCGACAATCGGTGGAAACCGAAAGCTTCGATATTGATGCGGCTCTAAGCGTACGATGCGATTACGTTTTGACATATTAGTCCACCGTTTTTTCTTGGTAGAGCTGTAGGGTTAGTTCACCCGACTCATTCAACTCTCGGACATAATCCATCACATCATTGCGTGCGCGTCTTACTTGGCTCATTGACACTTTACCCATCGCCGCCATTTCAGATTCGAAAGACTGGCGCATACGTTTAGGCAAAATAGAGAAGATAGCTTTACGAGTTTGTGCATCCGCGCCTTTCATCGCCATCGCCAAGGTTTCAATCGGTACCGATTCAACAATTTGCGTGCGAATCGCTTCTGACTGGCGAGCCAAAATACCAAACTCGTACATCTTACCCTTCAAGCGCTCAACCAAGTCATGGTCGTGCTCTTGCAGTGCTTCCATTAAGCTTGCTTGGTCACCTTGATAACGGTTGATGATGTCCGCTGCCTGCTGCTCACCCTCTACTACGGAGTTGGCGTTGTCAGCAAGATACTCGATGCAGCGATCGACGAGCTCTTGTAGCTCTTCTGCCACCTCTCGAGTCACTTCACTCAAGTTGGCAATACGGAATAGCAGCTCCTTTTGCGTCTCTTGATCGTACTCTTCGAGTGTTTCCGATGCGATATTGGCCGGCAAGAAGGCGATAAATAGTGCGCGCATCTGAATATGCTCATAACTGAGAAAATTCGCTAGCTGGCTTGGTTGTATCCATTGCAAGCGCTGCATCACTGTGCGAACTTCATCACCATAAATACTATCGAGAAGGTTACGTGCAAGACGACCGCCGAGGGCTTTATCCAGAGTACGCTGCAAGAATGTGCGCGATGCGCCACTGATACCAGATTGAGCACGAAACTCGTCAAAGAAGCCCTGTAAAACGAACTGAGCTTCAATACTCTTTATTGCAGGCTGGTGAGCCATCGCGTGACTGACCTTAAGAAGCTCATCACGTGACATGTGTGCCATGACTTGTGCTGCTGCGTCTTCTCCCATACTCAATAGCAGGATAGCCGACTTCTCTATTGGATTTAAAAGCACGTCATCTGGCAAAGATACATTATTAAGACTCATTCGAATTCACCCATTTTTTCACAACATCAGCAACACGCTCAGATTCAGCTGCAGTCAATTTCTGCAGGTGTTCAACTTGAACTTCGAGGTCAGAACCAAGAGGGGGTAGATCGTACAAGTCACCACTGCTTGTAGAGCTGCCTTCCATTTCATTCTCCACACTGCCGCCACCCATCATTGAGTCAATGAGGGCATCCGCTAAGTCTTGGTCACTGTCCATTTTCCCACTAGGGATCGCTGCTGGGCTTGGCGCTGCTGCTAAGCTTGCTGCTGACGTGCTCACCGCCAATGTGTGACTCTCACCGATGCTACGCTCAGATGGCGAGGTCGAGAGTGTTTTGATCAAAGGTCGTAGAACGAAGAAAATAAAGCTCAAAGTAATCAGTGCGTATAGACCATATTGGATCAGCACTAAATTATGTTGTTGATGCCACCACGGCATAGGGTCTGCTACCACCTCGGGCTCCCTTGCAAAATTAAATGCGTGCAAACTGAACTGGTCGCCACGCTCATCAATGTAACCCACAGAGTCTTTTACCATCTGTGCAATTTGCTCTAGCTCTGCTTGCTGCCAACCTTGCTCGCTAACTGAATCGTTTAGCAGAACAGAAACAGATAGATGCTCAATGCCGCCTTGTGCCATCTTGGTATGGCGGACTTTGCGTCCAAAATCGTATTGGCGAGAGTTTTCAGCACGCTCATTTCTCGACTCATTATTCGCCTGTTCGCCCTCCACTGGAGCTTGATTGCTTAGTGCACCTGGAATGCCAAGTGCCAATTGGCCTTGAGAGTTATCCTGAAGACTAAACTCAGAGCGCACAACAGGGTCGCCCTCTAAAGACTCTGCTGTTTCTTCAATCTGGTCGAAGTTTAGTGTCGCTGATACCTGAACTCTAAAGTTGCCCATACCCAGCAATGGCGTCAGCATATCCGTTGCGCGATGAACAATGTCGCGCTCTGTACGCTGCTGTATCTCATGGTACTGCACGCTCATGCGCGCCTGATTGCCATCACGAATGTCTGCACTGAGCAAATTACCGTGTTGATCGACAACAGAAACACCTTCAGCAGGCATGCCTGTAATGCTGCCGCTGACCAAGTTAACAATCGCCTCAACCTGCTGTTGCTCAAGTGTACGACCTGGTAATAGCTCTACCATGACTGCCGCAGAAGGTTTCTCTTCATTGATGCCGACAAACAAGGTGCGATTTGGGATAGCCAAATGAACACGAGCATTGTTAACCACATTGATGGCTAAAATAGTACGTGCAAGCTCACCCTCTAAACCTTGGCGGTAACGTGCATTTTCAATGAACTGACTTGTCCCCAAGCCCGTTGCTTTATCGAGAATATCTAAGCCTTGCGGAAGTTGTGCCTTAACACCATGGGCTGCCAGAGTAATTCGAGCATCCGCTAACTTGTTCTCAGGCACCAAGACTTGACCCGTTTGGTTATCAATCTTGTAGGCAATTTTTACCTGGGTCAGCACATCTAAAATTTCAGCACTGTCGTAACGCTCAGCCTCACCATATAACGCTCTATAAGGGACTGACTTGGTCCACAAAATCGCTACGATAAACAGCGTGATTAAAGCTGCTAGAATCGCAATGATGAATGCTTTGTGATGACTACTCTTAAACTCGGTTATCTTTTGTTGCCACTGCTTCCAACGTGCAGGGGTTTCTGCTTCGTTGGTCTGACTGTCTAATGTTGTTACGCTCATTTAACCCTCACTAAAGTGGCATTTTTAGTACATCGTCATACGCCGACAGCACTTTGTTTCTTACTTGCGATAGGGCTTGAAATGAAATGCTGGCCTTTTGACTAGCAACCATCGCCCCAACGAGATCATCTGAACGCCCGGCATCAACATCTGCGGTCAATTGGCTTGCATGCTGTTGATGATTGTCGACGTGACGAATCGCTTGTTTCATCGCGGTATGGAAATTATCTCTCTGACCTGTGTGTGGGTTAGCGTGAACCTCTGTGCCCAACTGAGCACGTTCTCGCATACTTCCCATTGTATTGATCATGCTCTGCTGCATAGCAGAATGTTGCGTTGACATGAAATGACTCTCTCAATTAAGCCGCTGTATGGGCATATTGGCGAACGGTATCGACATCAATCCCTTGCTCTCTCATCGCAGCAAGCTTGTAACGTAAAGCTCGCGTCGTGATCCCTAGGGCTTCTGCGGTTAAGTTTCTGCGACCGTCATACTTAGCTAACGTATCGAGAATGAACTGATTCTCAGCGTATTTCTTGGTGTTCTTTAGTCGCTCTTGTGGCTGCGTATCCGGCATCAATGAACGATTGATGGGGGCAGCAGCACTGGGTAGGGTTGGCAGCATTAAATCCTGAGGGGTAATCCAAGTGCTGTGTCGCATAACTAGAGCGCGCTGAATGGTATTTTCAAGCTCTCGAATGTTGCCCACCCAGTCATAGCTCACAAGGGCTTGCTGTGCTTCTGCCGTCAAGCGACACGTCTCGTTACAACCTCGGTTATATTTGGCGATGAAGTGCTCTGCCAGCGGTAAGATATCCTCTTTACGCTCGCGCAAAGGCGGCCACTGCAGTGGCAGCACATCCAATCGATAGTAAAGGTCTTGTCTAAAGCGTCGCTCACTCACTGCCTGTTGCAAGTCGACATTCGTCGCAGCGATAATTCGGATATCCAACTCAATCGCCTTGTGACTACCCAAGCGTTCAACTTGACGCTCTTGCAAAACGCGCAAAAGCTTCGCCTGCACAGCGAGCGGCATTTCACCAATTTCATCAAGCAACAAAGTGCCCCCTTCCGCCTCTTCAAACTTACCCGCTTGTGAGGTGGTAGCACCGGTGAATGCGCCCTTAACATGTCCAAATAGCACCGCTTCTAGCATCGACTCAGGAATGGCCGCACAGTTAATCGCAACAAAAGGTGCGTCTTTACGCGGCGAGTGTTGGTGCACATATTTGGCCAGTACCTCTTTTCCGGTCCCCGACTCCCCTGTTATTAATACAGTGGCATCGGTTTGCGCAGCGCGATGTGCAAGTTGCAACACCTGCTGGCTTCGCCAACTGCTTGCAACCAGATCATCTGAGGCTCTGCGTACGGTCGATACTCGTTTTATCAAGTCAATCAACTGTTGAGATTGATAAGGCTCCAACAGATAGTCAGAGGCACCCGCACGCATTGCTTCACTGGCAAGCTGATTGCTGGTGTAGTCCACCATCGCAATCGTCGTGGAGTGCGGTGAAAGGTGTTTCGATTTCTCGATAACTTCTAAAAGAGACATATCTTTGAGCTTAGAGGACGCAATCAAGATAGCGTCAGGCACAGCGCTCAATCGAATCAAGGCATCAAAACCATTGTTAAAGCAGACACAAGAATACCCTGCTAACTCAATTTCTTGCTGAACAGCATAAGTGTGCTCAAGGCATGGGTGAACAAAGATGATTTGGGTACGCCCACCGATATTCACGATGCACCCCCTTGAACTAGGCGCACTTGAACGCGTCGATTTTTGTTACGACCTTCGGCATCCAAATTGTTCGCCTGTGGAAAGCGCTGACCATGTGCTCGAACTTGAATCTTTTGTCCTTTTACACCCTGACTCACTAGGTAATCACGCACTTGGTTAGCACGTTGTCGCGACAGATCGATATTGCTCAAAGCGTGACCTTGATCATCGGTATGACCATCCACCAGTATCTGAGTCAATGAAGAGTCCCAGCGGATATACTGCGCCAAATCATCTAACACACGTTTGTCAGCGGTTCTAAGCTGTGTCCCATTGGTACCAAAATAAAACTGATTGTCTTGTGCCTGAGAGAAGCTCATTGGAAGTAGGTTGGCCATACACTGCTTCATCTCTTGTAAGGAGTGAGAAAAGTTAACTGCAGGTATATCCCAGCTAACCGGTTTACCCGTTTGCTTGTCGAGAACCGAGACTTGTGCCCATGAGCCTTGCTCCATTTTTGTCAGTAGTGACTTGATGGCTGTCGCGTCATAAAAGCGCACGCCAAACTCACCCTTTGCATCCCCATCCAGCCAGCGCTCAACTTCGGCATTCACGCGCCACACTTCATCGTTGATGCTCAACCAAGCAGAGTCAAAAGCCGCGGGTCTTTGGAAGGTCTCAATCAACAACTCAGGCGTTTTACCGGACTGCACATTGATGCGAGCGTGGCCATCAAACTTGAGTGGTGTCTCCATATGGCATTGAAATCGGTCACCAGCGAAGCGCCACTCCACCAAGTCGAGTGGCTTTTGCATCACTTGAGCAAGCAACGTTGTTGGTAGCACAAACACACCAACCGTTAACAACCTAAAAAACGTCATGTTAATTCCTTCAGTAACTCTGATTAAACCCGCTTGTGTAAATCAGCACTGGGAAGTGTTCCCTGGGCAAACTCTATATTTAGATACGACAGAAAATCGCAACAAGAATAGAATTATTTAATTAAAATGCTTTTATTTAATTAAAATATATTTAATTCGCCCTCATGCTATTTGCGCTTATTAATATTTTCCATAGTAGCTAATGACGTTATTTTTACTGCTTGGACGAAGATCACATTTGGCAGATAAAAACCCATCACTAATTAACATTTTCTTACATTTTACGTGCAAAAACACACATTGATGGTCGAATTTCGCCGGTTAAATATATGTAATAATAGTTAACAAAACCATATACTTAGCGATAACAGCAAAATCAACACATTATTGATACAACTGTCATTAAAACGTAAACAGCTGTAGTTAAAGGCAAAACTCAAGATCGTCAGTCATTTGCGCAAACAATCATTCCGCATAACTTAAATGAAATTAATAATAAATTTAAAAGTGTGATATCGGTTCACCAAAGATCTTTTTTTAATATTATTCCTAGAAAAGTTAGTGCTTAATACGGATGAATTTGACACTGTCCTGTAAATGTCAAATACAGAAATACGGAAACAGCAAATCGAATAACCATATTTAGATAAGTTCGGGCTACGCATGAAAAGCAATAACAAGCACATCAAAAAAGAAAGTGAAAAACTCGATGTATTTAATATCGACCCTAGAACTCTTGGCCGACCGTTGAATATTGCTAAAGCGAACCTTACTCCCAATTTGCACAGTATCGAAGACGCACTGGCTGCCGCTATCAACGCGATGGTTCGTCGCAGTGATTGTCACATAGAGCTTAAATCTTTAAGCATTGAGATGAAGCCAACAAAGCCTCTGCATTCTGCCGCGTGCTTCTATCAACACACCTCTCATCAGGGTGTTTGTCGATTAGAGGTAAACCATTACCTATTGACTCAATTGGCAGAAGCTTTTTATGGGGGTAAGCCTTCATTTAGTTCTGAGTTTTCAGATGTCTCTCAGCTTCGCCTTAACGCTAGTGAAAAACGAGTGCAAGCCCGTCTTGGGGCCATCGCCCTAAAACAGCTTGATGCTAACTGGCGTGTATTAGAAACCAGCCCTGCATTTGAGACCTGTTGCCTGCACGCTCAATATGAGATTTCTATTGGGGAGCTTAAAGGTGAACTGAGTGTTTCACTCGACGACAACTTATTGGTCGCCCTTGGCGAATCAAACAAAGCCGCCACATTGAGCCCTGAGGCCATCAATGAGAAACGCAACCACCAACTGCGCCAAGTCCCGGTAAAACTAAACGCAATCCTTGCTCAACAAAGTATGCCTTTGGAACAAGTGGCTCAACTGCGTGTTGGTGACATCATTACCTCGGACATCAAAGAGATTGTCGAAGTGAGCTCAGGCGAGCAAAAACTCTTCTTGGCTCGTGTTTCCGAGCAGAGCAATCACTTAGTACTTCACATAACTGATCACATCAATCCAACTGAGAATTTTTCATCATGAATGACCAAACCCTGAATCTATCACTAGAAGATGATCTGAACTTTGATGCGGAAGTGGCTGATATCTTCTCGGAAACCACCGTCACATCTGAAGTAGAAACACCGACAACTGCAGCTCCTCGCGAACTGAGCTTTTTCCGTCAGATCCCTGTATCGGTAACACTTGAAGTAGCAAGCACATCGCTGCCACTGGGTGAGCTGATGCAAGTAGGTCCCAACTCAATTATCGAGCTGGACAAACTGAATGGCGAACCACTGGATGTCAAAGTAAACGGTCACTTACTCGGTCATGCTGAAGTTGTCGTAGTGAACGATAAATATGGCCTGCGCATCACTAGCATTGCGGAAGACGCACTGAATGAAGTCTCGCTATAACACTTTATTCAAACAAATGGCATTAGGGCTGTTTGTCTTTATCGGGCTGGGTCTCTTCTCTGACCTAGCCTTTGCCGATCAAGGTATCCCATTTATTACCGTTACGGACGGTGATAGCAGTGAAGAGTACTCAGTTAAGGTTCAGATCCTTATCCTGATGACTGCACTGACTTTCTTACCGGCCATGCTGATGATGATGACCAGTTTCACGCGCATCATCGTTGTTCTGGCTATTTTGCGTCAGGCGCTTGGTCTGCAGCAAAGTCCACCCAACCGCATTCTCATCGGTATTGCTCTCACCATGACGATGCTGCTTATGAAGCCAGTTTGGACGCCCATTTACGACGAAGCTTACAAGCCTTATGAAGCGGGTGAGATTACGCTCCAACAAGCCTTTTCCGTTGCCGAGCAGCCTATTCGCCAGTTTATGCTGACCCAAACTTATGAGAACTCTCTCGAGCAGATGCTGCGTATCGCTGGTGACCCACTCGACCTAGAACCTGAAGAGATTAGCTTTGCTGTCCTTCTGCCAGCGTTTGTGATCAGTGAGCTTAAGACCGCATTCCAGATTGGTTTTATGCTATTCATTCCATTTCTGATCATCGATATCGTCGTGGCCAGTGTGCTGATGGCAATGGGTATGATGATGCTATCGCCTCTCATTATCTCACTACCGTTTAAGCTGATGGTATTTGTGATGGTTGATGGTTGGGCAATGACGGTGGGTAGCCTCAGTGCTAGCTTTGGGGGACTCTGACGATGAACCCTGCCATTGCCAATCTATACTCTGACGCCATCTACATGATCATCACTATGGTTGTGGTGTTGATAGGCCCAAGCCTTCTGGTCGGTTTGGTGGTTGCTGTTTTCCAGGCAACGACCCAAATTAACGAACAGACCATGAGTTTTTTGCCACGTTTGCTCACCACGTTGTTGATGCTGATTTTCGCCGGAGGGTGGTTGCTACGTAACATCAGCACCTTCTTCAATGAGCTGTTCTTCACTATCTCCAATATTGTTAGCTAGCCTCGATGTACGCCTTATCTTTTGCTGAAATTACTGCGATGTTAGGTCAAGTTTGGTGGCCTTTCTTTCGTTTGTCTGCAGCCTTTTTGACCATGCCGTTCTTTGGTGACGCGTACATAAGCCCTCGACTGCGTGTCTTGTTTGCCCTCTCTATCGCTATTATTGCTGGCCCGCTTTTACCAGCAATGCCAGAAGTCGATCCGGTATCCGTTCAAGCTATCGCACTTGCATTAGAACAAATCGCGATCGGTGCAATGCTCGGGTTTTGCCTGCAGTTCTTATTTGCAGTCATGGGTATGGTGGGACAGATCATGTCAATGCAGATGGGTCTCGGTATGGCAATGATGAACGACCCTGCCAATGGCATATCTATCGCGCTGATTGGTAACTACTTTCTGATGTTCACCACGCTCTTGTTTCTCTCTCTCGATGGGCATTTGGTGGCGTTGGACATCATAGTCCAGAGCTTTGATCGCTTTCCGGTTGGCGGCGGGATCAGTGAGTACTCTCTACGTAACCTCGTCAGCCTATTCAGTTGGATGATTGTCGCTGCGGTTTCAATTGCGCTGCCGACCATCGCTGCGATGCTGACGGTTAACCTAACTTTTGGTGTGATGAACCGCGCCGCGCCATCACTCAACGTTTTCGCTCTGGGCTTCCCGATGTCGATGATGTTGGGGCTATGTGCCATCTTGCTCTCGCTCTCTGGCTTGCCCGCTATCTATACCGAGCTCTCTCATAACATTCTGTATCAAATGCGTCAGATGGGAGGGAGCTAGCCATGGCAGAAAATCAAACCAGTCAAGACAAAAGCGAAAAACCCAGTCCCCAGAAACTGCGTAAAGCAAAACGTGAAGGTCAGGCGGCTAGGTCGAAAGAGTTTGTGGTTGGGGTGCTGTTTATCGCGATTGCCCTCTTCCTATGGGCTTATGGCCACTATCTTGGTCAGCAAGCAGAGAGGCTGTTTGTCATTAATTACCAGCTCTCCTACGACGATATTCGTCAGCCCGACATCATGACCAGAAAGCTTGGTGAGAGTGTGTTGCTGCTTGGCGGCCTGTTTGTGCCTATGGCTGCGGTGCTTATTCTAGTGACCATCTTGAGCTCGATGATTCCCGGCGGATGGGTAATGTCCCTAAAGCTCATTAAGCCTAAGCTAAGCAAAATCAGTCCAATTGAAGGCTTAAAGAGACTGTTCTCTCTTAAGTCTCTGGTTGAACTCGCAAAATCGATTCTCAAGATTGTCTTCATTGGTGGCGTACTGTATTGGCTCTTAAGCAGTAACTTAGCCAACTTGATTGCTGCCCAGCGAGCGCCTTTGGAGCAAGGTATTAGCGTTACTTTAAGCCACTTAATCAAGGCGCTGATCTGTTTTGGTTTTGTGGTGTTGCTGATTGGTCTGATTGATATGCCTTATCAGCTCTGGAACCACACCAAGCAGCTCAAGATGACCAAGCAGGAAGTGAAAGAAGAGCACAAAAACACCGAAGGTCGACCAGAGATCAAGCAGAAGATTAAGCAGCTTCAGCAGCAAATGTCGCGCCGTCGTATCGATAATTCTGTGCCAACCGCCGACGTGGTGATCACCAACCCAACGCACTATGCCGTCGCGATAAAATACGATCTCTCCCGCGCCGGTGCCCCTTTTGTTGTCGCCAAGGGTGAAGACGAAATGGCACTGCGAATTCAAGCCATCGCAAGACAAAATGACATTGAAGTACTCAACCTGCCACCGTTAACGCGTGCCGTGTATTTCAATACGCGCGTTGATCAAGAAGTACCGGGGCCACTGTTTGTCGCTATCGCTCACGTTCTAACCTACGTCATGCAGCTCAAAGAGTACAAACGCGATCGCAAGGTAAAACCAACACCACTGCCACCAATCGCGATACCAAAGGCACTACGTCATGACTAATACACCGTTTTTTAACCACAACCTAAATCGCTAATTCGAGTAAAACGCCTTATGAAAGAAAGACTAAATTTATTATTCCCTGCGATTAAAAATAGCTACTTCGGCATCCCTATCCTTCTGTTGACGGTATTGGCGATGGTGATCCTGCCACTGCCTCCGGTGCTGCTAGATACGCTATTTATCTTCAATATCGTCTTAGCGGTTATCGTCTTGCTGGTTGCGGTATCAAGTACTCGCCCACTCGATTTTAGTGTCTTCCCGACCATATTGTTGGTCGCAACCCTGATGCGCCTGACACTGAACGTTGCTTCGACACGTATCGTTCTTCTTGAAGGTCATAACGGTGGTGATGCAGCAGGTAAGGTGATTCAAGCCTTTGGTAATGTGGTCATCGGCGGTAACTACTTTGTTGGTATCGTGGTGTTTATCATCCTGATGATCATCAACTTTGTTGTTATCACCAAAGGTGGTGAGCGTATTTCTGAGGTTTCGGCACGCTTTACCCTAGACTCATTGCCAGGTAAGCAAATGGCGATTGATGCTGATCTCAATGCAGGCATAATCGACCAAAACCAAGCCAAAGAGCGCCGTAGAGAGATTGCTCGCGAAGCAGATTTTTACGGTTCGATGGATGGTGCCTCCAAGTTTGTTCGTGGTGATGCCATTGCCGGGATGCTCATCCTCATCATCAACATCCTTGGTGGTGTCACTATTGGTATGGTGCAGCATGATCTTAGTGCTGCAGAAGCTTTCCAGCGCTTTGCACTACTCACCATTGGTGATGGCCTCGTTGCTCAGATCCCATCACTACTGCTTGCCGTCGCGGCTGCGATTATCGTAACTCGCGTTAGCGATTCTGGTGAGCTATCGGATGATGTTCAACAGCAGATGCTGGCTTCACCGGTTACGCTAGCCACTGCCTCCGGTATTATGCTGGTGATCGGTATTGTTCCCGGCATGCCTCATCTGGCGTTCTTCAGTTTTGCTGGTCTACTGGCATTCGCCGCTTGGAAACAGAGTCGAAAGCAGCTTAACCCTGAGCCACTAGAGCAAGCCGAAGCGGTCGCCGAAGCCGTGGCGCAAGATGATGCGCCATCTCTAGATTGGCACGATGTACCGCATGTTAACCCGCTCTCTCTAGAGTTGGGCTATCGTCTGGTTAACCTTGTCGATAAAAACCAAGGTGAACCTCTTGCATTGCGTGTGCGTGGTGTGCGCAAAACCATTACCGAGCAGGCTGGCTTTCTCGTTCCCGAAATTGCGATTCGCGATAACCTGAAGTTAAAACCAACTCAATATACGATTTCCTTATATGGTGAAGTACTCGCCAAAGGCGAAATCGACCCTGAGCGCCTTATGGCTCTAGCCGTGGGAGAGGTTTATGGCCAGCTCGACGGTGTGCTGGCAAAAGACCCAGCTTATCAATTAGATGCCGTTTGGATTGAACCAAACAACAAACCTCAAGCCCTGAATCTTGGTTATTCTGTGGTTGATGGAGCAACCGTGATTGCCACCCACTTGAGCAAAATCATCAAAGAGCACACCTCAGAGCTGTTTAACCATGATGATGTTGAGCGTGTTATGGAGCGCCTTGCTCAACACTCTCCAAAGCTTGCCGAGAGCTTGGCAACACAGCTGACCCACCAACAACAGATGCGTGTCTATCGCCAGCTGCTTGCCGATCAAGTGCCAGTGAAAGATACATTGAATATCTCTTCGATTATGTTGGAAAGCAGCGAAATCACCAAAGACCCGATTCTGATTGCTTCAGATATTCGCGTTGGCCTTAAGCGTACGCTGACCAATCACTTGGTGGGTACGGGGAATGATTTCAACATTTTCACCCTGAGCGATAATCTTGAGAAAATGCTGATGACGGCACTGAACAAAGCTCAACAAGCTGGCGCTGTCGCGCTAGATGGCTTCCCAGTAGAGCCAACACTACTTGCTCAGCTACAGCAAAACATGCCAAATATTCGTGAACAGCTTAAGCAGAATGGCTATAAGCCGGTGCTATTGGTTGCCCCTCAGCTTCGACCACTACTGTCGCGCTACGCTCGAACGTTTGCCAAAGGACTTGTGGTGCTCTCTTATAACGAGATCCCAGAAGATAAGAACATCAACGTCTTAGGTCACTTAGGTTAGAACACCCCTAATAGAGGTACTGCTTTTTGTAAGGTAGTACCTCTATTCCTCTCTTATCAATGACTACGCTCTTGGGAAAGCAAACGCCGTGACCTGATCAATATGTTCGCAGTTCAAAGCCAGCATAATCAAGCGGTCAATACCCAAAGCAACCCCTGCACAATTGGGCAAGCCTGCCTTCAATGCTTCAATTAAATGGTAATCAATCGGCTGTGGCTTTAAACCCATCTCAAGACGTTTTTGATTATCTTGCTCAAAACGCGCCAGTTGCTCATCTGGGTTATCCAGCTCATGAAAACCATTGGCAAGCTCAATCCCTTTAAAATACACCTCAAAGCGATCCGCCACACGCGGGTCTTGCGGATTAATCTTTGCAAGCGCCGCCTGGGACGCTGGAAAATCATAAACAAACGCCGGCACGTGCTGACCGATTTTCACCTCAACACCGATGCTAAATAGCAGTTGTAGCAAGGTGTCTCTGTCTTGCTCCGGCATGGCAATATCTTCCAGACCAAGTGTGCATGCCACCTGTTTGAGCTCATCCATTGAGGCCTCAAGTGGACAAACTCCTAGAACCTTAATGAAGGCTTGTTGATAGGTCATTCGCTCAGCGCTACCGCAGTTCAACACCAGCTGCAACAAGCTATCCATCTCATCCATCAGGTCGTGGTGGTCAAAGCCGACTCGATACCATTCAAGCATTGAGAACTCTGGGTTGTGATGACGCCCATTCTCTTCGTTGCGAAATGCCTTGTTGATTTGGTAAATACAGCCACTGCCTGCGGCAAGCAGACGTTTCATGTGAAACTCTGGGCTGGTCATCAGATAAAGGGGTTGCCCCTGAGCATACTCTGGTCCGACAAACTCAGTATTAAATGTATGCAGATGAATGTCTGTCACGGTTGCATGACTCATCGCAGGTGTGTCCACCTCCATAACCTCTCTTTGTGCAAAGAAGTGACGGATTTGAGCGATAACTTGTGCGCGCTGTTTGAGCTGCTCAATGGATGCTGAGGGTTGCCAAGCAAAAGTAGACATAGGGTTTTCTCGTAAGTTTCAAACGCCGCTAGTGTACTCCCGACACCTCATAACCCCAAACTTTTGCTCGCGGTGATAGCTATCACAGATCCCCTAACTTTTACATTTGATGAATAAATACCGCACAAAAAACCTAAGTAAATCAATTTTTCCTTAACCTGAGTCTTTTACACTGGGATACCACTTTGGAATGAGTGGACTAAAAATGAGCCTTTAATTCATGGACTTATCAATAGGCTCTAATGAGATAGCAATGTCAAAACTGGCGAAGTAGAACGCCATATCACTTACACACACTGGAGGATAACTGTGAAAACAATTACCACAGATATCGCAGTCATTGGCGCTGGCGGCGCTGGTCTGAGAACCGCAATTGCTGCGGCAGAAGCAAATCCTGAGCTAGAAATTGCCCTAATTTCTAAAGTTTACCCTATGCGCTCACACACCGTGGCAGCAGAAGGTGGCTCAGCAGCAGTAATCAAAGATGAAGACAGCCTCGATAACCACTTCAACGATACCGTTGGCGGTGGCGACTGGCTGTGTGAGCAAGACGTGGTGGAATACTTCGTTGAGAACGCAACCCGCGAAATGATTCAAATGGAACAATGGGGTTGTCCATGGAGCCGTAAAGAAAACGGTGAAGTGAACGTCCGTCGCTTCGGTGGCATGAAGGTCGAGCGTACCTGGTTCGCTGCCGACAAAACCGGCTTCCACATGCTGCATACCCTATTCCAAACCTCAATGAAATACAGCAACATCAACCGCTTTGATGAGTATTTCGTGGTTGACTTGATAGTCGATGAAGGTGAAGTGCAAGGCCTTATCGCAATCCACATGTCTGAAGGCGAACTCATCACGATTAAAGCCAAGTCTGTGGTTCTCGCAACCGGTGGTGCGGGTCGTGTTTATCACTGCAACACCAACGGCGGCATCGTGACGGGGGATGGTATGGCAATGGCTTATCGCCATGGTGTGCCACTGCGTGATATGGAATTTGTCCAATACCACCCAACAGGCCTGCCAGGTACCGGCATCTTGATGACCGAAGGCTGTCGTGGTGAGGGCGGTATCATCGTCAACAAAAACGGCTACCGATACCTACAAGACTACGGCATGGGCCCAGAAACCCCGGTTGGCGAGCCAAAAAACAAATACATGGAACTTGGTCCACGTGACAAAGTCTCTCAAGCTTTCTGGCATGAGCAGCAAAAAGGCAACACCATCAAACACCCACTCGGTGATGTGGTCCACCTTGACCTCACTCACTTGGGTGAAGAGTACCTGCAAGAGCGCCTTCCGTTCATCTGTGAGCTATCGAAAGCCTACGTGAACGTTGACCCGGCAAAAGAGCCAATCCCAATTCGTCCAACCGTTCACTACACCATGGGTGGTATTGAAACTGACGGTCAGTGTGAGACACGCATCAAAGGTCTATTTGCAGTCGGTGAATGTGCCTCTGTTGGTCTACACGGTGCCAACCGCCTTGGCTCTAACTCACTGGCTGAGTTTGTCGTCTTCGGCCGTGTTGCGGGTGAAAATGCCGTCAAGCGTGTTGAAGAGTTCCAAGGCTGGAATGAAGAGGTTATCCAAGCACAAGTGGCTGCCGCTGAAGAGCGCATCAATGCGCTGCTGAATCAAGAAGGCGATGAAAACTGGGCAGACATCCGCACTGAAATGGGTCATACCATGGAAGCGGGCTGTGGTATCTACCGCCAAGAAGATCTGATGCAAGCGACCATTGAGAAACTGCAAGAGCTGAAAGCACGCTACAAGAAAATCAGCATCAAAGACAAAGGTAAGGTCTTCAACACTGACCTACTTTACGCCATTGAAGTGGGCTACGGCCTTGAAGTGGCGGAGGCGATGGTGCATTCAGCCATCCTACGTAAAGAATCACGTGGCGCTCACCAACGTCTAGATGAAGGTTGTACTGAGCGTGATGATGAAGTGTTCTTGAAGCACTCTCTGGCCTTCTATCAACCAGATGCTGACCCACAAATTGACTACAGCAAAGTCACCATCACTAAGTCACAACCTAAAGCACGTCTTTACGGTGAAGCTGCTGAGAAAGCCGCTGCTGAAGAGAAAAAAGCAGCAGAAGCACAGCAAGCTGAGGCGAAGGAAGAGGAGCAAGCATAATGTCACCAAATCGTATTCAGAAAGTCGAAATCATGCGTTATGACCCGGAGCGTGACGCAGAGCCTTTCTTCCAAACCTTCGAGGTTCCGTTTGATGAAACTATGTCGATCTTAGATGCGATCGGTTACATCAAGGACAACCTCGATAAGAACCTTTCTTATCGCTGGTCATGTCGTATGGCGATCTGTGGTTCGTGCGGCATCATGGTCGATGGCGTGCCTAAACTTGCGTGTAAGAGCTTCCTGCGTGATTACCCAAATGGCGTGAGACTGGAACCATTAGCCAACTTCCCGATCGAGAAAGACCTCATTGTGGATATGACACCATTCATTGAGCGCCTTGAAGCAATCAAGCCTTACATCATTGGCAACGACCGCACACCGGAAGATGGCACCAACATTCAAACGCCAGAGCAGATGGCGAAATACAAGCAATTTGCGGGTTGTATCAATTGTGGTCTTTGCTACGCGGCGTGTCCGCAGTTCGGCCTCAACCCTGAATTCATTGGTCCTGCCGCGCTTACGCTCGCTCACCGTTACAACCTAGACAGTCGTGATAACGGCGCCGCTGAACGTATGCCAATGATCAATGGCGAAAACGGCGCTTGGGGTTGTACCTTTGTCGGCTACTGCTCCGAAGTTTGTCCGAAAAATGTCGACCCAGCAGCAGCTGTAAACCAAGGCAAAGTGGCATCATCAATGGACTTTGTGATTGCCATGCTTAAGCCTGATGGCAAACCTGTCAAAGAGGAGGCGTAATCATGAGTAACCGTAAACCTTATGTACGTGAAGTGAAGCGTACCTGGTGGAAGGGCCATTCTTTCTACCGCTTTTACATGATTCGTGAGGCGACTATTTTACCTCTGATCTTATTCACTCTGTTCCTAACGTTTGGTTTAGGCGCATTGGTGCAAGGTCCAGAAGCTTGGGAGACTTGGCTTGGCTTCATGAGCAACCCTGTTGTTATCGCGATCAACATTGTGGCGCTCGCGGGTAGCTTATTCCACGCCCATACCTTCTTTAGCATGATGCCTCAGGTAATGCCGATCAAAATCAAAGGCAAACCGGTTGAGAAAAAGCTCATCGTGCTGGGTCAATGGGCAGCCGTTGCATTTATTTCACTTGTCGTTCTGATTATTGTCTAAGGAGTTTATTGTGAGTCATACCCATACTAAGGTAGATACGGCACCAAAACGCTCAGACGAGCCAATCTGGTGGGGCCTATTCGGCGCAGGCGGCACGTGGTTTGCGATGCTAACGCCTATCACGATTTTCGTCATCGGTATTCTCGTGCCAATGGGCCTGCTGGATGCAGAAGCACTGAGCTATGAGCGCGTTTCTAGCTTTGCCAGCTCTATCATCGGTGGTCTGTTTATTATCGCGACGCTTGCGCTGCCAATGTGGCATGCAATGCACCGTTTGCACCATGGCATGCATGACCTAAAAATCCATACTGGCGTTGTCGGTAAAGTGGCGTGCTACTGGTTTGCTTCGGCAATCACACTGCTGGCTATCGTGTTCGTTTTGATGGTGTAATCCATAAAACAAAACTTAGGTGAGGCGCTCACGCCTCACCTACTCTCTTTCTATTCCCGCCAATCAAACCCTCTACTTTCATCACTTTAACCTGTGTTATGCTGCCTTTATCTTACCAAGTGCAGAGAATTGAATATGGCGAGTAAAGTGGATCTCAACTTGTTGCGCACATTTGCCACTGTTTATGAATGTCAGTCTGTAACGAAAGCGGCTGAGCAGCTTGACCTGACCCAATCAGCGGTCAGCAACAGCATCAATCGTCTCAAGTCTCGCACTGGCCAAGCCCTATTTAATCGCACTGGCCGTGGTGTCACGCCGACTCGCTTCGCGCAAGAGTTGTATCAACAGCTACAAAGCCCACTACTTGAACTAGACCGCATCGTTGAGAGCATTGATGGCTTCAGTGACACTCAAGCGCATCGATTTGTCGTCTATTGCCACGAAGCCATCTTCCACTCAATGCGTCAAAACCTAGATAAAGAGCTTAAAAATAGCCCTATCGAGGTGCTATTGATTGAAATACCATCGGACGAAGAGCGTATCTACGATGACCTGATCAACGAGAAAGTCGATATCATCATTGATATCAGCCGCCCTGATGGGGTCATGTTCACCTCTTCCGTCATCAAACAAGATGAGCTGTGCTGTATCGTTAAACATGACCATCCTCGCCTCAATGAGGATACGATTAACCGAGCCAGTTACCTACAAGAGCGACATGCCTTTTTCGATCTGACCCGTTTAGACCTTAAGTTTGTCGATTGGATCACCGATGAGGTTCTGCCACAACGCAAACCCTACAGCGAACATAAATCCTTGCTTGGGATGATAGAAGCCGTCTCTTACAGCGAAGCGGTTGGCGTAGTGCCTATCTCCATCGCAAAGCGCTATCAATCCGCCTTCAACCTTAACTTGCTGTCATTTCCATTTATCAATCATACCTTTGATTCATACATGATATCCCTCACCAAAATGCAATCGAACAAAGCAAACCAGTGGCTAAGGGAAACCATCACTAAAGTTATTTAGTCGACTAGATATCACCAATATAAATATCAGAAATGAGCTAATCGGGTTATACATAAATATCTTCTTCTTATAATTGTCATCAAAAGAAACAGCAAGAAAGCAACTCAAGCGCTGGCTGTTTCGTAATTTGAAATCTTTTTAGGTGACGATGATGAAGAAGTCTATTCTTGCTATTGCTGTATCAGCATTCTCTGTAAACGCGATCGCGAATGATCACGATCATGAACACATTAATGTTAGCGCTCTAACTGGTACACAGGGCAAACCGGCAACTGAGCACACTGTTGCTGCGAATGCTGGCTATGCTGAAATGCTCAACTTCGAAGATACCAAAGTATTCCAAGATAACGACCGTGGTCTTATCGTTGAGCTTGACGAAGCCACTCATGCGACACTGCGCGACCGCTTTGTAAACCTGCACGAAGGCCTGCGCCTGCATGACTCATCACCGGACACCGTAAACCCTTCACTATGGCGTCAAGGTCAAGCGAACTTCTCAGCGAACGGCCTATACAAGGTGACTGATGGTATCTACCAAGTACGTGGTACTGACTTAGCATCTACGACCTTCATTAAATCTGACTCGGGTTGGATTGTTTACGACGTACTGATGCACGACAAAGCGATGGAAGCCTCACTTGAGTTCTTCTTGAGCAACGTGCCAGAAGGCGGCGACGAGCCAGTTGTGGCAATGATCTACTCACACTCACACGCTGACCACTTTGGTGGTTCGCGCGCGGTACAGGACCGCTTCCCTGATGTTGTCACCTACGCACCTCACGGCTTCGTTAAAGAGACGGTAGATGAGAACGTACTTGCAGGTAACGCGATGTCTCGTCGCGCGGCTTACCAATACGGTGCCACACTTGGCCCTGCATCACAAACGGGTATTGTTGATGCGGCCCTTTCAAACGGCTGGTCACAAGGCCCTGACTACAACATTACATTAGTCATGCCAGATGAAACTCTGCCATCAGGTGACCAAGAAAAGTTCCATGAGCGTGAAATTGACGGCGTTAAGTTCGTCTTCATGGACACGGCTGGCACAGAAGCGCCATCGGGTAATGTTGCTTACCTACCAGAGCACAACACGATCTGGACAGGCGAGATGGTATACCAAGGCATGCACAACGTTTATACACTGCGTGGCGCAAAAGTACGTGACTCTTTAAAGTGGTCAAAAGACATCAACGAGATGATCAATGCTTGGGGTGGTGAGATTGAGATCCTAATGGGTTCCCACTCAGCACCTATCTGGGGCAACGAAAACATCAATGAATACATGAAAGCACAACGTGATAACTACGGCTTTGTACACAACCAAACGCTTCGCCTAGCTAACAACGGTATGGTTCTACAAGACATCGGTGCAACCATCAACGATGAGCTACCAGCGAGCCTACAACAGCTTTGGCACACCAACGGTTACCACGGTACATACAGCCACAACGCACGTGCTGTATACAACATGTACCTAGGCTACTTTGACATGAACCCAGCAAATCTAGACCGCATGACGGTTGCACAAGAAGCTGAGCGCTTCGTCACTGCATACGGCGGCTGTGACGCTGGCTATGAGACAGCCAAGTCATTCTTTGAAAAGGGTGAATACCGCTTCTCTGGTGTCATGCTAGACCACATTGTTCGCGCATGTGACAGCCATGTTGATGCACGTAAACTGCTCGCAGACAACTGGGAGCAGCAAGGCTACCAAGCAGAAGGAGCAGGCTGGCGTAACGTGTTCTTGTCAGGTGCACAAGAAGTTCGCGTTGGCACACGTCCAGGCAACCCTAAAACCGCTTCTGCTGACGTACTTTCAGCAATGACAGTAGAAAACCTACTCGACTTCATGGCAGTGAAAGTCATCGCAACCAAGGCGGACGGTAAAGACTTTACGCTAGCAGTAAACGTTCCTGACCTGAAAGAAACGTACTTTGTTGAGCTATCAAACGGTAACCTGAACAACATCAAGACGGATGAGCTGAAGAAAGCAGACGCGACGCTGCACATCAACAAGTCTGACATCAACAAGATCCTGATGAAGAAAACGTCACTACAAGCATTATTCGAAGGCGGCCAAGCAGGCATGTCTGGCGACAAGTCAGTTCTACAAACGCTAGCTGAAGTTTCAACAGAGTTTGACGAAGCGTTTGAAATTGTTCCTCGCCCAGCACAGGGTCAAGAAGTAGACGCTCGTATCTACAACTAAGATTAAAACATAACAACTCATCGTTGGCTAAAAGACTAAGGGAGGTGCACTGCACCTCCCTTTTTTCTATTCAATCGCTTAAAACTGATAGCCAATGGTCAAGGTGATGTCCTCTTGACGCAACTCTCTAATGAGCTTATCGCTATCGATATCAGCTTGTGTCCAGCGCACACCCACTCGATAGTCACTAAACGCCACATCCGCGCCCAAGCCCCATTTTAAACCATGCGCATGTGTCGACCTGCTCTCGGCTTCACCATAACCGGTCACTTTCTCTTTTAAACGAGTCACGGAATAACCCAATAAGCCATAGAGATCCAAGTTCACTTTATCTGAAACCACAAAGCGCTTACCGACTGGCAAGTTTGCCGCGAGAGTGTATTGCTCTTTAAGACGATAGCTTATACCGCCCTCAGTGAGTTTTTCTTCATTGTCGATGTAGGCAGCTTCGAACTCGCCGCCAATAAACCAGTTGTGTGTGTAGTAGTTACGCGCACCAAATATTCCGGAAACCGTATAACCATCGATGTCTTCAAGTTCATGATCAGAAATACCCAATGACAGGTAAACATCTTGATTGTATCCAGTCGCATTGGCACAGGCAGAGCAAGAGAGCAGCATAGCTGCCAAGAGATAGGTCTTTTTCATTGTTACATCCATATAATCAATTCATCGCTAGTATAAATACTCAAACATGATATGCAACAGTGTTAAATTGTTGATTTTGAGAATATAAAAAAGTGACGCACTGGGCGTCACTATTGAGGGTCTTGTTCATCAGCTTTGGTGATTAAAGAATAAAGCGGCTTAGATCTTCATCTTCTACTAATTCACCTAGCTTGGCTTGCACGTAAGCCTGATCAATAACTAACTCGCTGCCAGCCTTGTCAGTTGCATCAAATGAGATCTCATCCATCAAACGCTCCATCACGGTATGAAGACGACGAGCACCGATGTTTTCAGTGGTCTCATTGACCTGCCATGCCGCATCTGCGATCTGGTTGATGCCGTCTTCTGTGAAGCTGACATTGACCTCTTCAGTCTTCATCAGCGCAGTGTACTGCTCAGTCAGTGATGCTTTGGGCTCAGTAAGGATACGCTTAAAGTCATCGCTCGATAGCGCTTCAAGCTCAACACGGATTGGTAAACGACCTTGCAGCTCAGGAATCAAGTCGGATGGTTTCGCGACTTGGAAAGCGCCTGAAGTGATAAACAAGATGTGGTCAGTTTTAACCATGCCGTGTTTGGTAGACACTGTGCTGCCCTCAATCAGTGGCAGCAAATCACGCTGAACCCCTTCACGAGATACATCTGGGCCAGAGCTTTCACCGCGTTTACAGATCTTGTCAATCTCATCAATAAACACGATACCGTTGTTTTCCACGTTGCTGATGGCGCTCTCTTTAAGCTCTTCTTGATTCACCAACTTCGCCGCTTCTTCTTCCGTCAAAGCTTTGAATGCGTCTTTGATTTTCATCTTACGCTTCTTCTTGGTATCGCCCGCTAGGTTCTGGAACATACCTTGAAGCTGGTTGGTCATCTCTTCCATGCCTGGAGGCGCCATGATCTCAACACCCATCTGCGGTGCAGCAACATCGATCTCAATCTCTTTGTCGTCTAGCTTACCTTCACGCAGCTTCTTACGGAAAATTTGGCGAGTGTTTGAGTTATCTTCCGTCTGCTCATTTTGACCCCAAGCGTCACGCGCTGGTGGTAATAATGCATCAAGCACACGCTCTTCAGCTTGCTCTTCCGCGCGGAATTTTACCTTTTCCATCGCTTGCTGGTGCGTCATCTTGATCGCCACATCCGTCAGGTCACGGATAATGGTTTCCACTTCCTTACCTACGTAGCCCACCTCCGTGAACTTGGTCGCTTCAACCTTAATAAACGGCGCGTTCGCCAGTTTCGCTAAACGACGTGCAATTTCAGTTTTACCAACACCCGTTGGACCAATCATCAGAATGTTCTTTGGCGTTACTTCTGCGCGCAGGCTCTCTTCAAGCTGCATACGACGCCAGCGATTACGCAGTGCAATAGCAACAGAGCGCTTAGCTTTATCTTGACCGATAATGTGGCGGTTTAACTCGTGAACAATCTCGCGAGGAGTCATCTCAGACATAGGGATTCCTTAAATTCTTTTATCAATTCAACACGAACTATCTTTGCATTATTCAGCGTTTGCTGGTGTTTCTAGTTCTTCGACAGTGTGGTGATGGTTAGTAAATACGCAGATATCACCTGCAATTTTCAGTGATTTTTCCGCAATTTCACGTGCGTCTAAATCCGTATTCTCTAGCAGAGCCGTTGCGGCTGCTTGAGCAAAGTTACCGCCCGAGCCAATCGCAATCAGATCGTTTTCTGGCTGAACAACATCACCATTACCAGTGATGATCAAAGATGCGGTTTCGTCAGCAACGGCCAATAGTGCCTCTAGCTTGCGCAGGGCACGGTCGCTACGCCAGTCTTTGGCTAGCTCGACAGCAGCTTTGGTTAGGTGGCCTTGGTGCATTTGCAACTTGCTCTCAAAGCGCTCAAACAGGGTAAACGCATCTGCCGTGCCACCAGCAAAGCCAGCGAGTACTTTGTTGTTATATAGACGACGAACTTTACGCGCATTGCCCTTCATTACCGTGTTGCCAAGCGACACTTGGCCGTCACCGGCGATGACAACTTTATTATTACGGCGAACAGATACAATCGTAGTCATGAGTCAGGCCTTATTTTTTGAATTCACATTGGATATAGAAGATATATGAGGATATTGGGTAAGGAATTCAAGGGGCGGGATTATTTTGGGTGGCCTCTTGGAGTGGATGCTGACTCTCACACACCTATGACATCTTAAGCGGAGGCAAGACGTTTGAAGCTCCGTCATGCTGAATTTACTTCAGCATCTAGCCGAGGAGCCTTTGCTCGCGGTTAGTAGATTCTGAAACAAGTTCAGAATGACAGATGAGATGGTCACAGGTTTAATCATTTGCTAAAAACAAAGCCCACTCGTTTGAGTGGGCTAAAGAAGCTATTGCGAGTCCTTCCAAATCGCACAGGGTTCGATCTTGGCGCGCTCTAGGCGATGTCTGTCTCGCTCAGCGTCGCGTTTCATGTCATAAGGCCCGAGAACCACACGATACCAGCTGCTTCCCTCCGTTTTACGAACCTTACTCTCTATGCCTTGGAAAGCGATATCAAGCTTGCGCGACTCCGCCTGCTCGAGAGACTTATAAGCTCCGCACTGCATGATATAGGGAATATCTGAAACCTGGAGCTCCTTGGCTTCTACCTCAATCTGGCGATTTGGTAGAGTCTCGACGTAGTCCCACTTTTCTTCAGGCTTAGGCGGCAACACTTTCTTTGGTGTCGGCGCTGGCTTTGGCTGAGGTTTCGGCTGCACAACAACTGGCGCTTCTGGTTCTGAGTCTTGCCCCAGTAGGTACAATCCATAGCCGAAACCGCCAAGTAGCAGGATCGCCAAAAGACCACTACGCCACGGTTTTCTTCGTGGAGTGGAGCGTTTTGTTGGCCGTTTGGTAGTTCCTCGGCCTCGTTTTACGTAATCTTTTGCCACAGCAAATAATATGAATAAATTGAACGACACTCAGCATGGTAAAGCAGAATGCCGTTCTAGAACAGACTTAACCGGAAAAGGGGCTTAAAAACGGGTAACCGGTTCTGTTTCGCGCAGAATTACGATAATTCTGACGCTATCATGTCGCTTGTTTAGATCAATCTTGGTGGCGCAGCACTATCTCGGATCACAAGCTCAGTTTCGAGTAGACGTGAACCGGCACGAACATCATTTCCACGCAGTACTTCAAGCATCATGAGCATGGTTTGACGGCCAATTTCGTATCGCGGTTGAGCAACGGTCGTCAGCGGCGGATCACAGTAGAGTCCAAAGTCGATATTATCAAAACCAACCACCGACAAATCTTGCGGTACACGGAAACCTAAACGCTTCGCTTCTTGAATGGCACCGATCGCTTGAGTGTCACAGTGGCAGAAGATCGCCGTTGGTGGCTCTGGGTTTGATAGCAGTTTGCGGACACCCTTAACCCCACCCTCAAAGGTAAATTCGCAGTGTTCAACGTACTCTTCCTTCATCTCTAATCCGGCACGTCGTAGGGCTTGTTGATAGCCTTGGTGGCGGAATTGACACAGAGCCGATGAGCCTGGACCTGAGATCTCAGCCACTTTCTTGTGACCCAGTTGCGTCAGGTAGTTCACTGCTTCAAACGCAGATGTTAGGTTATCAATGTGAACGGTTGGCAACTCTAGCTCTGGCGCATACTCACACGCCATCACCATTGGTGGCAGGTTCTTCTGCTCTGATTTACTCACATCAAAGGGTAAGTCAGAACCTAGCAACAACATACCATCCGCTTGCTTAGTGAAAACCAAGTTTACAAAAGAGGACTCACGTTTTTTCTGCTGACCGCTATCGCCAAGTAAAACTAGGTAACCGTGCTCCATCGCCGCATCTTCAATACCGCGAATAATCTCAGAGAAATAAGGGTCGCAAATATCCGGTACTATCGTGACGATAGTTTTAGACTCATTGCGGCGTAGGTTGCGTGCTAGAGAGTTTGGCGAATAGCCTGACTCCATCACGGCATCTTCTACCTTCTCTCGCGTAGCTGCTGATACTTTCTCTGGATTCATTAAAGCACGGGACACGGTGGCGGTTGATACGCCAGCCAACAAAGCAACATCCTTCATTGTCGCCATAACATCGGTCCTCTTGGTTCAATCTTCAAATTTTTACTCCGTAGCAAACCATTAGTGTATGTATTTACGAGCGTAATGCTCCGGGGTGATTAACATTTTTTACAGTAATTTAGTGATATGAATCACAACAAGTTAACTCAATTAGGCGCATATCGCGATTAACTGAGATCTTGAGGCTCTATATCTAAGCTCCAGCGCACCTTTTTCGCCAAGGGCAGCATATTAATCGCAGGCTTGGCACTGGAGAGCAGCCTTTGCATTTGGCTGCGTGATTGAGTCTGCAAAAGTAGCTGCCAACGATACTTGCCCGCTCGCTTCGAGAGCGGTGCTGGTGTTGGGCCAAGCACAACATCACTCTGAGAAAACAACGGATGTGCCTCTAGGGTGTGGCGTACTTGACGCAGAAACTGTTCCACCATTTGGTTGTCATTCGCCTCAGCTTTAAACAGCGTCAGAAAACTAAAAGGGGGTAATTGCGCCATCTTGCGCTCTTGCAGTGCCGTGTCTGCAAACTGCCCGTAGCCTTGAGTGAGCAAAGCTTGCAGCAAGGTATGCTCTGGATGGTGTGTTTGCAGTATGACCTCACCGCGCTTGCTAGCACGACCTGCGCGGCCTGCCACCTGAATAAACAGCTGCGCGAGGCGCTCTGACGCGCGGAAGTCACTGCTGTATAACGAACCATCCACATCAAGCAGTGCCACCAGCGTCACATTCGGAAAGTGGTGGCCCTTAGCTAGCATCTGAGTACCAATTAAGATCTGGTGCTCATTGTTACGAATAGACTCTAACGCTTCTTCTAAGCTGCCCTTGCGACGAGTGCTATCTCTATCAATGCGAATCGCACTATAGTCGGGGAATAAACTGTTGAGCTGCGCTTCAAGCTGCTCCGTCCCTACCCCAACCGTCACGAGGTGCGTACTGCCACAGCCATGGCACTGATGAATCACCGGGCGCTGAGAGCCACAATGGTGACAGCGGATCTCATTGCTGTTCTGATGATAGGTGTAATAAGCCTCACAGCGCTGACATTCGGCAATCCAGCCACACTCATGGCACATCAAAGCCGGTGAGAAGCCACGGCGATTGAGAAACAACAACACCTGATTCCCAGCCTCAAGGTGCTTACGCATTTCTGCAATCAGTGGCGCTGATAAACCACCTTCAAGGTAAAGCCCTTTGATATCAAGTACTTTATTTGTTGTTGGCTTAGCTGCACCAGCTCGCTGCGTCAAATGCAAGTGGCTATATTTACCAGAGCGCGCATTGTGTAGTGTTTCCAATGCTGGTGTCGCCGAGCCCAAAACGATAGGAATCGCTTCTTTATTTGCGCGCATGATCGCAACATCACGCGCATGGTAGCGCAAACTATCTTGCTGCTTATAAGAGCTGTCGTGCTCCTCATCCACAATGATGATGCCCAGATCAGCAAATGGCGTCAGAAGCGCAGAGCGTGTTCCAATAACAATGCCACAGGCTCTATCTCGCGCCGCCAGCCAGGCATTCAAACGCTCAGTTTCGTTAAGATTAGAATGCACAACTGTGACAGACACATTAAAGCGTGACGCAAAACGCTCAATGGTTTGTGGGGTCAGACCAATCTCGGGTACCAACACCAGCGCTTGTTGACCACGCTCCAGTACCGGTTTAATCAAGTTGAGGTAAACCTCAGTTTTACCCGAACCTGTGACCCCCTCAAGTAAAAAGCAGCCGTAGCCCTGCCGATTATTGACGCTGGCAATGGCAACCGCCTGCTCTTCATTGAGCTTAGGCTTATCGACATCACGCTCCACTTGCTTGCCCCAAGGCTGAATTTTTGGCAAACGCGATTGGGCTTCTATCCAAGCTTTTTCTTCTAACGCCTTGATAACCGAAGGAGAGATACCTTCATCGCCCAGGGCCTCCCGAGTCAGTCCACCTTGTTCCAATAGCTTCAACGCGTGCGCCTGCTTTTTCGCACGGCTAAAGCCAGCCATTAACTGAGAACGACCCTCTTCGGTCAAATACCATTCAACAATCGCTTCAACTTGCGCTGGCTTGCCTTTCTTTAACGCACTTGGCATCGCATTTGCCAACGTATCGCCAAGTGGATACTGATAAAACTGGCTGCACCAATTTAGCAACTGAAATAGCGATTCAGGCCAAAGTGGCTCATGGTCGAGCACCTCTTTTACCGACTTCAACTTATCGAACTCTGACTCACTAGCAAAGCCCGTCACAATACCGATCAGAGTCTTTGGTCCAAAGGGCACAGCAACACGCCCGCCAATCACCGGAAAAAGGTGAGCAGGAATCAAATAATCAAACGATCTGTCTAATGGTACGGGTAAGGATACCCGAGCAATGGTTGGGCGCATGTAATGACTGAAAACGATTGCGGAAGCGCCATAGTATACGCAAAAGCCCTCCAATCCAATGATTGAGCACAAGGCTGATTAAAAAAGTGGCGAATAATTTGCCAAATTGGTTGATCCTAGCTACAGCTTTCTTTACTATATCGCGCCTTAGCTGTATGGCTCACTTCTTGTTCAACGACAGAATAAGCGGTATAGCAAGAAAAACGTTTTTTTTAAATTACGTGTGGTGTCCAGCGCAGAGTTGGATAGCGACACGGCCCAATTGAGGTTATCCCTATGAAAACTGGTATCCACCCAGAATACAAAGCTGTAAAAGCAACTTGTTCTTGCGGCAACTCTTTTGAGTTCAACTCAACTCTAACTAAAGAATCTATCCACCTAGACGTGTGTGACAAATGTCACCCATTCTACACTGGTAAGCAGCGTATCGTTGATACAGGCGGCCGTGTAGATCGCTTCAACAAGCGTTTCGGTGCTCTTTCTTCTAAGAAGTAATTCTTCTGAAGTGAGTAAAAAAAGGACGTCATCGACGTCCTTTTTTAATGCCCAAAATTCCCCAGCCAATAATCATTATTTTCCTCTCGCGTGCAACACCCCAAACGCGTGCGACAACCCTCTCTAAGCATCATTAAGCAATACTGGTCTGATATGCAGACTTTTATTCTGTGAATTTACCTTAGTTCACAATTTAGCCTAGGTTTATGATCCAGCTTCCACTAAAATATTGCTCTGTCTCACATACATGGATTAATAGCAGCTCACATGCCTAACGATAAAAACGACGCTACTCCACTTTCTGCTGAAGAACAATTTCGCCAGCAAGCTCTCGACTATCATGCTCAACCGACCGCAGGTAAAATTGCAGTTTCACTCACCAAACCTGCTGATTCAGCAAAAGATTTGGCGCTCGCATACAGCCCAGGCGTGGCAGAGCCAGTACGTGAAATCGCCCTCAATGCCGACAACGTTTACAAATACACTTCTAAAGGCAACATGGTTGCGGTTATCTCAAATGGTACGGCAATCCTGGGTCTAGGTAACCTTGGTCCAATGGCCTCTAAGCCAGTAATGGAAGGTAAAGCTCTATTGTTCAAACGTTTTGCTGGTCTTGATTCTATCGATATCGAAGTCAAACACCGCACAATTGACGAGTTCGTTGATACGGTTGCCAACATTGCAGACACCTTTGGCGGTATCAACCTTGAAGACATTAAAGCACCTGACTGTTTCGAGATTGAAAAACGCCTGATTGAGCGTTGTGACGTGCCTGTTTTCCACGACGACCAACACGGCACCGCGATTGTTACCGCTGCAGGCATGCTTAACGCGATTGAGCTCCAAGGCAAAAAACTTGAAGAGTCGACCATTGTTTGTCTGGGCGCGGGCGCTGCTGCCGTGGCTTGTATGGAACTGCTTATCAAGTGTGGTGCAATGCGTGAGAAGATCTACATGCTTGACCGCAAAGGCGTTATCCACACTCGCCGCGATGACCTAAACGAATACAAGCAACTGTTCGCGAACAACACCGACAAGCGCACACTCGAAGATGTGATCTGCGGTGCTGACCTGTTCCTTGGTGTATCAGGCCCTAACCTTCTGCCACCAGAAGCCCTAAAACTAATGGCTGATAAGCCTGTGGTATTTGCCTGCTCAAACCCAGATCCAGAAATCAAGCCAGAGCTTGCTCACGAAGTGCGCGATGATTTGATCATGGGTACCGGTCGCTCTGATTACCCGAACCAGGTCAACAATGTGCTGTGTTTCCCATTCATCTTCCGCGGCGCTCTGGACGTTCGTGCAAGTGAAATCAATGATGAGATGAAGCTAGCGGCAGTAGAGGCCATTCGCCAACTAGCCAAAGAGCCAGTTCCGGCTGATGTACTGCAAGCCGCTGGCGTTGATACGCTAGAGTTTGGCAAAGACTACATCATCCCAAAACCAATGGATGCTCGTCTACTTCCTCGCGTTGCGAGAGCGGTTGCACAAGCGGCCGTTGATTCAGGTGTCGCTCGCATTGAGATGCCTGAAGGCTACATGCAAGACTAAGAACAGTCCTCAAAAAAATGCCAGTGAAATACATTCACTGGCATTATCCATTTAGTAGCATATATTTTTGTGTCAAATTGTTTCAGTCCATTTTACTCATTAACTAGAGTCGTTACACTCATCTAGGTCGAGTTAACCGTATAGCGACCAGTGATATTTTCCGCATCCCAAACCCAACTATTTTACTCTCTCATTGATCAACCTAGCCACATTCAGCGAAAGACGCTCGAGCGGCTTGCACAACTTAATCCAGAGCAACACCAACTCATTCAGTCTATGTTGGATTCGGATCAACAGCACCATATAACTGAACTGCTGCAACACGAAGCTGCGCAAACCTGCTACCATCCAGAAAATTTAGTGGGTAAACGTATTGAAAAATATAGGATTACACAGCGTTTAGGACAAGGTGGGTTTGGCCAGGTCTATCTCGCCCATCGAGATAATCAAACCTTTGAGCAGGCTGTTGCTATCAAGGTTTTTGAACCATGGGTATGTAAAGTGCTTAGCCAATCTCCGATGTCGGCTAAACCCTTTCAAGAAGCGCATCTGCTTGCACGACTAAATCACCCTAATATTGCCAAAGTATTCGATGGGGGCTTCGAATTATTCAATGGCCAAAATACTATCTATATTGTGTTGGAATATATAGAGGGCACCACTTTAGATAAATTTGTACAAACAAATGCACTTACACGTAACGAATGCTTGGATATTGCAATTCAAGTTTGCCAGGCACTAGAGCATGCGCATTATCATCAAATATTGCATGCCGATATAAAACCAAGCAACATCATTATCACACCTGAAGGTAAGGTGAAGCTCATCGACTTCAACATCGTGCATCACCTACATCAATATAGGGACTCAAATACACTTTCAGCCTGTAGTCGACAGTTTGCCAGTCCTGAGCAGGTCGCTGGGCAGCCAATAGATCTCAAAAGTGACATTTATTCATTAGGCAAAGTGATAGAGCATCTTTGTGCTCACCTTCCTCACCGTGAGGATATCGATCAGGTCATTCAACTTGCAACTGCGTTGGAGAGTAGCCAGCGCTACTCGTCTGCGACTAAATTACTTACAGATATAGAAAACGTTCGTAATTTAAGGCCTATTGCTTCAAGGTGTCACGACAAACGCTATCGCTTTTGTAAAGCAATTCAACGGCATCCTATCTCTGGATGCCTTGCTCTCTGTTTGGCTGTCGCATTCTTTTTGCTCACGCTAGCAATTGCTGATAAACGGCAACAAACGAAATGGGAAGAGAGAATGGTTACAGAAATCACTTATCAACTCAAACAGTCGCTTTATGACAAATCACTACACGAAGAGCCCATAACCCACGATGTATTGACGCACTTTTATGAGCGAGTGAATGGTAGCAACGTGATACCCAAAAGAATCCAACAGGCAGTAATGGACAAAGTTCTGCAACCATACTCGCAAGAAGAGCATCAATAATGACTGACCAAGTTAATACACAACTTTTCCAGCAATACTTGCTGGGTAATAAAACAGCGGAAGCCAAGCTGTATAGCTTGGCTTATACGCGTTTAAAAGATATCGCTCACGCTACACGAGCACAATCCGCTCAACGTCATGGTGAAGGGAATAAGGTTCTATCAGATAGTATTAGTGCTACAACTGCACTTGTGCATGATGCTTACGTAAAACTCAATCATCTATCAAAAGATAGTCTCAACACACAACGTGATTTTTACTTATTGGCAGCGAAAGCCATGCAGCAAATTTTAATCGATAATTCACGAGCCCTAGCAGCGCAAAAGCGACAACCATTACAGGAGCCCAAACCGCAATCATCAGCAACAGTCAGTGAAATGGTAGGCTTGGTCAGTTTTGAAAAGGCACTCGATAGATTTTCGGCGCGTTATCCTCGCCAATCTGATGCTCTAAAGCTCAAATACTATATCGGCCTAACTATCTCAGAAATAAGCCTATTACTTGGTTGCAGTGACAGCTTGGTTGAAAAAGATATACGTTTTTCGCGCGCGTGGCTGCAATCTCGCCTGTCAGCACAACTTTATTAAAAAGAATTTACGGAAAACCCTAACGTTTTCCGTGCCTTGCTTGGTTCTTATTTGAGCGGTAAAACACTTATCGCTCACAAAGATGTGACACTCATCTAAAAAACACACCCTCTCATATGTGTTTTACGCATTAGTTATAACTAGATGCGATGAGATGACAACAATAATTCGAATCAAGCAGGATCGAAAAATGAAACGGCTTACAACACTAGCGATGTCAGTGGCGCTAGGTTTACCTCTTGTTGCTAACGCAACTGTAGACTCTCGCTCATTTGCAATGGGCGGCACAGGTGTCGCCTCGGCGACTTACCTTACCAGCAGTATTCACAACCCAGCGCTAGCCTCTCAATACGGCGATAGCGACAACTTCGGTATGATTTTTCCGACTTTTAGTGCACGTGTTCATGATAGCAGTGACATGGTGGATACTATTGACCGCTTTGATGATGCATTTATGCGCTGGGAAGATGATATCTGGGGTGGTAATCCTGATGCTGATCCCTCTGAGTGGCAAAACATCCTACGAGAACTGCAAGGTGAGGTCTTAACCGCAGAAGCGAGTACTGGCATTATTATCGCGATTCCAAATAAGTACCTTAGCACTAATTTCTTTGCGCTACTAAACGCAAACGTGATTGGCGTACCACTGGTTGATGAACGAGATTTTAATCCTGATATTAATGACCCAGATGACCTGCACTCCAGTGTCTACGCATTAGGCGGTGCAACGCTCGATGTCGGTCTTACCTTCGCTAAGCAATTTGATTGGTTCGATAAGCCGCTTCACTTGGGTATCTCACCAAAAATGCAGCAAATGCTGTCACTAGGCTATGGCGAATCAGTCAACGACTTTGAAGACGATGATTTTGACTTCGATGATGCTAATACTGAGGCTGCTTTCAACATGGACATCGGTGCTGCGTATGAGCTAACCGACAAATGGAATCTAGCGTTTTCGGCTCGCAACCTTATCTCGCGAGAACTTGAAACTAACGAATACCTCGGCCAAACATCCACTTACGTGATCAAACCAGAGTATGTTGTTGGCGCATCTTACGATCGTGGATGGTACACACTAACCACAGACGTTGATCTGACTTCAAAAGAGTACTTCAAAGAGATTGACTACAAAACGCAATATGCACGCTTCGGTGCAGAGCTTGATGCGTGGCGCTGGGCACAAATCCGTGTTGGCTATGCCCACTCGATGACTGATCATGCTGATGATGTGGTCACTGCAGGTCTTGGCTTGAAACCGTTCGGCCTCTTTGGCTTAGATCTCTCAGGCTCATACGGCACAGACAACAATTATGGCATCTCTGCGCAAATGATTCTCCATTTCTAAACCATCTCGCAATACGTCATCATTTTAAGTCAAAGCCCCCATGGATGGGGCTTTGTTCTTTTTACCCTATCTCACACACATCACATTAAGCAGCGACTTACCCGAAAGCTGATTCACCTGCCCACTGGTAAATAGCCCCTTACGCTCCTCTCCCCAATAAGGAAGGTGCACTGGCCATTCTCCGTTATCCATAATTTTCGCCTTGAGAAACTGCTGCCACTCACTGCCGCTTGGCAGGCGCATTTTAAGCTGCTGACAGGTTTTTGTTGCGGAAGCGTAGTTCAATCGAGTCCAAGGGAGGCCGTGTTCCATATAGAACTGCTCATCACTGAACATCAAGTAAGGCACCGCATAGTTTAGTCCGTTGACCACGCTCTCTAGACGAATCGCGACTTCTGATTGATATTGGCTGGCTTGTGCTTGTGGCAATTCGCCAATTGCAACGGGTTGGCTCGCTTGGACACTAGGCTGGGGTTTCTGCTTCATTGGAGCTGCTGGTTTAGGCTTAGGCTTGCTGGCAGTGCGCGATGGTGCCGCAGTGGTAGCGCCCTGCTTGTACACCGCACGCACAAAGGCTTCTTTGTAGCCGTTCACCTTTTTCACATTGCGCAGGTCTGCATTGGCATCAGATAGGGTTTTATAAGGGCCAATTAAGCAACGAGCACCGCTCTTTTCTGGCTTTGCCCACACATCCGTTTTAATCACGTCATAGAGAGGCTTGGCTTCTTTTAGCGTTAGAGGTTTAGGAAAGATTCCACACTGAATCCAGAAAATCGACACTGACTTTTTAGGTTGTTGCTTCCCCCAAAGCCCATCACCAACGGGGCAACTTGCATTCAACACAGCGAGCTCTGTGTTTGATGCTTGAGTTGCATCACACAAAAAATCTTGTGCCACCGCTGAAGAGCTGGCAAGCCCCCAACAAAGCGTACCAATCATTGCCGCTGTTTTGCCCCAATGGCATTTCAAACCGTCCATATCTTGCTGTTCCTTTGCCGCTTTCACGATTCCTACTTAGGCAATGCAAAAAAAGAGCCGCATTGTGCGGCTCTTATTACTTCCGTTTGCTAGAACCTAAGTTCTAGTTTATACAGCTTTTTTCGTTTGCGTGTATAAGTGGGTCACCCTTTGTAGATTTTCGGGTTAAACACATCACGCAGCCAGTCACCAAGCAAGTTGATCACCAATACAAGGGTTATTAACACGATACCTGGGAAGGCAGTGATCCACCAAGCCCCAGAGAAGATGTAGTTAAAACCAATACTGATCAGTGCGCCCAACGAAGGCTGGTCTACAGGAAGACCTAAACCTAAGAAAGACAGCGCTGCCTCGGACATGATCGCATTCGCTATCTGTACTGTTGAAATCACCAAGATCGGTGATAAACAGTTTGGCAAGATATGACGGAACATGATACGTGGTGCTTTAAAACCCATCACACGCGCCGCTTCCACGTACTCTTTCTTCTTCTCTGCCAATACGGTTGCACGCACGGTACGTGCATACTGCGGCCATTCGGCGATACCGATAATCACCACCAGCATCACTACGGCGTATTGACTATAGAACTGACTGCCAAAGCTCGCTTTAAAAATTGCAGAGACGATGATCGCCACCATCATGGTTGAGAAAGAGAGCTGAATATCCGCAAAACGCATCAAGAAGCTATCAATACGGCCACCGAAGTAACCCGCCGATAAGCCAATCACAATACCCAAGAACAGTTGTAAACCAACAGCGAGGAAGCCAATGGTCAGTGACAGACGCGAGCCATAAAGGATCGTCGATAAAATATCACGCCCCTGCTCATCGGTTCCCAACAAGAACTCGGGCTCCCCCCCATCTAACCAAGATGGTGGCAGTTCTGAGTTCATGATATTAATTGAACCTAGGTCATATGGATCGCTCGGTGCAATCAAGGGAGCGGCTAATGCTGCGAATAAAAAGGTTAAGAATACTGCAAAGCTGAACATCGCCACTTTGTCGCGGACAAAGTAGTAAATGAAGTCAGAGTTCTTAAAACGCTCCCAACGAGAAGGAGCTGCTGCTACTTGTTCCATGATTATGCTCCTTTACCGGTAATGTTGACGGTTGGGTTAATAAGACCGTACAGAAGGTCGACAATGGTGTTTGTCACCACAAAGATAAGGCCCACAAAAATAACGTAAGCAGTAATCAGTGGAGTATCGACGCGGTTAATCGCATCAAGGAACAACAAGCCCGTACCTGGCCATTGGAACACTGTCTCCGTCAGGATGGTGTAAGCCACCATAGTACCGATCTGTACACCACCCACAGTGATAACGGGCAGCATGGTGTTTTTCAGTGCGTGTTGGTAGTAGATTTTGTTTAGGGCCAAGCCTTTCGCTTTACCAAATTTAATGTACTCAGAGCTCAGTACTTCTAGCATTTCAGAGCGGACTAGACGAATAAACAAAGGCAGCATGATTGAAGCCAGAGCAATACATGGAAGCACTAAATGACGCAAGCCATCAAGATTAAAGAAACCAGACTCCCAGCCTAACAAGTTGGTGGTTTCTCCCCGACCATAGGAAGGCAGCCAGCCCAACTCTATCGAGAACACATACATCAGCATGATGGCCGTCAGGAAGACCGGAATAGAGATACCGATACTACTCCCCGCCATCACCAATTTGGTGAAGAAACTTTTCGGGTGAATCGCGGAGTACACACCCAGCGGAATCGACAGCACCACAATAATCAGCGTGGCACCAAATACCAGCTCAAGCGTTGCCACTAAGCGGTCAAGGATGACATCCACCGCAGGGCGTTTGAAGAAATAGGATGTGCCGAGATCGCCCTGCAGAGCGTTACCGACAAATCGTGAATACTTTGTAATGAAGGGATCATTCAAGCCCAGTTCATCACGTAGCGCTTGACGTTCGGCTTCAGAAACCGATTGACCAACTAGCTCACGCAATGGGTCCCCGAGGTTGTCTTGAATGGCAAACGCCACCAAACTGATCACAAACATCACTATCAGTGCCTGATACAGGCGCTTGACCAGAAACGAAAACATTCCTTGCCCCTTTACTTTCCATGAATTTCAGTCTGTGACTCTGACTGTTCCTTTCCGTGGCGTAACAAGCCGTGCGAACTTCATTAGTGGTTCGTTTTATTTCGTGCTTATCAATCGGGAAAAGACGAGTGAGTCGGATGTTCAGTCTCAAAAATGGCACCTAGCCCGACTGAACAAAGCTAAGTACCAAAAACCGTGAGTACCCACTAACTGGGTACTCACTGACTACCTTACTTATTTAACCTTTAGGTCACCGAAGTAAGGGAAGTTCATTGCATTGACGATAGGTGCAATCTCAACGTTAGATTTTGCTGCCCACGCTAGGTTCTGCCAGTGTAGAGGAACAAACGCTGCGTCGTTGTACAGGATAGTTTCAACTTCTTGTAGCTGAGCTGCACGTTTCGCTGGGTCTGTTTCAACGTTAGAAGCATCCACTAGCTTGTCTAGCTCAGGGTTTGAGTAGTGACCACAGTTGTACTGACCACGACCTGTCTCTTCGTTACGCGTCATCGTCAGGAACTCAGAGAAGTTCGCTGAATCTTCCGTATCTGAGTGCCAACCGATCATCAGCATGTCTGCAGCACACTTGTCGAACTCTGGCCAGTATTGCGCTTTAGGCATCGTTTTCAGGTCAACCTTGATACCGATTTTCGCTAGCATCGCTGCTGTCGCTTGCGCAACTTTCGCATCGTTCACGTAACGGTTGTTTGGTGCCATCATAGTTAGCGTGAAGCCATCTGCGTAACCCGCTTCGGCCATTAGCTCTTTCGCTTTCGCTACATCGTAGCGAGGAGTAAGCTCTGCTTTATAACCCGCGTAGCCTTCAGGACCTTGCTGGCCTGCAGTCGTTGCGAAACCGCGCATGATGCGCTTAACAATACCTTCGTTGTTGATTGCGTGAACGATCGCCTGACGAACGCGTACGTCCTTCAGTGCTTCATTGCTGTTTTGGTTCAGTTGGAAGGTAATTAGACGCGTACCTGGAAGCGTCACTAGGTCAACACCGCTCGCTGATTCAACACGGTTGTGATCGTTTGGCGCAACAGGGGCAATCATGTCTACACCGCCAGAAAGTAGCGCAGCGACACGAGTCGCGTCTTCTTTGATTGGTACTAGCGTTAGCTTGTCAACGTTACCTGTGTCTTCATCCCAGTAATCACCGAAGCGTTCAAATACTGTCTGTACACCCTGCTCACGAGAAGCGACAACGAATGGACCTGTACCAGAAACGTTGGTTGAAGCGAACGAGTTACCGTGCTTCACCACTTCTGCTTTGTCTTTACCGTCCTCAGTCGTGCCAGAGTAGAATTTGCTGTCCATTGGGAAAATGTAAGTCGCAGTCTGAAGAACCAGTGGGTATGCACCCTTAGAGATGATTTCTACTGTGTAATCATCCACTTTTACCATCTTCTCGTACGGTTCGAAGATAGCTTTAAAGTCTGGAGACTCTTTTAGACGATCGAAAGTCCAAACGACATCGTCCGCTGTTAGATCGTTACCCGAGTGGAACTTCACACCTTCACGTAGCTTGAAGCGGAATGTTGTGTCATCAACACGCTCCCAAGAAGCTGCTAGGCGAGGTTCAAAGTCTAATTCCTGTGTGTAACGAACTAGCGGATCAAATACCATGTGTGACATTTGAAGCGTACCACCAGACAACTGCTCATGTGGGTCAAGTGATACTGGGTCAGCATCGTAAGCAACTTTGATTTCAGCTGCTGCTGCACCAAAACTTAGGCCTGCTGCCATTAATGCCACTGCTATTTTGCTTTTCATGGTTTTCATTGCATAACTCCTTATGCGGGAATCCAATCCCTAGTTGTTGTGTTTGCGTCTGTTTGTTCCAAGAGAACTTGGTTTTGCTATTACTCCCAACCCTGAACGACCTGTGTTGGGAGTGAATCTTTTGCTTATACCGCCGCTGATACGATCTCTTCACGAAGGCCTGTAAATTCTGGCATCAACGAGATCAACTGCTTGCTGTATTCATGCTGAGGGTTAGTGAATAGCTGCTCAGTTGGCGCTACTTCTAATAAGGTACCCATCTGCATCACACCTACTCGGTCACACATCTGACGAATAACCGGCAAGTCGTGGCTGATAAACAACATGGTGAGGTTCAGTTCATCCTGCAAGTCCTTAAGCAGGTTGAGGATCTGTGCTTGTACCGATACATCGAGCGCCGATGTTGGCTCATCACAGATAAGAAGACGTGGGCGCGTTGCTAATGCACGTGCAATAGAAATACGCTGACGTTGACCACCCGAGAACTCATGCGGATATTTCACTCCCGCCATACGACCAAGACCAACGTGATCAAGGAGATCATTAACGATCGCGCGCGTTTCCGCTTCGTTGCTCGTCAACTTATGGAAACGAATTGGCTCTGCGATGATATCGAAGATTTTCATGCGCGGGTTCATTGAGGTGTATGGGTTTTGGAACACCATCTGCATCTGACGACGCAATGGGCGGCGCTCTTTTTCCGAGCGAAGTGAGGTTAAATCGACCCCTTCAAAACTCACACGGCCAGAGTTTGGCTCGTACAGACCCGCAATCACGCGCGCAATCGTAGACTTACCTGAACCTGACTCACCGACAAGACCAAAGGTTTCACCCTCTTTCACTTCAAAGCTCACGTTGTTCGAGGCTTGCACGTATTCACGGCGACTTTCAAACAGAGAGTCTTTCGTGATAAAGCGTAGATTCACGTTTTCCACTTGTAGCAGTGAGCCCGTGTACTCTCGATGGTCTTGGCTTTGACCCAACCAGTGGTTTTTCACATCCAGCGGCTTCATCTCTTTGGCTTCTTCGATGTAGCTCACGAGTGGGAAGCGATCGAGCTTTATATCTGAACGCGGAACTGCAGAGATTAAGCTGTGCGTGTACGAGTGCTCTGGCGTACCCAGCACTTGTTTGGTTGGGCCAAACTCAACCAATTCACCGCGATACATCACCGCAACACGGTCAGTAACGTTAGATACCACACCCATATCGTGAGTCACCAACATGCAGCCCACGTTGTTCTTGATACACAATTCACGAATCAACCCAAGGATTTGGTCTTGAATCGACACATCAAGTGCGGTGGTCGGTTCATCAGCGATGATCAGGTCAGGCTCACCCGCAAGCGCTATCGCAATCACCACACGCTGACGCATACCGCCAGAGAATTGGTGAGGATACTGTTTTAGGCGGTTTTCAGGCTGTGGGATGCCCACTTGATTCATTAGAGATAGCGCACGTTCATACGCTTCTTCATCACTGACGTTCATATTGGCGTGAATCGTCTCTTTCAACTGCTGTTCAACAGTAAAAAGTGGATTCAAAGAAGTCATTGGATCTTGGAAGATAAAACCAATTTTTGAGCCGCGTACTTTACGCATCTGCTCAGGAGTTAAGCCAGAGATCTTTTCACCATCAAGAAACACTTCACCATCAGCAATGGTGCCTGGAGGGCTAAGGAGATCGATCACCGCGTTACCTACGGTTGACTTACCGGCACCCGATTCACCAACAACACCAACGATCTCTCCTCGCTCAATATTAAAGGAAAGTGCTTTTACAGCGGCGTGTACACCATGCCGAGATGGGTACTCGATGCGAAGATTTCTAACTTCTAAAAGAGACATGTATCAGACCTCTACTGCTTTAGACAGTTTTCTGCCCTGTCTGAGATCCGGCTATCGCGCAATCCACGCAAAACACCAAATCAATATGATTCCATTCAAACCAGAATTTTATTCTGGCTAATTACAAGGATGACAATGTGGCAAATATTTCACGAAAAAGCAACAAAGAAGGGATAAAAACTCAATTTTCCCTATCAAAAGCATTTCTGACTGAATATTTATTAATCGATTGATATATATTAATTCACGCCTAACCAATGCTTTTGACAGCACAATCGTCGGCATAAACACTCTGCAGCACGGACTAACTGTACTTGAGCTGTTTTCATGTGCACCAAGATAGTGCATAAAAGATGAATAGTCATATCTCGACGTTAAATTTAACATAGTTAAAACATTAACCTAGCTAGAAATAAAAATACAGGATCAATTATAAGTAAAATAAGGAAAGGACAGACATTTCATCTGGTTAAATTGTAAACTGTGGCGTTATGGTAGGATGGGTGATTCATTGTGGTGCAGTGGGAGGTTGGAGGGAAGTTTTGCTGCTTAGGAAATGAAGACGAGTTTTTAGAATACAGATTTTAGAGTACAGAGGTGCACACGCTTGGCTTCTGTATTCTTCTTTTCCCCTGAAACGAAAAAAACCTCGTCTTTCGACAAGCGTTTCATGTAGTGGTCGGTGAAGAGGGATTCGATCGGACTGGCGTTCCAGCCCACGACCCGCATGCACTTTCTCTACCGCTGTAGGGCAGATAGCAAAAACCCCCGTCTTTCGACGAGGGTTCTGTGTAGTGGTCGGTGAAGAGGGATTCGAACCCCCGACCCTCTGGTCCCAAACCAGATGCGCTACCAAGCTGCGCTATTCACCGACTTGTGTTTTATCTCTAGTGAGAAGGGAAACTTAAACGTTACCGTCCTAATTAAAAGAAATTAATGGGGTGGCTAACGAGATTCGAACTCGCGACCACCGGAATCACAATCCAGGGCTCTACCAACTGAGCTATAGCCACCATCAATTTTTGCATTTACCGCTATATTATAGCCATAAAATAAAGAGTGGTCGGTGAAGAGGGATTCGAACCCCCGACCCTCTGGTCCCAAACCAGATGCGCTACCAAGCTGCGCTATTCACCGACTTATGTTTTATCTCTTTCGAGAAAGGAAGCTAATGCTACCATACCCATTCAAAAAAGAAAGAATGGGGTGGCTAACGAGATTCGAACTCGCGACCACCGGAATCACAATCCAGGGCTCTACCAACTGAGCTATAGCCACCATTATTTTTTACCGATACATCCTCCAGGGCAATGGCACGCCCGAAAGGATTCGAACCTTCGACCTTTGGCTCCGGAGGCCAACGCTCTATCCAGCTGAGCTACGGGCGCATGCCCTATCGGCGGAGTGGAATAATACGGATATCACACAAGGTCGTCTAGTGTTTTTTTTAACTTTTTTTGCGTTTGATGCCTTTTTCGTCAATCAAAGTGTGACGAGTACCTATTTTGGTCGTAAAAAACAGTGACAACACAGTTTCAATCGGTTTATTGCAACAAATTATCGGGATATAATCACCTGATATTTACAATGATTTAACAGCTATATGCCTTTCTTTCTCGCAAAGCAGCGCATGGAAGCAGCCTACAACAATAAAAAGGTCGGCTTTGCCCGCCTCGGAACGTAAAGTGAGTTTATTGGATATGTCTCGTAAAATGATTAGTGCATTTTTTGCCACCCTAGCTTTTTCTAGCGCAGCGATGACTGCTAACGTAAGCCAAGCAGAATACGATGCCATTGAACAGCGCATCCAACCCGTAGGTAATGTTTACCTTGCAGGCAGTGAGCCGGTGGTTGAAGAAGTTGCATCAGGGCCACGTGATGGTGCTACGGTGTACAGTATGTTCTGTACCGCCTGTCACGGCACTGGCGTTACTGGTGCGCCGAAAACGGGTGACGCGGGAGACTGGTCGCCACGTATCGCACAAGGTATGGACGTGTTAGCTGACCACGCCATCAATGGCTTTAATGCCATGCCACCGAAAGGCTCGTGTATGGATTGTTCTGATGACGAGATCATTGCTGCGATTGAGCATATGATTGAAGGGATTTAGTTAAAGGTTAAAGGTTAAAGGTTAAAGGTTAAAGGTTAAAGGTTAAAGGTTAAAGGGATTGTTCTCGTTACTCGTTTCCGTGTCAAAAAATCAGAATACAGAGGTGCTCGTGTTGGATCCTCTGTAGTCTGAAATCTAACTTCTTCTTTTACCTGTCCTTGCTACTTCTTGAACATCGAACGAAGATTGGCGATATGTGCTTGCCCTTTCGCCATACGCTCCTCCTGGGTCACTGGCTTTTTAACCACTTCCCACTCTACGTCATCGTGAGGCAACTCGTCTAAAAACCTGCTTTGGGTCGGTTTAATCAGTTCACCAAACTGGCGGCGCTCTTTACACATGGTAAAGGTCAGCTCTCGCTGGGCACGTGTAATGCCCACATACATCAGACGACGTTCCTCTTCGACATTGTCTTCATCAATACTGGTTTGGTGAGGCAAAATGCCCTCTTCTGTTCCCATGAGGTATACGTATGGAAACTCAAGACCTTTAGATGCATGCAGAGTCATCAACTGAACAGCATCACTGTCCTCTTCTTCTTCACCACGCTCCATCATGTCGCGCAGTGTCAGGCGCTGAACCACCTCTTTGAGTGTCTTCTCTTCTTGGTCATAGTTGTCTCCTTCAAGGTCAGAGACTATCCAAGAGTAGAGATCAGAGACGTTTTTCATTCTCATCTCTGCCGCTTTAGGGCTACTTGACGTCTCGTAGAGCCAATCTTCATAGTTGATGTCACGCACCAATGAACGCACGGCTTCAACGGTATTACCGCGCTCGGCTTGGTCAGCCACAGCAACCAACCACTTGGTAAAGCGACGTAGGTTTTCCAAACCACGTCCCGATAAGGTTTGCTCCAGTCCCATCTCGAAGCTGCATTCAAACAGACTTTTGCCACGCATATTGGCATAGCTGCCGAGTTTCTCTAGCGTCACCGGTCCTATCTCACGGCGCGGCGTGTTAACGATGCGCAAAAATGCATTGTCATCATCCGGGTTCACCAATACGCGCAAATAAGCCATGATGTCTTTGATCTCTGCTCGTGCGAAGAAAGACGTACCACCAGAAATTTTATATGGCACACGGTTTTGCATTAGAGATTTTTCAATCAAACGCGATTGGTGGTTGCCTCTATATAAGATGGCGTAATCACCGTAGTGAGTACGATTTAGAAACTTGTGAGCGATGATTTCACCCGTGATGCGCTCAGCTTCGTGCTCTTCATTTTTCGCATTCAACACTTTGAGCTTTTCACCATCTGGAATTTCCGAGAACAGTGACTTTTCGTAAACGTGTGGGTTGTTAGCAATAAGAATGTTCGCCGCGCGCAAGATTCGACTGGTCGAGCGATAGTTTTGCTCAAGTTTAATCAAACGTAAGCTTGGATAGTCCTCGCCAAGCAACACAAGGTTTTGCGGCTTTGCACCACGCCAAGAGTAGATCGACTGGTCATCATCACCAACGACGGTCAAACGCCCGCGTTCACCGACCAATAACTTCACCAACTCATACTGACTGGTATTGGTATCTTGGTATTCATCCACCAGCAGGTAACGGATGCGACTCTGCCAACGCTGGCGGACTTCTTCATTGCTGCGCAGCAGCAGTACTGGAAGCAGAATTAAGTCATCGAAATCAAGTGCGTTATAGGCCTTCATCTGCTTGTCGTACATTTCAAAACAGAAAGCAAACAACTGCTGCTGTTCACCTTGCGCACGTGCTATCGCCTGCTGTGGCGTCAGCATATCGTTCTTCCAGTTCGAAATTGTACTAAGAAGCTGTCTTAATAAATCTTTATCGCCGTCCAATTGCTTTTCTGTCAGCTCTTTGAGCAGCGCTAACTGATCTTGGTCATCAAAAAGGGAAAAGCTGGCCTTTAAACCCAAGTGTTTATACTCGCGCTTGATGAGGTTCAAACCCAAAGTATGGAATGTTGAGACCATCAAACCTTTTGATTCGGCTTTGCCCAGAGTTTGCCCTACACGCTCTTTCATCTCACGTGCCGCTTTATTTGTAAAAGTCACCGCCGCAATGTTTCTGGCTTTGTAGCCACACTGCTGAACTAAATAGGCAATCTTATTGGTGATCACACGCGTCTTGCCCGAGCCAGCACCAGCAAGCACGAGGCATGGACCAGAGACGTATTTCACTGCTTCATCTTGAGCTGGATTCAGTTTCATTAAGACTACTCTCTTTTACTAAGCAAACGGGTAAGGCGATTTTGGTGGGCAATGATATACCTAATCACTACTTTGATGCGAGCGACAGCGCATCTACTGCCGTGCTCAACAATCTACATTATAAATCGCCAATGGACTTTGAGGTTACTTTTGCTTACACCTGTTATAACCAAGTTACCAACCGACAAGCAAAATGAATCTAAAGTAAAAATAACTTTTCATTGATTTTTACCATTGGTAACGATTTATAATGAATGAACGTTCATTCACTTGGAGGATTTATGAGTAAGAAGGAATCCGATAAGCGACAACGAATCCTGGAATCGGCAGAGAAGCTCATTGCTGAAGTCGGCTTCCAAGGGCTCTCAATGAACCGACTGGCAAAAGATGCGGGCGTTGCGGCAGGTACCATCTACCGCTACTTCGAAGATAAGGATCACCTACTCGACGAAGTCAGAATTGATGTTATGCGCCGTGTGGCCACAGAAGTTCAGAAAGATCTTGATGAATCCACCGACGTCAAACAGCGATATCGACAAGCGTGGTTCAACATCTGGCATCTCGCTGAATCAAACGCATCATCATTTAGCAGCCGACTACAGTACGACTCACTACCCTGCTCTGATTTCTACCGAAAGCGAAAGCAAGAGCTACAATTATTCTCCAAGGTCAATCAGATCTTTGATGATGGTAAGGAGCAAGGAATCTTTAAGCCGTTGGCGAATGAGATTCTCGCTGGGCTGACATTTGAGGCTTGCGCCACGATCTCGCGTAAAAACGCTATGGGCCTTTACGTGTTATCACCCCAAGATATTGAAGCTGCATTTAATGCCAGTTGGGATGCCATTATTAATCACTAATTCGGAGTTCAGAACAGAATGAAAAAGTGGACTTTCTTCATGTTGCTTATTGCCATCCTACTGTTTGGTAGCGTGATTGGCTTTAACATGTTCAAACAACAAAAAATCGCTGAATACATGGCCAACAGGCCAGAGCCAGAATTCCCAGTAACGGCCGTTAAAGTCGACGCTGTCGATTGGGTTCCTGTGATCGATGCGATTGGTTTTATCGAGCCAAACCAAGGTGTTACTGTGGCAAACGAAACCAGCGGTGTCATCAAGAAGATTCTGTTCGATTCAGGTAAACAAGTCGAAGAGAACCAGAAGCTGGTGCTACTGGACTCGGAAGTCGAACAAGCAAACCTTAAGAGTTCACAAGCTCGCCTACCCGCGGCAAAAGCAAAGTATGAACGCTACCAAGGCCTATTCAAAAAAGGCTCTGTGTCGAAAGAAGCATTCGATGAGGCTGAGGCAACGTATTTCTCTCTTTTAGCTGACATCGATAGCCTTGAGGCGTCGATTGACCGCCGTGAAATCAAAGCGCCTTTCGCCGGTATCGTGGGTATTCGTAACGTCTATCTGGGTCAATACCTGCAGGCTGGTACGGATATTGTGCGTCTTGAAGATACGTCTGTGATGCGACTGCGCTTTACCGTGCCGCAAACTGACATCTCTCGTATCCACATCGACCAAAGCATCGAAATCTTCGTTGATGCGTATCCAGAGAAAACCTTCCAAGGCTCTATTTCGGCGATCGAACCAGCAGTTAACGTACAAAGTGGTCTGATCCAAGTGCAAGCGGATATCCCAAACAGTGATGGTCTGCTGCGCTCTGGTATGTTTGCTCGCGCCCACATCATCCTGCCAAAAATCGTTGATCAGGTAACACTCCCGCAAACGGCGATTACCTTTACGCTTTATGGCGATAACGTCTATATCGTGAGTGAAGAAGACGGTGAAACCCGCGTTAAGCAACAGGTAATAAAAGTGGGTGAACGCACAGCCGATATTGCACACATTCTTGAAGGTGTGAAACCGGGTGACACCGTGGTCACTTCCGGTCAGGTGCGTTTGAGTAATGGCGCCAAAGTGAAGGTGGTTGAAAGCGATGCGACAACACCACCTGCTGAAACTCCGATGCTGTAAGCGAGGCGACTATGCGTTTTACTGATGTTTTTATTAAACGTCCGGTACTCGCCGTATCGATCAGCTTCTTGATCGCACTGCTTGGTATGCAAGCAATGTTCAAGATGCAGGTTCGCGAGTACCCTGACATGACCAACACGGTAGTTACGGTGACAACCAGTTACTACGGTGCGTCCGCTGACCTTATCCAAGGTTTTATCACTCAGCCGCTCGAGCAAGCTATCGCTCAGGCTGACAACATTGACTACATGACGTCATCGTCGGTGCTGGGTACGTCAACCATTACCGTCAACATGAAGCTCAATACCGACCCGAATGCGGCATTGTCAGACATATTGGCAAAAACCAACTCGGTTCGCTCCCAGCTGCCAAGTGAGGCTGAGGATCCAACGGTAACCATGTCTACCGGGTCAACGACCGCGGTGCTGTATATCGGCTTTACCAGTGATGAGTTGTCCTCAAGTCAGATTACCGACTACCTAGAGCGCGTAATCAACCCGCAGCTGTTTACGGTGAACGGTGTGTCTAAAGTTGATTTGTATGGTGGTATGAAATACGCGCTGCGCGTATGGCTTGATCCTGCAAAAATGGCGGCGCTCGACCTAACGGCGACTGACGTGATGGGCGTGCTCAACGCCAACAACTATCAATCTGCAACTGGTCAAGCAGTCGGCGAGTTTGTGCTATATAACGGCTCGGCAGATACCCAGGTGTCTAACGTTGCTGAACTGGAAAACCTCGTGGTGGGCTCGATTAACGGTAACATCATCCGCTTGGTGGATATTGCAAAAGTGACGCTTGAGAAGAGTCATGATGTTTACCGTGCAAGTGCCAACGGACAAGAAGCCGTCGTTGCTGCCATCAACGCCGCACCGAGTGCTAACCCGATCAACATCGCCGCTGATGTCTTGGACTTATTGCCTCAACTAGAGCGCAATCTGCCAAGCAATATCAGCATGAACGTCATGTATGACTCGACCGTCGCGATCAACGAATCCATCAATGAGGTTATCAAAACCATCGTTGAGGCAGCGATTATCGTATTGGTGGTCATCACCCTGTTCCTTGGCTCATTCCGTGCGGTTCTTATCCCTATCGTGACTATTCCTCTCTCTTTGATTGGTGTAGCAATGGTGATGCAAGCGATGGGTTTCTCATGGAACTTGATGACCCTTCTGGCGATGGTATTGGCGATTGGTTTGGTGGTCGATGACGCCATCGTTGTCCTAGAGAACGTTGACCGTCATATCAAGCTTGGAGAATCACCATTTCGCGCAGCCATTATCGGTACGCGAGAAATCGCCGTGCCGGTTATCGCGATGACTTTGACCCTAGGCGCGGTATACGCACCGATTGCATTAATGGGTGGTATTACAGGCTCCCTATTTAAAGAGTTTGCATTAACGCTTGCGGGGGCGGTATTTGTCTCGGGTATCGTGGCATTGACGCTATCACCAATGATGTGTTCAAAGATGCTTAAGGCCAACGAGAAGCCGAGCAAGTTTGAGCAGAAGGTTCATAGCGTGCTTGACCGCATGACCGAGCGGTACGCCAACATGCTTAAGGCTGTCATGTTGCACCGCCCTGTCATCATTGGCTTTGCGATCATCGTGTTTGCAACACTTCCAATGCTATTCAAGTTCATCCCAAGTGAGCTTGCACCAGCTGAGGATAAAGGCGTGGTGATGTTGATGGGTACTGCACCATCCAATGCCAATCTCGACTTTATGCAAAACACCATGAATGACGTCAATGAAATCCTCTCTGATCAGCCAGAGGTTGCGTTTGCTCAGGTGTTTACTGGTGTGCCTAACTCTAACCAAGCGTTTGGTATTGCCTCTATGGTTCCTTGGAGTCAGCGTGAAGCTAGCCAGTCTGAAGTAGCAAACCGTGTCAGTGGCTTAGTGGCGAATGTACCTGGCATGGCGGTGACAGCATTCCAGATGCCTGAGCTTCCGGGTGCCGGTTCTGGTCTACCGATTCAGTTTGTTATCACCACGCCAAGTAGCTTCGAGAGTCTATTTACTATCGCCAGCGATATTCTTGCGGAAGTGACGGCAAGCCCACTGTTTGTCTACACCGACCTGGACCTGAACTACGACTCGGCAACGATGAAAATCAGTATCGATAAAGACAAAGCCGGTGCTTACGGTGTGTCTATGCAAGATATTGGTATCACACTGAGTACCATGATGGCGGATGGTTACGTTAACCGTATCGACTTGGATGGTCGCTCGTATGAGGTGATCCCACAAGTTGAGCGTAAGTGGCGTCTGAACCCTGAGTCGATGAATCAATACTATGTGCGTGCTGCCAATAGCAATGCTATCCCACTCGGTAGTCTGATTACGATTGATGTGGTGGCCGAGCCTCGCTCACTGCCTCACTTCAACCAGCTCAACTCGGCGACTATTGGTGCAGTAAATAGCCCGGGCGTGGCTATGGGTGATGCCATCAATTGGTTCGAGGACATTGCGCAGAGCAAGCTGCCAAGTGGCTATAACCACGACTATATGGGTGAGGCTCGTCAATATGTGACAGAAGGTAGTGCACTCTACGCCACCTTTGGTTTGGCACTGGCGATCATCTTCTTGGTATTGGCGATTCAGTTTGAATCGATCAAAGACCCGGTGGTGATTATGGTCTCCGTACCACTCGCTATTTGTGGTGCCTTGATTGCCCTGGCCTGGGGCGCTGCCACCATGAACATCTACTCGCAGGTAGGTTTGATCACCCTCGTGGGGCTTATCACCAAGCACGGTATCTTGATCTGTGAGGTTGCCAAAGAAGAGCAGCTACACAACAAGCTATCGAAGATGGATGCAGTAATGGAAGCGGCGAAAGTGCGTCTTCGTCCAATCTTGATGACGACGGCCGCAATGATTGCCGGTCTGATTCCACTGATGTACGCAACCGGTGCCGGTGCTGCGCAGCGCTTTAGTATTGGTATTGTTATCGTTGCTGGCCTCGCAATTGGTACGCTCTTTACCTTGTTCGTTCTGCCAGTGATTTACAGCTACCTCGCGGAACAACACAAACCGCTACCGGTATTCGTTGAGGACAAAGACCTGGACAAACTGGCGCGTGTTGATGAGTGCAAAGCCGCCCATCGAGAGTTAGCAGAGAAGAGCTAAACAAGCGCTAATCGACAAAAGGCCACGAAAGTGGTCTTTTTTTCGCCCTGATATGGCGACAACTTCGTAGTGATTACATAGAATGTGAACAAATTGATAGGAGTTTGATTCATCATGTTTGATCCAAAGAAACTAGAGCAAGTTGCAAAGCAAATTCATGACTCTATGCCACAACCAGTGAAAGACCTAGGTGCAGACGTAGACCAAAAAGTTCGCCAAGTTATCCAAGGCCAACTCAATAAGCTAGATGTTGTTAGCCGCGAAGAGTTTGATGTGCAAACACAAGTTCTATTACGCACACGTCAAAAGCTGACAGAAATGGAGCAAAAGTTGGCAGATTTAGAAGCTAAGATCGCTGATAAGTAAAGGCTCAAGGCTCAAGGCTCAAGGCTCAAGGCTCAAGGCTCAAGGCTCAAGGCTCAAGGCTCAAGGCTCAAGGCTCAAGGCTCAAGGCTCAAGGCTCAAGGCTCAAGGCCAGAATTGAAAAAGCTTGCCAGGTTGGCAAGCTTTTTTGTTAGGTGTGTTTCTATTGTGTGCTAATTAATTAGCCACCAACAGCGATGTGCTTCATGTCTGTCATGTAACCACGTAGCTCTTCACCGATGTACTCAACTGGGTGGTTGCGGATAGCATCGTTAACTTCGATTAGGCGCTGGTTATCGACTTGGTTAGAAGACTCACCTAGACCTTTACCAATGACATCTGTGTTCACCGATGGCATGAACTTTTCACGTAGTAGTGGTGTTGCTACGTTCGCAAATAGGTAGTTACCGTACTCTGCTGTATCGGAGATAACCACATTCATCTCGTACAGGCGCTTACGTGCAACTGTGTTTGCGATTAGCGGTAGTTCGTGTAGTGACTCGTAATAAGCCGACTCGTCGATGATACCAGAAGCTGTCATTGCTTCAAATGCTAGCTCAACACCAGCACGAACCATAGCAACCATCAAGATACCGTTGTCGAAGTACTCTTGTTCAGCGATTTCAAGATCACTCGATGGGTAGTTTTCAAACGCTGTTTCTGCCGTCTCTGCGCGCCAGCCTAGTAGATTTTTGTCATCATTTGCCCAGTCAGCCATCATCGTACTTGAAAACTCACCTTCGATGATGTCATCCATGTGCTTGTTGTAAAGCGGACGCATCAGTTCTTTCAACTCTTCTGAAAGCTCAAATGCACGGATTTTCGCTGGGTTAGATAGGCGGTCCATCATGTGGGTGATACCACCAAACTTCAGTGCTTCTGTAATTGTTTCCCAACCAAATTGAAGTAGTTTACCTGCGTAGCTTGGGTCGATACCGTCAGCAATCATCTTCTCGTAGCACACGATTGAGCCAGCTTGAAGCATGCCACAAAGGATTGTCTGCTCACCCATAAGGTCAGATTTTACCTCAGCGACGAATGAAGACTCTAGACAACCTGCACGGTGACCACCGGTTGCCGCTGCCCATGCCTTAGCGATATCCCAACCTTCGCCTTTCGGATCGTTCTCTGGGTGAACGGCAATCAGAGTTGGAACACCAAAGCCGCGCTTATACTCTTCACGAACCTCAGTACCAGGACACTTAGGAGCCACCATCACAACGGTGATGTCAGGGCGAATTTGCATACCCTCTTCAACAATGTTGAAACCGTGTGAGTAACCCAATGCCGCACCTTCTTTCATTAGTGGCATTACCGTTTCTACAACGTTAGTGTGCTGCTTATCCGGAGTTAGGTTTACCACTAGGTCAGCTTCAGGGATGAGCGTCTCGTATGCGCCCACATTGAAGCCGTTCTCTTTTGCGTTTTTGTATGATTGACGCTGCTCATCAATCGCTGCTTGGCGAAGTGCGTATGACACGTCCAGACCAGAATCACGCATGTTTAGACCTTGGTTAAGGCCTTGTGCGCCACAGCCCACGATGACTATTTTCTTACCTTTTAGGAAATCTGCTTCTGTTGCAAATTCTTCACGATCCATAAAACGACAGCGACCTAGTTGGTCCAATTGTTGGCGTAGGTTTAGGGTATTGAAATAGTTAGCCATGAGGGCTTCTCCTTACAGTGAATTCATCCATCAAACTTGGTTGAGGTCAGCATCTTTGCTGAATGATTCCATACTAAATCAGGCATTTGATTGCTTAAAGTGATATATTCACAACTTGTCGTTGCAAATAATGCAACAACCTACTTTTTGCAAGGAATGCAACACACAACCATGAATATCAAGTCTCTCCAATTGTTCATACATTTGTGTGACAGCCAAAGTTTTAGTCGCACAGCGACCGCGATGCACATCAGTCCTTCGGCATTAAGTCGCCAGATTCAAAAGCTCGAACAGGAAGCGGGTCAACGACTGTTCGTGCGAGACAACCGTAGCGTTGAGTTAACGCCAGCCGGAAAACGACTCTTTCCTGTCGCCATGAAGATTGTCTCTGAGTGGCATCAGTTCCACACCTCAAATAGCAGTGAAGAGCAAATCTTAAAGGGCGAGATACGTCTATTTTGTTCCGTCACCGCCAGCTATAGCCATTTGCCAGATTTGCTCTCAGAGTTCCGTCTGCAACACCCTTTCATTGAGTTTAAGCTGTCGACAGGCGATCCCGCTCAAGCGATAGATAAAGTCTTGAATGACGAGGCCGATATTGCCATCTCAGCTCAGCCCGACACCCTACCCGCTCGCTTAGAGTTTGAGACGATTAGTGAGATACCACTTTCCGTAATTGCGCCTTCAGGGGTCAGCCAGTTTAGCGAAGCACTGCAAGGCAATGAGATAGATTGGAATCAAGTCCCCTTTATTGTCTCGGAGGCTGGAACAGCTCGGGAGCGAGCCAATAGTTGGTTTAAAGCAATGAAGATAAAGCCTAATATCTATGCTCAAGTGTCTGGGCATGAGGCGATTGTCAGTATGGTCGCGCTAGGCTGTGGGGTTGGCATAGCCCCCGATGTCGTGATCAACAACAGCCCAGTGAAAGATAAAATCACTCGACTAAAAACCACCTCAATCGCGCCCTTTAAGCTTGGCGTGGTTTGCAAAGGCTCACAAAAGGATAATCCGCTGGTCAAAGCGTTATGGCAGGTGGCAGAAAATACCTACATTGCGCCTTAGTTAACCCTGCAAAGCAAAAGAGCAATCCGTTGGCTTGCTCTTTTGCATTCAATGATAAGTTAAATCACGCGAGAGAACTGCTGCTGACGCGCCTTGTCACGAAGGTATTTATCAAAGCACATACAGATGTTTCTGATCAGCAGGCGACCACGCAATGTGACTTCAATCTGCGTTGGAGACACCTCAACCAATTCATCATTGATGAAGGTCTGTAGCAGTTCAAGGTCTTGCTTGAAGTACTGCTCAAACTGAAGGTCAAAGCGACGTTCAATGGCGGTCTTATCCAACTTAAAGTTACAGATAAGCTCCTTAATCACTTCACGACGAATCAGGTCATCATTGTCGAGTGCCACGCCACGCCATATCGCATGACGCTGCTCCTCCACTTGAGCGTAGTAGTGCTTCAGCTCTTTTTGGTTCTGTGCATAAGCATCACCTGCCATCGAAATCGCCGATACACCAAAGCCGATGAGGTCGCACTCTCCCTGAGTCGTATAACCCTGGAAATTACGATGCAGCTCACCTTCGCGCTGGGCAACAGCTAGTTCATCATCTGGCAGCGCAAAGTGGTCCATACCGATGAACTGGTAGCCAGCCCCCGTCAAAGTCGCGATAGTATCTTGCAAGATAGCCATCTTCTCTTTGGCTTGTGGTAGGTCTTCATCTTTTATTTTGCGCTGTGCAGCAAACAGCTGAGGCATGTGAGCATAGTTAAAGACAGACAAACGGCCTGGCTGCATTGCTAATACCTGCTCGAGCGTGGCAGCAAACGACTCTTTAGTCTGTTTTGGCAAGCCATAAATGAGATCGAGGTTGGTGGAGCGGAAGCCAAGCTTTTTCGCCCGCTCAACCATCGCAATAATGAACGCTTCATCTTGCTCACGATTGACCAGTTTCTGTACTTCTTTGTTGAAATCTTGCACGCCAATACTCAGACGGTTAAAGCCCTCACTGCGCAGGTGATCAAGCATGGTCAGCTCAATCTCGCGCGGGTCAACTTCAATGCTGATTTCTGCCGTCTCATCAAAGGCAAATTCACCACGCAGGATGGCCATAACACGGCTGATTTGCTCTTCTGACAAGAAGGTTGGCGTGCCTCCGCCAAAATGCAGCTGAGTCACACGACGCCCTTGCAGTAGCGAAGCACGAGTGCGGATCTCAAGCTCTAGCATATCCAAGTACTCATCCGCTTTGTGCGAGTGACGAGTGATCACTTTATTACAGCCACAGTAGTAACAAAGCTTGTGACAGAATGGGATGTGGATGTACAGAGATAGCGGGCGTTCTGGGTACTGAGTACAAGCCATATCGTAATCTGACACCGTAAACATCTCATGAAACTCCAACGCAGTTGGGTATGAGGTATAACGAGGCCCTGAATAGTTGTATTTATCCAGTACCGCTTGATCCCAAACAATCTGTTGCTGGTTATCGTCCAGTTGAGACTTTACTTCATGAGACATGGTCATAATTCCAATTTATCACTATCAGAGAAAATGCTATGGGCACCTGATGCTACACCATCTGAATATTAATTTGATTGTTCAAGGGCTGAATCTGCTGCTTAAGCTGCTTCAGCTCCTCAACAATCGCATCATTCAAACGTGACTCTGCCTTTTGGCGAGCCAAGTTCTGTTTCATTCGCTCACGTTTTTCCAATGCTTGACGCTCCTCACCTCGAGCCATGTCTTTAACCACATGATATAGCTCCGAAATGGCTGGATAAGTCGCATCAAAATCCACTCTGTCTTCTCCCTGAACATAATCCATGATGCTGTACACACGGATACTGATCTCAGAGAGGTCACACTGCCCTTCGATGCCAGCGGCGCAAAGGGTGTTAACGCTATCGAAAATATTGCTATTGCGCTTCTCGATAGCCAACTTCATGTGGTGCTGTTGCAACTCCGTTTGCTTTTTAAGTTGCAGCAGAAGGTAACCAGCATAGCTGGCCAGGCCGACAACAATCAGCCCTCCAATGATCGCTAGTAAGGTTACATTCATAGCCGTTATTATCCTTTAAAATCGTTCAGATCTAAGTCTTCAAATTGAGAAAGAAGATCATCATCGCTTGCTGGACGCTTCGCAGCCTTCACAGGCTGTTCAACAATCATCTCTTCTTCCACGTCGATCTCGTCTTCTAGATCTTCGTCGTAGATGCCCAGTTGCTTCATCAGCACTTCCATGCGATCAAGTTTCTGGTCAACGTATTTCTGCAGACCTGCACCTAGCTTCTCACCGTTTTCAAGGCGATCCAACAGCACAATCAACTGTGCATCGTTCTCGATCGCAGCCAACTCTTGCTCAGCAGAGACACGACGCTCTGCTTTGGTCTTCTTCTTCGGCGCTTCAACAATCAGAGGGATCTTCTTCTTGCTGCCCAAGCGAGGGTCGCGCTGTTGACCTGTGGTTTGCGCCTTCTCAGCTTTCGCATCTGAGTTGCGGTTACCTGTTTTTAAACCTTTGCGCTTCTTTAGTCTTTTACGCTCACGGCCTTCTACATCTGACTGTGTACGATTACGAACAACGATAACGTCTAAGTTACCGCCTGATCTTGCTTTCTTTGTACGACTCATTGCTGGGTCTTCCTCAGTAAAATTACGTCTTTACCAATAAATTCAAGTTCGAGCCTATCCCGCTCCGCCAAGAACTGAAACGTTGCACGACTGAAAAAGACCACATGAGTTGGGTCATTTTTGTAGTGCCACGCAGCAAACGCCTCTGCGTCGATAACCATCTTGGTCATAAGACCAATCCAGCCTCCCGGCTTAACCAGATTCAACCATTGTTGCCACACTTTACCCGGCTCATAGAGATGCTCGATCACCTCCGTTGCCGTCATAAAGTCATAGGCCTGACTCAATACTTCTCGCTGCGGATGATAGTAAATATCGTACAGCGCCATTGAGTGTCCCGCTTCTTGCATCATTAAGTGTAGTGTTGGACCAGGTCCACAGCCAAAATCGAGGCCAGATGAAGCGGGTTGAATACGTTCGAGTATGGGGTCGACGACTCGTGAAAGAAACCCTCGGTAACCCATATCTTGCGGATTATTATCATGAAGATCGTAGTGAGACTTTTCTGCCTCCGCATCCAATCGCTGCTCTTGCGGCACAAACACTAACTGACAACGTTGGCACTGCTGATAGCTCCTACGTTTGTCTTGAAAAAAGTGCTGTGTGTCATTGTGATAACACAAGGGACATGAATGCATAACGAGATCCTCAAATAAGGATGCGAAACATACCAGAAATAGAAAAAAAGCGATAGGTCACCCTATCGCTTTCTGACTGCCTTAACGGCTAAAATGTGTTGCACTCAATGAGGTGCACCAATATTCCATTTGTTTTTTTCGCTTTCCCTGCAAAAAGTTTTATTTGTTCATCATCCTGATGAGTTTTTCCGATCCGTCTTTACTTCCTGTTGCTGAGCTAATCTTTAGCCTGCTCCATTCCACTGTCTTTTCCTTAGACGAAAGTTAACCATCCATATCGCAATAAGCGTCCTGCCGATTGTTCTATCCATGCTGGTTCTTTCAAGCTTCCAAGCCTGCTTCCTTGGAGACCTTCTTGGTCTATCGTCCTTAATCAGCATCCTGCTGATGGGAGTACTTTATCCCAGCCGCTATTTGGAACAAGCTCAAAATCGGGATTTTTCAACCTAATTTCACTATTTTTTCTCATTTACTTTAATATTAGCAACTTAAAAAAAACAATCCGCAAATTGCCATTTACAGTATGGCAGATCTCGCACACGCTCTATGGCAATTTAGTGTGCTACTGATTTTCACTGAAAAATCGAAACTTGTTTGACATCACAGAAAACAAATAAGGCACCCTTCGGTGCCTTATCATACAAATTCTATTCATCAGACCGATGTCGATCTTAGTGCAACCCGCCAACATACTGCGACAGGATAGCAATATCGTCATCAGTCAGTTTCTGAGCAATATCACGCATCATGGCATTCATATCATTGCCACGCTCACCTGATCGGAACCTCTCAAGCTGCGCTTTAATATAGTCTGGTTGCTGACCTGAAATTTTAGGAAAGCCAGACAACTCAGTACCATTACCTCGCGGACCATGACAGGCGATACACGCAGTCAAACCGCGCTCCGCATCACCGGCGGCGTAAAGCACTTTTCCTTGGTCAACGACATCTTCGGGTGTTGTTGCATGCGCAATTGGCACCGATGCGTAGTAAGCAGCAAGGTCAGCCATATCTTCATCAGACAGAGGCATCGCCATCCCACTCATCACTGGGTCATAACGGCCTTGCTTTCCGGCACTGGTCATCCCCAGTTTGAAATCTTGTAACTGCTTTTCAATGTACTTTGCGTGTTGACCTGCTATGGTTGGATAGATAGCAAGCTGACTGTTGCCATCGGCTCCATGACAAGCTGCACACGTGAGAGATTTTGCCTTACCAGCTTCAATATTGCCTGTTGCCCAAGCCGAACAACTGACGATAAGGCTTAAGATTAGCGCTAATTTCTTCATGACATTCCATTATAATTATCAAGCTTCCAGTACCACTGTGGGGTGTCACTCATGGTACACTATTGCGACCTTGTGCCGAGCACAGTTATTTTACACAATTTCACAAAAAAGTAATCAATCGACTACACAAAGTCGAGATGGAGTTAACAGTGAGCGTAAAAATTCATTATCAAAACACCCACTTTATTACCAGTGCGCCAGATATTCGTCATCTTCCAGAAGATGAGGGCATCGAAATTGCGTTCGCTGGACGTTCCAATGCGGGTAAGTCTAGCTCACTGAACCGTTTGACTAACCAGCGTAGCCTAGCCAAAACCAGTAAAACACCGGGCCGTACTCAGCTGATCAACCTATTTAAGGTGACGGACGGCTGCCACATCGTTGACCTACCAGGGTATGGCTTTGCGCAAGTACCACTTGAGATGAAGAAAAAGTGGCAAAAGTCTCTCGGTGAATACCTACAGAAACGCCAATGCTTGAAAGGCTTGGTGGTTTTGATGGATATCCGTCACCCAATGAAAGACCTTGACCAGCAGCTTATCTACTGGGCAGTGGATAGTGGTATTCCTGTTCAAGTTCTGCTGACTAAAGCGGACAAACTCAAGCAAGGCGCTCGCAAAGCACAAGTATTGAAAATCCGCGAAGAAGCAAAAGCGTTCGGTGGTGATGTACGTGTCGACGCATTCTCGTCATTAAAGGGACTTGGCGTTGATGTTCTGCGCAACAAGCTCGATGAGTGGTTCGCACCGGCTATCGAAGCGCTAGCACAAACTGAAGAAGAGCAACAAAGCGACGACGAAGGTCAAGCTGACGCTTAAGCTCAGGCCTTATCGGTTCTGAAATATCGCCTCACTCATCAATGAGTGGGGCTTTTTTATATCTGTGGTTTCTCGATCAAATGGTAGAAAAATAAAAACCCCACTGCGGTGAGTGGGGTAACGGGAGAGAAATTAAGGTAATAATTATTATGCGTATAGCATTCCCGATTTTTGGTTACGTTTCAATCACTTTTAACAGGTGCGCAACACAAGACTAAATTACAATAAAATTTATTAAAAACAACTAGATATGCAAAAATATGAGATTTTAGAGCAGTTGATTGAAAGCTTAAAATAACAAAAGTGTGATTGTCATTTTGCTACATAACTCGTTGGAAATTTTCTGTCGTTTGAAGATGGGAAATGTTCGTCTCTGTCCATGAAGAGTATAAAAACAGAGCGCTAGCAAAAGAAAATGACAGACCTTAAGTCATTGATTTTAATATGCGATATTTTTCTTTCGCCCAATAAAAAACGCCCCAGCTAAAAACTAGCTGGGGCGGCTGAATCAGCCTAATCCAATAACGTGAAACAAAAGGTCTGAAAGATAGAACATCTTACCTCTGTACCCTACGCAGATAAATGTACAACAATCAGTCAGAAAATGAAACTGATTTTGTAGTTTTTTTTCATTAAAGTTTTATTAACTTACAGTAAACACCTGTCGTACCTAGGTTAATTAACGATAAAAAAAAGCCAACTCTTGTGGGCTGGCTCATGTAATTTAGTCGATTTTGTGCATTTTTTGTCTAGTGCGCCTGATCCCAGTTATCACCATGACCCGCTTCAGCAACAAGTGGAACGGCTAATTCAGCAGCAGACTCCATTAATTCTTGTACTTTACTTTCAATTTCGGACAATGATGACTCTTCCACTTCCAATACCAGTTCATCGTGTACTTGCATCAGTAGTTTCACACGCCCCTCACCGTGAGCTTCAATCCATTCATCCACCAACAACATCGCCTTTTTGATGATATCTGCAGCAGTACCCTGCATCGGCGCGTTAATGGCCGCACGTTCCGCCGCCTTTCGACGCATGCCATTACGTGACTTGATTTCAGGCAGATGTAAGCGACGACCAAAGATAGTCTCTACATAGCCCTGCTCTGAAGCCGCACTGCGAGTGTCCTCCATGTACTGCATAACACCAGGGTAACGCTCGAAGTATTTGTCCATGTACGACTGCGCTTCACCACGCGGAATACCCAGCTGTTTTGCCAAACCAAAGGCACTCATGCCGTAGATGAGACCGAAGTTCACCGCTTTTGCTCGGCGACGCTGCTCACTGGTGACATCTGCGATATCAACCCCAATGATCTCAGCGGCTGTCGCTGCGTGGATATCTTTACCGTCACGGAAAGCCGATAGTAGCGCTTCATCACCAGACAGGTGCGCCATGATACGCAACTCAATTTGCGAGTAATCGACAGCGAGAATCTTGTAGCCATGCGGCGCAACAAATGCCTGACGAATACGACGCCCCTCTTCGTTACGGATAGGGATGTTCTGCAGGTTTGGATCCGTCGATGACAAACGACCTGTCGCGGTGACCGCTTGATGATAAGAGGTATGCACACGACCTGTTTCAGCGTTGATCATCTTAGGCAGTTTATCCGTGTAAGTTGACTTCAACTTCGCTAAGCCACGATATTCGAGAATCAATTTTGGTAGCGGGTAATCCAGCGCAAGCTCTTGAAGCACTTCCTCATTGGTTGATGGTGCGCCTGATGGTGTTTTCTTTACCACTGGCAGCCCCATTTTTTCAAACAAGATCGCTTGTAGCTGCTTTGGCGAGTTCATGTTGAACTCTTGCTCCGCTATCTCATACGCCTGCTGCTCAAGCTCATCGAGACGAGCGGCAATCTCTTGTGATTGCGCACCAAGAAGCATGTCATCAATAAATACGCCTGTGCGCTCCATTCGTGAGAGAACCGGCACCAACGGCACCTCGATCTCTTGATAGATTCGATTAAGTTTCTCATCTTGCTCAAGGCTTTGGCTCAAGCGGTTGTGCAAGCGCAAGGTTACATCGGCATCTTCTGCTGCATATGGCGACGCTTGCTCAAGTTCAATTTGGTTAAAGGTCAGCTGCTTTTTGCCCTTACCCGCTATCTGCTCAAATGAGATGCAGCTATGCTGCAAGAAGCGCAGTGCCAAGCTATCCATATCATGCTTGCCACCAACACTATTGAATACGTAAGAAGCCAACATGGTATCGTGCTTAATGCCCTTCATCTCAATCTCGTAGCGCGCTAGCACGCTAGCGTCGTACTTGAGGTTTTGGCCAACCTTAGCTTGGTTCTCATCTTCCAGAATAGGCTTGAGCTGCGCCAGTACCCAATCACGATCAAGCTGCTCTGGTGCATCAAGGTAGTCATGCGCGACAGGAACGTAAGCGGCCACCCCTTCCTCTGTTGCGAAAGAGAGACCAACCAAGTTAGCAACCATGTAGTCCAAGCTGTCTGTTTCAGTGTCAAAAGCAAAGACCTCACTGGCTTTGAGCTTGTCTAACCACTGAGCAAATGTCGCTTGATCAAGCACGGTTTCGTACTGACTGCGATCAATCGTCACCGCTGATGTATCCATCTGTGACTGAGATGTCGAAGAAGAATTGCTTGAGTTTGATGCAGCTGAGCCATCGGCTTCCACAACACCTGTACCACCCTCTAGAAGCTCATTTAGCCAAGACTTGAAGACCAACTGACCAAACAGTTGAATCAATTCATCTTTGTTTGGGTCTTGTTTAACCAGAGATTCTGGCGTTTCTTCAAGCTCCACGTCCAGCTTAATCGTCGCTAACTCATAAGACAGCATGGCGTTGTCTTTGTTGTCCACCAGCTTCTTGGCCATCGTTTTCGAACCGCGGAAGCCAAGCGGTGCAATATCATCAAGCTGCTCATACAGTTTCGTCAGGCCACCAATACCTTGCAGCAGTGCCGTCGCCGTCTTATCACCAACACCAGGAACACCAGGAATGTTATCGACTTTATCACCCATCAACGCAAGATAATCGATGATCAGCTCAGGTGGGATACCAAACTTCTCGATAACGCCCTCACGATCCAACACGACATTGGTCATGGTATTGATCAAAGTGACGTTCTCATCCACCAACTGGGCCATATCTTTATCACCCGTACTGATCAACACCGGCATCCCTGCTTGAGAAGCTTGATATGCCAGCGTACCAATCACATCATCGGCTTCAACACCCGGAATCGATATTAACGGCAGACCCATTGCACGAATGACATTGTGTAACGGCTCAATTTGGCAGCGCAAATCATCCGGCATTGGTGGTCTATTCGCTTTATATTCTGGATACATATCATCACGGAACGTCTTCCCTTTCGCATCAAACACCACCGCGATTCGCTCAGAAGAGAATTGACGCATCATACTGCGCAGCATATTCACAACGCCATAGACGGCATTGGTAGGAATGTCGCCATTACTCATCGTGCCTGGGTAAGCATGAAAAGCGCGGTATAAGTAAGAAGAACCGTCGATAAGAATCAACGGATTATCAGGAATACGAGCCATAATTTGAGGTATCCAAAGATGAGCTGAAAATAGTGTGCTTAGAATGCCACGACAAAGGCTAGGTTTCTATGCGATACAGAGGAAAACGCTGGACTATTTTCTTGACAGCCGCAACCAAGGCCTGTGGATAAGTCTGTTCATATAATTTTCGCCATGGAGAGCAGTTATTCACACTCTAGCAAAAAAAAATAGTTAAACCCCTGTTTTAAAGAAGATTAACTCAAGATCCACACCTAGCATTTCGATCGCTGAATGATCCTTGATTGTGGAAAAATGTATTTGCATTAGTGATAACGCACCTGAATCTTCGATCCAATTGCGCAACACATACGACTAAAACATAGTCGGTCATTGGATAAGATCAAATAGGAACAAGCCAAAAAGAAAAAAGCGGCTTCATTATGAGAGCCGCTTAGCAAATGAGGTTGTAATGATTTCATAAGAAATACAGCCACTACACCGAAAGCTACAAATTACACTGGAAGCAATGTGAGCAATGTCGTGTCTGAGTGAACAAAGTCATTGGCGCAGCTGAAGCTACCATGAAGCACCTTTCCACCCGATACTTCGCCTTTGCCTTTATTCCCTTTGACGAAATAAACAATAATAGTTCTCATTTTCAAATGCAAGCGTTAATTGAGAATTAATCTCATCTTTCTGCCTATTTGAGATCCACAAGGCTTTTAATGAAGTGGATACGCGATTCGCGTAATGGATCCACTGACTCAAAGTCCTCAATTTGATAACCATTGCGGATCAACAAGCGCAGCATACTTGGAAACTGATTGCGTGATTTCACTTTAAGACCTCGATAACCTCTATCGGCAACCCACGCTTCTTGCCTATCTAATAGCTTTTGAGCGACCCCTTTGTTCCTCGCCGCAGGAGAGACACCACCGAACCAGCTATAGTAAGTTTGCTGATCGATTTGGTAGCCAATCTTAAAGCCAAGTAACTGCTCTCCTTCCAGAGCCACGAGCACGAGCACGCCTTGCTTATCATCGAGCCTCAGAGCAAGGCTATCGGTTGTTTCTTTGCGTGCAAACTCTGTAATTTGCTCAACCACCTGCACCACTTCCTCGAGCGTACCCGGTCGAATTTCAATCGCTGACATTTTGCTTTCTCCCAAATAAAAAGGGCTGATGCTCTGATAAGGAGCATCAGCCCACAAAAAGCATAAGACCAAGCTTAGCAACTGTATCGTTAATCTGATTTAAGCGCTTTTGCCGCTTGTGCGTTATCTTCTGCCAACCACTCTGCTACTTGCTTAGCAAAGTAAGTCAAAATACCATCCGCGCCTGCACGTTTGAAACATAATAGCGACTCAAGCACCGTGTCCCGCTCGCTTAGCCAACCATTTTCAATCGCGGCTTTATGCATCGCGTACTCGCCAGAGACTTGGTAAGCAAAAGTCGGCACCTGAAGCTCACTCTTCACACGGCGAACAATGTCCAGATAAGGCATGCCTGGTTTGACCATCACCATATCCGCACCCTCATTGATGTCCATCGCCACTTCTTGAATCGCTTCATCGCTATTAGCAGGGTCCATCTGGTAGTTTTTCTTGTTACCACCTTTGAGGTTAGACGCTGAGCCAACCGCATCGCGGAACGGGCCGTAATAGCATGATGCGTACTTCGCAGAGTAAGCCATAATTTGAGTATTAATATGACCTGCTTCTTCTAACGCAGCGCGAATCTCACCGATACGTCCATCCATCATATCTGATGGTGCGACCACATCAGCACCGGCTTCAGCATGAGATAGCGCCTGCTTAATCAGCACAGCTGTCGTCTCATCATTGAGTACATAACCGTCTTCATCGATGATGCCATCTTGCCCATGCGTGGTGAATGGGTCTAGCGCAACATCAGTGATCACACCCATTTCTGGCACATGCTCTTTAAGCTCACGCACAGCACGTTGAACTAAGCCCTCTGGGTTGAATGATTCAGCCGCACATAGGGTTTTGGCATCTTGGTTCACCACAGGGAACAAGGCAATTGCCGGTACACCAAGCTCGGCAAGGTATTTTGCTTCTTCCAACATCAAGTCGATCGACAAGCGTTCAATACCCGGCATCGATTCAATTGATTCTCGGCGATCTTTACCCATAAGAATGAACATTGGATAGATCAAGTCGCTCGCAGAGAGTTGATTTTCTGCCATCAAGCGACGACTAAAGTCATGTTTGCGCATACGGCGCATACGGCGAAGAGGGAATTGACCTAATACTGCTGCTGACACAAAGTTCTCCTTGACTGGTAATATCCTCAAACTCATAAAAACTAACCTACTCAGCGGTGAGCAATTATAAGAAAACGTGTTTGAATAATATCACTATGCGTTAATCGCGCTAGCAAATACAGCACAAAATCACTGCTTGCTTTGAAAAAGCGCAAGGGTAAGCTATCACCTATCTATCGAAGACAAAATGAATAGCTAACCATGATTGATACCCACGCCCATATCTATGCTTCTGAGTTCGACCAAGACCGCGATGAGGTTGTCGAGCGCGCCCTTGCTCAGGGTATTAACCAAATCCTACTCCCAAATATCGACCTCGATTCGATAGTGCCTATGCTGGCAACGGAAGCTCGTTACCCAGACGTCTGCCGCTCTATGATGGGACTACACCCTTGTTATGTCGATGGCGATGTTGAGCAAACACTTGCGACGGTCAAGGTCTGGTTCGATAAACACCCATTTATTGCTGTGGGAGAGATTGGTATCGATCTCTATTGGGATAAGACCTATCGTCAAGAGCAAGAGTGGGCGTTCACGACTCAACTTAATTGGGCTAAAGCGCTTAACCTACCCGTCGTCATCCACACGCGTGATTCGATAGAAGAGACCTTGACCCTGCTTGAACAGGAGCAAGATGGTCAGCTACGAGGGGTATTCCACTGCTTCGGTGGCAGTGTTGATGAAGCGAAAGCGATCAACGAGCTTGGCTTTCATCTTGGCTTAGGCGGCGTTTCTACCTTTAAAAATGGGGGTATGGATAAGGTTATTCCACATCTTGATCTTAGCAAAGTTATCCTAGAAACAGACTGTCCTTACCTTGCACCAGTACCACATCGCGGTAAGCGCAATGAACCGGCCTATACTCAATTAGTCGCTCAGCGTGTCGCTGATCTTCGTGAAATGAGCATAGAAGAGGTTGATGTTCTCACCACCGACAATGCGCGAAAGCTCTTCAAGCTTTAACTTCCCAAAAAACAAACAGACCAAGCACAAGGCTTGGTCTGTTTATAGGTGTCGAGTTTATAAGTATCGAGCGTTTATCTCAGCTACTCTTCTTCCGCTTCTGGGGCTTCTTTACGAGTATAAAAACGAGCAAAGAACAAACCGACCTCAAACAACAAACACATTGGGATTGCCAATAGGGTTTGCGAAATCATATCCGGTGGCGTGAGCATCATGCCAACGACGAACGCACCAACAATGATATATGGGCGCTTTTCTGCCAGTGTTTTCGGGTCTGTTGCTCCTGTCCAACATAGCAAGATAATGGCAACAGGCACCTCAAACGCAATACCAAAGGCCATGAACAGTGCCAATACGAAATCGAGATAGCTCGAGATGTCGGTAGCAAACTCAACTCCACCCAATGAAATCGCGGTAAAGAAGCCAAATACCAGTGGGAATACCACAAAGTAAGCAAAGGCAACACCACAATAAAACAGCAGCGAGCTTGAGAACATCAGCGGCATGATCAGCTTACGCTCATGTTTGTAGAGGCCTGGAGCAACAAATGCCCACACCTGATACAAAATAAAGGGTACCGCGATAAATACCGCACTAATCAACGTTAGCTTTAACGGTGTAAAGAAGGGAGAGGCAACATCGGTTGCAATCATGGTTGCCCCTTCAGGCAAGCGCTCTACTAAAGGCGCTGAAACAAACTCATATATTTCGTTTGAAAAGTAAATCAAGCCAATGAAGATCACCAATACCGCTGCGATAGCGCGCAATAGGCGGTCGCGCAGCTCTAGTAAGTGCGCGATCAGTGGCTGGGTTTGTTCAACAGAAGACATAATTATCCTCTTGGATATCCTCTTGGGATGACGATGAGACATGGCAGTAAGCCATGCCGTTATCCAATAATCATAAAGGCAAAAAGAGCTGCACAATGCAGCTCTATCTATTAATCAGCTTTCGAGTCTGGCTGCTTAACATCTAATGTTTCGCTAGCCGCGGACACGTCTACTGATCGCTTAGGCTGCGTATCGACCGTGTCTGTCTGATTCGGCTCGGCAGACGCATTCTCTTTGGTTGCAGCATATGGTCGCTGCACGTCTTGCGCTGCTTGCTTTAGCTCATCGATGGAAGACTTCAACTCTGGAGAGAGGTCCTGCATTCCCATTTGCTCCGCTTTTTTCAGGTTCTCTTGCAGTTCTTGAACCTTGAGCTCATGAGACAGTTCGTCTTTTACATTATTCGCCATTGCTTTCGCGCCGGAGATAAAGCGAGACACACTGCGAATCGCGTGAGGTAGGCGCTCTGGCCCCAGAACCACCAGCCCCACAACAGAGATTAATACCAGTTCCCAAAAACCGATATCAAACACGGATTACGCCTGCTCTTTGTCTTTCTTTGTTTCTTCAACAGAAGCGTCGGTCTTCTGCTGTTCGATGTTTTTCTGTTCGAAGTCAGCGTCTTTTTTCTTTGCTGCCTCATCATCGTTCATCGCATTCTTGAAGCCCTTTACTGCGCTACCAAGATCACCACCGATGTTACGTAGTTTCTTTGTACCAAACAGTAGAACAACGATTACGGCAATAATAAGAAGTTGCCAAACACTAATACCACCCATTCTCTATTCCTCGGGTTATTATTAAGAAAATCTCAACTATCGACGGTATGCTCGCCAGCTTAGTAGCCAAGCAACGCACCCACCAACCGCACCAAACAGTGATAATTCATCATACTGATGGTGATTCATTAGTATCGCTGAACACACCATAAGTGTGGCACCGATACCAAATAAAAACTGTCCAGTCGCCTGATTGCGTTTGGAATCTCTATACCCTTGATAGAGCCTTTCCATCTTCACATTCATCGACTTACCTTGCTTCAAGCTATCGTACAGCAGTTCTGGCAATTCAGGCAATTTTTCCGCCCAAAATGGTGCGCGATCTTTCACTGCGTTCACAACCGCCATTGGGCCGACTTGATTCATCATCCACTTTTCAAGAAACGGCTTCGCCGTATCCCATAAGTCTAGCTGTGGATAGAGTTGACGCCCTAATCCTTCAACGTAAAGCAGCGTCTTTTGCAATAACACCAACTGTGGCTGCACTTCCATATTGAAGCGGCGGGCGGTATTGAACAGATTTAACAATACGTGGCCAAACGAAATCTCACACAGCGGCTTAGCAAAAATAGGCTCACAAACAATACGGATTGCGAACTCAAACTCATCGACATTGGTTTCACGTGGAACCCAACCCGACTCAACATGAAGCTCAGCAACACGTCGATAATCACGGTTAAAGAACGCAAGAAAGTTCTCAGCAAGATAACGCTTATCGTCGCTGTTTAGCGTGCCGACGATACCGCAGTCCAGACCAATCCACTGAGGATTCTCTGGGTGTGCTTTTTCAACAAACACATTACCAGGGTGCATATCGGCATGGAAAAAACTGTCACGGAACACTTGAGTGAAGAACACACTCACACCGCGCTCGGCCAACAGCTTCATGTTCGTACCATTGGCACGCAAACCTTCGATATCGGAAACCTGATAACCATAGATACGCTCAGAAACCATCACCGTCTCATTGCTATGGTCGGTAATCACCTCCGGTACGTAGAGCTCTTCACTGCCTTCAAAGTTGCGTCGCAGTTGAATCGCATTTGCCGCCTCACGGCGCAAATCCAGTTCATCAATCAGGGTCTTTTCGTATTCCCGTACGACTTCGACTGGCTTGAGCCGACGCGCTTCAGGAAGCATCTTAGCCACCAGGTGCGCCATGCGGAACATCAGTTTGAGATCCGCATCAATCACCGGACGAATATCCGGGCGAATGACCTTGAGTACCACCTCTCGACCAGAGTCTTTTAGTTTGGCTGTGTGAACCTGAGCAATTGACGCAGAAGCCAGTGGCACCTCATCAAAGTCGGTAAACCACTGCTCAAGCTTACCACCTAACGCCTTTTCCATTTGTTCACGGGCCATTCGGCCATCAAAGGGGGCGACGTTATCTTGCAACTCTGCTAGTGGGTCGGCGATGTGCGGCGGAAGCAGGTCTCTGCGCGTTGACATCATTTGGCCAAACTTAATCCATACTGGGCCAAGTTCTTGCAGTGCCTCACGTAAACGCTCGCCAAGCTCCTTGTCACTGTGACGATTTTTCATCCAAAACAGCGTTTTACGCATCAAACGCGGAGTTTTGAAGCGTTGCGAAACGTCCGCACTAAACGGAGATTGCTCGTTAGGCAGGAGATCATCCAAACCATACTCAAGATGGACTTGAATGATGCGATAGAGACGTTTTAGCTCTGACAGTGTCATAGCGTCTCCAGCAGTGCATTGAGGCGAGCTTCAACCTGCGCAGCTTGGCTTTTTACATCATCGACTTGGTCACAAAAATGAGCTACCTCTAACGGTGCAGGTGCAATGCGCCACTCTTCTGTTAACACCTCTGCGATGTGCCTTTGATGACGCTGCGCTCGTTGTTGAACAAACTGCCCAACTTGTTTGACGCTATACACCGCTGAATGAGCAAAAGCATCACCTGTCGCTTTTGACAGCCACTCTTCCACGTCTGGTTTCGCCTCATCAAAAAGTTTTGCTAATGATTGAGCCAGCTGAATATCACCTTCAAGCACCAACTTATCTTGTTTGATCAAACGCGTGATATTCGATTGGTCTTTCAACTCAGGCAGCACAGCAAGCGATAAAGAGAGATCGCAGTCAGGCTCGCCCTCATAAGCCGCCAACACATCAATTTGCTGGCTAAAGACAAAAGTCAGGCCATGATTGAGCTCTTTGATGTGAACCCGAATCACCTTCCCCTTTAAGCGAGCAAGGCGCTGCTGAGCATCACTACTCTCGTTAATACAGAGGTTCAACGCGGTCTCAATGCCCGCGGTGACTAATGGCATCAATGGCATACAGCCTCCCTAAAACTTGTAGCCTCGGTGAAGCGCCACAATACCGCCCGTCAGATTATAGTAGCTCGTCTGGTCAAAACCGGCGTTATCCATCATACCCTGCAGAGTCTCTTGATCTGGGTGCATGCGAATGGATTCAGCCAGGTAGCGGTAACTTTCTGCATCGTTTGCCACCAGCTCACCCATTTTCGGCAATAAGTGGAAAGAGTACGCATCGTAGATTTTAGAGAGAGGGTCAAGGATCGGTTTAGAGAACTCTAGCACCAACAAACGACCGCCAGGCTTAAGAACGCGATACATAGAGCGCAGGGCTTTGTCTTTATCGGTCACATTACGTAGACAGAAGCTAATCGTAATGGCATCAAAATAGTCATCAGGGAATGGCAGCTCTTCGGCATTCGCTTGCACATAGTGCACGTTACCAACGATACCTGAATCGCGCAGCTTGTCGCGACCCACATTCAGCATTGAATTGTTGATATCGGCTAAAACAACATGGCCTTTTTCACCCACAATTCGCGAGAATTTTGCGGTCAGGTCACCAGTACCACCACCAAGATCGAGAATACGCTGACCTGGGCGAGCACCACTGCAATCAATCGTAAAGCGCTTCCAAATGCGGTGGATACCACCCGACATTAAGTCGTTCATTAGGTCATATTTTGCTGCCACTGAGTGGAAGACTTGCGCTACTTTCTGCACCTTCTCTTCTTTCGCTACCGTCGTAAAGCCAAAGTGAGTGGTGCTAGGGTTTTCTTGCTCTAGTTGCGTGTTTACACTGGTGTCCGTCATTATCTGTCCTCTTGGTGCAGCGAACGTCGTGGGGAAGAACTTAAGCGTATCTTACGCCTCCCTAATGCTGCAGCGAACTAGTTTACTTTATCCTCTATCGGTTGTCTTTCTGCTTGTTGCATTTGTGTATCTGGATCATTGTGCGACAGCTCAGACAGGGCTGGAGAAATTGGACGCTTTATCTCTACACCTAGCTGTTTAAAGCTTTCTGCCTGACGAATAGCGTTGCCTCGACCTGTTGCCAGCTTGTTCATTGCACCTTGATATTGCTGGTTTGCTTTGTCTAATGCCCCACCGAGGCCTTCCATATCATCAACAAATAGGCGCAACTTGTCATAAAGCTTGCCTGCACGCTCAGCAATCAGCTTGGCATTTTGATTCTGGCGATCATTGCGCCACAGATTGTCAATCGTGCGCAAGGCCACCAACAACGTGGTTGGGCTCACCAGTAAGATGTTGTTATCGAACGCATCACTCACTAAGCTTGGGTCAGCCTCAATGGCGACTTGGAAAGCAGGCTCTACCGGGATAAACATCAACACATAATCAAGGCTCTCGATACCTTGCAGTTGATGATAGTCTTTCTGCCCTAACCCTTTAATATGCGCTCTAACCGATAGCAAGTGCTCACTTAACGCACGTTTTCGCTCGGTATCTTCCTGTGCGTTAAAATAGCGTTCATAGGCGACAAGCGTCATCTTAGCATCAATAATCACCTGCTTGCCTTGCGGTAGATTGACGATCACATCGGGCTGATAGCGTTTACCTAGCTCACTCTTATAGCTGGTTTGTGTTGTGTATTCGTGCCCTTCACGCAGTCCTGATTCAGCCAATACACGCGCAAGCACCACTTCCCCCCAGTTGCCCTGTTGCTTATTATCGCCTTTCAGTGCGTTGGTTAAGTTGACGGCTTCCTGGGTCATTCGCTCATTCAGCTGCTGCAATTTTTGCAGCTCATGAACTAAGGTGTGACGCTCTTTGGCTTCAACGGTAAAGCTATCACTGACCTGTTTCTTGAACCCTTCTAATTGCTCTTTAAGGGGGGATAACAACCCTTCTAAACTGGTCTTGTTTTGCTGATCAACCTTGGCGGTTTTCGCCTCAAACAACTGATTAGCAAGTTGCTCAAACTGCTGTTTCAAGCGCTCTTCGGCTTGTTCAAGCAACTGCAACTTCTCTTGATTTGCTTTGCTCTCTTGTTGGTGACGCGCTTCTTGCTCACGCAGGCTCGCCTCAAGCTCTGACTTTTGTTCACGCATTACCTCCAAGTCATGAGCATACTGCTCGCGCTCATTGCGCAGTGACTCAAAATGACGCAGTTTTTCGAGCATTGCCATCATCTTGCCATGGGTTTGTTTGAGCTCGTGCGCAGCTTTATCTCTTTCAATATCGAGCTCGTCCAACTCTTGCTGGCTCTGCACTAAACTCTGTTTTAGTTGTTGACTCTCTGATTGATGTAGCTGGCTTTTCAGCTCAAGCTCTTGCTCAAGCAGTTGGCATTGTGCCTGTAACTTATTTTTCATCCACCAGCTGGCAACACCGGCGCTAATTATGCTGCCTCCAGCCAATGCCATTAGTGTGGTTTGATGATCGAGGAGCCACTGCATGGTCACAATCCTTAAGTTAGCGAGTAAGTCTCTAATAATGGTATTTTTATACTGGATAAATGTCCAGTTTTGACGCAAATAAGAGTGGCTATAAACTAGGCGTCCCTAACCCGTTTTTATATGGACATCATCATGAACGAGCGCCGCGCTCTGTTATTTGGCCTATCTGCCGTGCTTCTTTGGTCAACGGTGGCCACCGCATTCAAATTGACGCTAGCCGAGTTTTCTCCGATTCAAATGCTCACCATCGCCAGCATGGTTTCCGCGCTTGCCTTGTTTTGCGTCTGCGCGGCAAAAGGAACCCTCAAGCAAATAGCACCAACCTTTCTCGCCAACCCTGGCTACTACCTATTGCTCGGCTTGATCAATCCTTTGGCCTATTATCTCATTCTGTTCAAAGCTTACGATCTGCTTCCTGCCTCACAAGCACAAGCCATCAACTACAGTTGGGCAATCACCTTAACCCTGATGGCGGCCGTATTTCTTGGCCAGAAAATCCGCAAACAAGACTGGATAGCTTGCGCATTGAGTTACTTTGGCGTGATTGTCATTGCGACCCAAGGTGATCTATTGAGCCTCAACTTTGAGAGCCCACTTGGTGTTGGTCTCGCCCTACTCTCGACACTGCTGTGGGCGGGTTACTGGATCCTCAATACCAAAAACAAAGCGGACCCTATTGTCGCCGTTCTTCTCGGTTTTTTGGTGGCGATTCCATTTGCCATTGGATTGATGATTTATGAAGGTATCGGCTTTGCCAATATTACCCAACAGGGCTGGCTTGCTGTGACTTATGTGGGTCTTTTTGAAATGGGGGTGACCTTCGTTTTGTGGCTATCTGCTCTCAAGCTGACCAACAACACGGCACGCATCAGTAACCTGATATTTGCTTCGCCCTTTATTTCCCTCATGCTTTTATCGACTATTATCGGCGAGGATATCCACCCGAGCACGTTGGTAGGACTCGTGCTGATTATTATTGGCTTGGTGATACAACAACTAAAAATAAGGCCAACCAACAACAATTCAGCTTCCGAACGCAAAGCCTGAGAAACGTATTCAAGTCTATACAACTGGACTCGATCATACTCAACAACAGGCGTATCATGTGGGGCCTATTTTCTTGCTTTATAGATAGAAGCCTAAGTAGTTAGGCTTCTTATAGCACCCAGTGTGCAAGTAACATGGATTGGAGCATCACATGTCCAGTAAAAAACCCCACCAGCTCGAGGCGACTCTCAAACAGTTTTGGGATGGCCTTGATGACCACGCTTGGATAAAGGATCTCAATGGGGTTTATGTACAATGTAATACCGCCGTCGAAAAAGCCTGGAGTCGCCCTCTCTCATCCATTATTGGCAAAACCGACTACGAGATCTTCGACAAAGATCTCGCCGACAAATTCTTGGTGACCGACAACATTGCCCTTTCTACCGGAAAACAGCACATCGTCGAAGAGTGTGCTCGGGCTGATGAGAATGGCCAAGAGATATGGCTGGAAACCATTAAATCCCCTGTGATTGACGATGACGGCCAGGTCATTGGGGTTTCTGGTATGACACGTAACGTCACCCGCAGAAAGCAGGTAGAAAACCAACTTGCGCTGGCAGCAAAAATTTTTCACAACTCCAATGAAGGTATGATAATCACTGATGTGCGCGGCAACATCATGGATGCAAACCCTGCTTTTTCTAACATTACGGGATATACGCTTTCTGAAGTCATTGGCCGCAATCCTCGTCTGCTTCAATCGGGCATGCATAATGTCGACTTTTATCGCTCAATGTGGAGCACACTCGAAAATGACCTGCAGTGGAAAGGTGAGTTTATTAATCGCCGAAAAGATGGCTCCCTATATCCACAAATGACCACCATTACTAAGGTTCTGGACAATAACCAGCAGTTGATGAACTTCATCTGCGTATTTGAAGATGTCTCGGTACAAAAGGCGCATGAAGAAAAACTCGAAAAGCTCGCTTTCTTTGACCATCTAACAGAGCTTCCGAACCGAGCGACTCTGCTTAAGACCATGAATGAGCAGATCATTCATGCCAGTAACACGCAGCAGATGTTTGCAACCCTATTTCTCGACATAGACCACTTCAAGCACATCAATGACTCCTTCGGTCATCAAAGTGGCGATCAGATTCTAACCGAGCTTGCTCGCAGACTTCGCTCTCAGCTTGGTCGTCATGACCATATTGCTCGTATCGGGGGGGACGAGTTTGTTATTTTGATTACAGATATCGTCTCTATGGTTGAAGTGACTGCGGTTGTTGAGCGCATCTTTAGCTTGTTCAACCAAAGCTTCAACTTAATACCCAACGAGTCTCTGCGTATTTCCACCAGCATTGGCATTGCCATGTACCCAAGTGATGGACTTGATGCAGAAGCGTTACTAAAAAATGCTGATACAGCGATGTATCTTGCCAAAAACAATGGGCGCAACGGTTACGCCTTTTACACCCCTGAATTAACCGATGTCGCTCTCTCACATGTGCGCATTCAATCAGCCCTGCATAATGCGCTAGAGCAAGAGCAGTTTTCCCTCGCGTATCAACCTCAGTTCGACCTAGCCAATAACCAGTTAAAAGGGTTTGAGGCACTGTTGCGCTGGACGCATCCGGAGCTCGGTAATGTCTCCCCTGCACAGTTTATCCCCATTGCTGAGCGCACAGGGTTGATTCAAGCCATTGGGTATTGGGTGTTAACCAGTGCATGCCAACAAGCAAAGCGCTGGCTGGATGAGGGGCATAACTTCGGAAAGATCGCGGTGAATGTCTCTGCGGTACAACTGAGACAGCGTGATTTTATTGATAAGCTCACTCAAATCCTACTCAACACGGGCTGCCCTGCCAGTCGTATCGAGATAGAGATCACTGAGGGTTTCCTAATTGATAACAAAGATCAGGCCATTCATGATCTGCAACTGCTGCAAAAGCTTGGTGTGAGTGTCGCGCTGGATGACTTTGGTACCGGTTACTCTTCTCTCTCGTACTTGAAAGGCTTGCCGCTCAACAAACTCAAGATTGATCGCTCGTTCATCAATGATGTACCTGACAACAATGAAAGCAACTCGATCGTTAATGCGATTATTGCAATGGCTAAAACGCTTTCCCTAGAGGTGATTGCAGAAGGGATTGAGCAGGCAGAACAGATGGACTATTTAACCCAAAGTGGCTGCCACAGTGGCCAAGGCTATTTCCTTGGTAAACCACTCACGACAAACGATGCCACCCAAGTCATCAGATAAGAAAAACCCAGCATCACTGATGCTGGGTATATAAAATCTCGGTCTACATCGGTGAAGCTTAGACCCACTGGCCTGCCACAAACCCTGAGCTCCAACACCACTGAAAATTGTAGCCTCCCAGCCAACCCGTCACATCCATCACCTCACCAACAAAGTACAGGCCTTCAACTGACTTACACTCCATGGTTTTTGATGATAGATGGTCTGTATCAACACCACCTAAAGTCACTTCGGCGGTTCGGTAACCCTCTGTACCATTCGGTAGGATAGTCCAATTTTCTAAACGCTCGACAATCTGTTCAAACTGCTTAGCATTGTATTGTTTCAGCGGCTTATCATCTAACTCTCGGCGAGCAATTAGCACTTCCACTAAACGCTTAGGCAGTACTTTTGCCAGCGTGTTCTTGAGGCTTTGGTTCGGGTGCTTCTCTCGCGAGTTCTCAAGCAAGCTGGCGATATCGTCATTCGGTACCAAGTTGATGCTCACAGGCTGACCTGCTTTCCAGAAAGAGGAGATCTGCAACACCGAAGGGCCAGATAAACCACGATGAGTGAACAACAGCGCTTCTTTAAACATGGTGCCATCTTGCGCGGTGATCTCGCTCGGAATCGCAATACCCGACAGCTCATCTAATGCCTGCTTATCTTCTTTGTGCAAGGTAAATGGCACCAGACCTGCGGTGGTTGGCATCACTGGCAGCCCAAACTGCTCAGCAATTTTATACCCAAATGGCGTTGCGCCAAGCTTTGGCATCGACAAGCCACCGGTCGCCACCACCAAAGAATCACATGTGTATGACTCGGTATTGATACTCAAGGAGAACCCCTGTTCTCGTTTCTCAATCGAGTGAACATCCGCCTGATACTGCAGCGCTACATTAGGCATGTCACACTCTGCCAGCAGCATTTTTACGATGTCTTTTGCCGTATGATCCCCAACACAAAATAGCTGACCATGGTCGCGTTCTTCAAACTCGATACCATGCTTGCTCACCATAGAGATAAAGTCCCAATTGGTGTATTGCGAAAGCGCTGACTTCACAAAATGTGGGTTGTTGCACAGGTAATTCTGCGCGCTGACATCGTAATTGGTGAAGTTACAACGACCACCGCCAGAGATAAGAATTTTACGTCCCGGCTTTTTTGCGTGGTCCACAACAAGTACGCGACGCCCTCGCTTACCAGCTTCAGCCGCACACATTAATCCTGCTGCGCCCGCACCAATAATCACTACATCAACGTGCTTACTCATCACTTGTTACTCACTTTTAAGCAGAAATAAAAAAGGATGTGCAAATGCACATCCTCCATGATTGGTGGCTATTTTAGCGGCAAAGCCTATCCATGCCAACTTTAGTTTATTGTCACAACATAAACGCAGCAAACACCGTCACAGCAAGAAGGGTCATGCTCAAGACGAATAAGCCCCGAACTCGCACACACTTGTCTATGAACGCGGTATCGTGGTGTTGCAGATACTCCCGCGTGCGTAGATAGTGGAACAGGCGCACCTGTTTGGTGTAGTTTCCATGTGTGGTGAAGAAGCCCCCACCATCTACTTGCTGATAAAGCAATGGGTGAGCTTCGCGCATTATATATATCAGGGATCGCAGTGCGGTGAGGTATCTCGCCAAATTGACGGTACTCACTACCATTAGTGAAAATAGAATAACATCGCTGCTGATCATCTCTCCTCCCTACACCTTGTCATGGGCGAGCAGAGATGATCGTGATAGTCCTTAGCGCAGGGCCGTCGGGATATATCTTACTCCGCTGGCGAATCCATGATCGAAGATGAGCCTTCTTTTGCCATTGCAGCTAAATCTTTATCAATGAAGAACAACGCTTTACCATCTTCACCAACCAGATCCAGCTTGTCTAAAATTCCCTTAAATAGCTTCTCTTCCTCGTGTTGCTCTGCCACGTACCACTGCAAGAAGTTAAAGGTAGAATAGTCTTGAGAAGAGAACGCCACATGTGCCAGCTTGTTGATTTTTTGCGTAATCATCTGCTCATGCTCATAGGTTTCTCGGAACACATCACCAAGACTCTCAAATTGGTGCTTTGGTGCTTCAATCGCACCCAGAATCGGCATCGCACCCGTCTCACTTACATACGTAAAGAGGCGCTGCATGTGCTCCATCTCTTCTACAGCATGAGCACGTAAGAATTCAGCCGCTCCCTCAAACCCCTTGTCTTCACACCAAGCACTCATTTGTAAGTATAGATTGGATGAGAAAAATTCCAGATTAATTTGCTCGTTGAGCTGCTCTACCATTTCGTTAGCTAACATTGGGACTCCTAGTACCTTTATTCTAATATCCGCTAGTGTACGCCGCTGCGGCACGTTTTAACGTGACCTCTTTTGACTTATCAGCATACCTTTGAGATCAAAGATAACACTTTGTACCAAAGAAGTGGATATGCGATCACTGCAACATTCCCCCCAAAGGGTTAGTGCTAAGCTGAGGTTAATCAAACGGTGTTCATGGAGGTGTAGTTATGAGTTATCAACATATTCTGGTGGCTGTCGACCTAACGCCAGACAGCCGATTGCTGATCGATAAAGCGGTCTCTCTAGCCCAACCTTTGGGTGCCAAAGTCTCGCTGGCACATATCGATGTGAACTATGCTGAGCTATACACTGGTTTAGTGGATATCAATCTCGCCCAGACCCAAGATCAAGCCGCTGCCGGCTCCCTACGCCAGCTTAATGAGCTTTGTGAAGCAACAGATTATCCGATTGCAAACACACTGGTGGGTGCCGGAGATCTCAGTAGTGAGCTGTGTGAATCGGTTGAAGAGATGGATATCGACTTAGTGGTTTGCGGTCACCACCAAGACTTCTGGAGTAAGCTGCTATCGTCTACGCGCCAGTTGATTAACTGCACACCGGTGGATGTGCTTGTGGTGCCAATTAAGGACTAACGAATCCGATTAATGTAGCGATTCTACCGAAGCATCTTGGCTAAGGCTCACACTCGATGCCTGTTCGATTTTTTGCTTGAGCTTTTGATGCTTCTTCGCCAACTTGCGCTGCTTTTTAAGCACCTTTTTCATCGCTTTAAGATGCTTTTTCTGTTTCTTAATCGCTTTCTTCGCCTGTTTAAGCGTTTGTTCACTGCTATCGAACTCGATTGGGCTATCACTCTTGACTAACGGTAGCGCCGTTATCTGAGTGAGCTTCTCATCTGCGACTTTATTCACTATTGGTTCTGGCCGTATTTCAGCGGGCTGGGTTATCGTCTCTTGCAGCAAGCCACATTGGCTCTGTTGCTCCTGTTGAGCTTTTTTCTGACAAGATAGAGGCGGGATAGCGGCTGGCTTGCATAGACGGGATTGGTCGTCGGCACTGCGCGCGCACGAACGACATACAAACTTTGGCTCAGCAACCAAGCGATGGATATCCCCCAAATGCTCTTGGATGTCGCGTCGATTCAGTTTGCAAAGACGTTTAGTCATACCGCTTACCTAACTAAAAATAATAATGATTCTTAATTAGGTATAACGCGAATCTGAAGCGCACGCAAGCGGTTAATCGCTTACTCGCTGTCCATTGCCGCTTTGACGTAGACATCAAATCGATTCTTCTTAGTTTCGATCTTCATTGAAGGCGCTTGGTCAGCCAAAAATGGCGCGTAATCAGGCCTTTTCACAACCACACGTTTCGTTGCCAGGTGCATGGCGGGTTGCCACAAGCCATCCGCATCGTGATCGGCTCCTACCAGAGATTGAAACACTCGCATCTCCTTTTTCACTAAAGCCGATTTCTTTTTGTTATCCGGATGTGGGTACATTGGGTCGAGATACACCACATCTGGCTGAACAAAGCCCTCTCGATCAGCCAGTTCATCGAGCGCATCATGACTGGACGCGTGGAGTAGCGACATACGCTCACTCACCCAATGGCCTATCTCCGAATCTTGCTGCGCGCGAGCCAAACCATCGTCAAGTAGCGCTGCGACCACGGGGTGACGCTCTACCATCTGCACATTGCAGCCAAGTGATGCAAACACAAAAGAGTCACGCCCTAAACCAGCAGTGCCATCCAACACGGTTGGAGTCACGCCTTTGTTTAATCCCACTGCCTTAGCAATAGATTGACCTTTTCCACCACCAAATTTGCGACGATGAGCAACAGCACCAGTAACAAAATCCACAAAGATCGCCCCAAGCTTCGGCTCATCAAGCTTACGCAGCTCCAAACGCTCAGGCGTCAGCACCAAGGCAAACTCACTACTAGAGTCATGTTGTAATCCCCAGCGAGAAACCAGCTGTTCAAAATGAGTAGTTTGCGATGTATCTTCGCAGATCAACTGTAGGCGCAAGGTAGGCTCCGAAATAAGTACAAATTTGTGTCATGGTGAGTGTACCCAATTTTACTGGGATGCTCTAAGATAAACAGCACTTTTCACCGATAGAAATGGAGTCTATCGCAATGCAGACCACAAAACTCGATGACCTTGATCGCGCCATTCTAAAAACGTTAATGGAAGATGCACGCACTCCTTACGCTGAAATGGCCAAAGAGTTTGATGTCAGTCCTGCAACGATTCACGTACGCATCGAAAAGATGAAGGCGGCAGACATTATCCAAGGCACCGAGGTGATCGTGAACACCAAAAAGCTCGGTTATGACGTGTGCTGTTTTATTGGTATTAATCTCAATGCAGCAAGGGACTACCACTCTGCACTGGAAAAGCTGAACGCATTAGATGAAGTGGTCGAAGCGTATTACACGACAGGCGCGTATAACATCTTCGTCAAACTGATGTGTAAATCGATTGAAGAGCTACAGTTTGTTTTGATTGATAAACTGCAAGCAATTGATGAAGTACAATCCACCGAGACGCTAATCTCGCTGCAAAACCCCATCAATCGCAATGTCAATCCGTAATACCAGCGTTACTTCTTAGCTAGGAACTCACGCAACTCTTCAGGGCTGATACCTTGCTCTGCGAGTTGCTTTGCTAGAATATCCACTTGCTCTGACTTTCGTGATTCAATCACTTCCTGAAAGTGGAAAACCATATCACGCAGCATCTCAATCGGGACTTGCTTTGCAGCGCTGCGAATACGCTCTGCACTTTGGTTGCCTAGCTCACTAAGCAACTTACCATACATTACCTTTTCTGGGCTCGAGTCTAGTTGCTCAAGTAGTTTTGCCATTTCATAGGTCGTTAACGACATGATTATTTTCCACTGTATGAACCCAGACTCAGAGTGTATTTGGAGAGTGCCACGCGTCGAAAACGCACTTTTACTGAGTGGGTATTTTTTAAAAGAGTACGAGGCGTACAAATATACCCACAAAGTGCGCAAAAACAAAGCACTGTAAGTCAGTTCACTTGCGACCGCACCTCGCTCTTATGCGATTTCACCGTGCCAGCGCTTAGCTGATTGAGTCATCAGAACCAACAAGCCTGGTGCACTCAATAGCATTAGGAACACCATATGATGACTCGATTGTTCAAACCAGCCTTGAGTTAACGTGACTAATAGCCCGGCGCCTGTCATTTGAAACAGCCCTAACAAGGCGGAAGCCGTTCCCGCTTTATCACCAAAGGGGGCAAGTGCTTGTCCTGCTGCTGCGCCAAGGATAAAGGCAAACCCTGTTGAAGCAATAAACACTGGCAACATAAATGCCATCGGTGTTGCATTGTTGGCACCGTATGCCATCAATACCGCCGCAAACACCAGCAAGCTGATCCCGATAATCAATGTGCGATAGGCGCCCATTGATTGCAGGAAGCGCGGCCCGATAAAACACGCGGCAATATTAATGCATGCATTAATGGTAAACCAAACGGTAAACTCTGACATACTCAGCCCTAACTGGCCCATCAACAAATTCGGTGCGGCGGTAACATAACCAAGAATCACCCCCATGGCGATCAAACACATCGAGGCATGGAACAGAAAGCTTGGGTGGCTCAGCACGTCTTTGTAGTGCTGAACATTGACGACTTTTACCGCTTCATCGGATCGCTTTTCACTTGGCATGAGTACCAGTACGATCAAGCCAACAACCAAAGCGAACACCGCCATAGTCGTAAAGTTCGCGCGCCAACCAAACCACTCCGTCAGCCAAGCGCCCAAGATAGGAGCCATCGCCGGTATAAAACAAATGATGCCATTGAGGTAGCTGATCATTTTGCCGCTCTCTTTCGCTCCGTAGATATCCCTCACAGAGGCAAACGCGGCCACTGATGTCGCACACGCGCCTAAACCTTGCAGTATACGTGCGACTAACAACCATTCGATACTTGAACTAAACCAAGCCAATACCGAGGCTACTCCGTAGATCGAAGCGCCAATCAAAGCCACTTGTTTGCGACCAACGCTATCAGCTAAGGGACCAGTAAATAGTTGCCCAACACCCATGGCAATCATAAACCAGGTAATCGTATCTTTGACTAAAGTAGGTTCCACGTGAAACTCCGCACCAATCTCCGGTAGTGCCGGTAAGTAAATATCGATACCGAGCGGACTAAACAGAACCAAAAGTGCGAGTACAGCAATCATAGATTTGGAACAGGTTGGAGATGGCATGCAGGAACCTAAACTGAATAAGTGTAATTTGCCGTATATCGTATAGAATCAACAATATGACTAGAAGTGGTAATTAGTCATATCTATTATTCCCAATTGGAATGTAATGTATGGCCAAAACAACCAGAGTTGATCTCAATCTCCTTATTCAACTTGATGTTCTTCTTGAAGAACTCAATGTCACTCGGGCTGCGAATCGACTGTGTTTAAGCCAGTCCGCTGTGAGTAAAAACCTTGCTCGTCTGCGACTGCAGTTTGATGACCCCCTATTCATCCGGACACCGCAAGGCTTGAGCCCAACCCCTCGCGCACTCGCGCTTAAACCCAGAGTTCGGCAAATGGTGTATCAGCTGGACCAGCTTAATGAGCCCGAGCACTTTGAGCCCAAATCAAGTCAACACCGTTTTCAGCTCGCGGCCGTAGAGAGTGTATACCCACTGGTCTTGCCTTACTTTATGCCAGACGTCTTTAGCCATGCGCCAAACATCAACTTTTCCACTCACACTTGGGACAGCAATACCTTTAAACGCATTCTCGATGGTGAACTCGATATGGGGATCACGGGTAAGGATATTGATATCAACGACGCCAGACTCACGATGCTTGCTCCGAGTGGTATTGGTGAGCAAGAGATCTATCGTGATGAGCAGATGTGTGTAGTACGCAGCGATCATCCTGTCCTCAAACAGCCATGGACATTGGAGAACTATCTTAGCCTTCGCCATGTCCAAGTTCGTTGTGATGGCAATGATCGCTGGCTGCTTGATTATCGACTTGCCGATCGAGGATTAGAGCGAGACATCGCCATCACGGTGCCAGACTTTAACAGCGCAGCCAGTTTATGTACCTATTCAGACTTAGTGTTCACCGCCCCAGCCCACTTTACTAAGATGGTAAGTCATCAACTGGGGTTAAAACTACTGCCGCTGCCAATGAGATTTCCACCGATGGCATACACTCTATTTTGGAGTAAAGAGAGAGAATCTGACCCAGCAATAAACTGGCTCAAGAAGATTATCGTAGAAAAAACCGCCCATCTAAGATAAAAAGAGTGTCTAGGCTTTCGCACTCTAATGGCGATGCGAAGTGCAAAAACAACAAAGGAAACTATCCGGATGGATCAACAAACACAGCAAAAGGTGACTCAACTACGTAATTGGTTGAGCGAGCAGCAATTTGACGCTTTTATTCTGCCCCATGAAGACGAGTATCTAGGCGAATACATTCCTCAGCACAACGAACGCTTACACTGGTTAACTGGCTTCACGGGTTCCGCTGGCGCGGCAGTTGTGACGTCTACTAAGGCGGCGATTTTTGTTGATGGTCGCTATACCGTTCAGGTGACTAAGCAGGTTCCTGACACTGTGTTTGAATATCGCCACCTTATCGAAGAGCCGGCATTAGATTGGATTGTTGATAATGTTGCAGAAAATGGCCGTATTGCCATTGACCCTCGTATGCACAATGCCAATTGGCTTGAAGCTGCTCAAGCTAAACTAAGCAAAAAGCACCAAGTGGTTCTGGTTGAAGCAAACCCTATTGACGCTTTATGGCATGATCGCCCTGCACCACAGTTATCGGAAGTGCGTTTGATGGAAACGCAAGCTGTCGGTCTAGATAGCCAAGCCAAGCGTACATCGATTGCCAAACTCGTCGAGCAAGCGGATGCAGATGCCGCGGTCATTACTGCCCTAGACTCAATTGCGTGGCTCCTCAATATCCGTGGCTTGGATGTATCACGCTTACCGGTTCTGCTCTCCCACGCCATTTTACACCGCGACGGACAGGTCGAGTTTTTCATTGAACCCTCTCGTCTTCCTGATACGTTCAGCCAGCATGTCGGTGAGGGTGTGTCAGTTGTTGAGCCAGCACTACTTGAACAAAAGCTTGAAGCGCTATCAGGCAAATCAGTGATTGTGGATCCTGCAACCAGCAATGCTTGGATTAAGCTCGTACTGCAAAATAGTGGCGCAAAAGTGATTGCTCAAGCTGACCCTTGCCTACTGCCGAAAGCACGTAAAAACGACGTTGAAATTGCGGGTATGAAAGCCAGCCATGTACGTGACGGTATTGCGATGGTTAACTTTCTTTCATGGCTAGACAGTGAAGTCTCTCAAGGCAATCTATTTGATGAGGCACAACTTGCTGACAAGCTAGAAGCATTCCGACGTCTCGATCCAACACTTATCGACCTGAGCTTTGATACCATTTCTGCAGCTGGCAGTAATGCCGCTATGTGTCACTATAATCATGAGAACCAACCTGAGCCAGGCAAGCTCAGCATGGACTCTTTATACCTTGTTGATTCTGGCGGTCAGTACCTTGACGGTACCACGGATATCACACGAACCATCGCTATCGGTCAACCGAGTGATGAAATGAAGCGCCAATTTACACTCGCTCTTAAAGGTCACATCGGTATTGCGCGTGCGCGATTCCCTGCGGGCACTCGTGGCTATCAACTTGATACGCTAGCTCGCCAGCACTTGTGGGCCGAAGGCTTTGATTATGACCACGGTACCGGTCACGGTGTGGGTCACTTCCTCAGTGTGCATGAAGGACCACAAAGTATCTCCAAGCGCCAAATCGATGTCGCATTAGAAAAAGGGATGGTGCTCTCTAACGAGCCGGGTTACTACCGTGCTGATGCATTCGGCATTCGCATTGAAAACCTTGAGTTGGTGGTAGAACTGCCGACACACGGTGACTTCCCAGTGCTGGCATTTGAGTCGTTAACTCGTTGTCCAATCGATGTGCGAAATATTGAAGTGGATCTGCTCACCAAACCAGAACTGGCTTGGCTCAATGACTACCATGCTAAAGTATGGCATGACCTCCATGAGCAAGTTGAGGGTGATACTAAGCACTGGCTTGAGCGAGCAACACAGCCACTTAAACACAGCTAAAAACCCATCGCTCAATACACACTATTCCGTATAAGTAAGAGCTCTGTATAAATTAAAGCGCCTCTTGGAAAACCAAGAGGCGCTTTTTGTTGGACTGTTTCACGTGAAACACTAACGTGATAATCGGAATTATCCTGAATAAGCAGAGTGCCAGTCACGCCAAACAGGGTCAAACCCTTTGGCGCGAATGGCTTGCTCTACACACGAAGCGCTGCGCTCATCACTAATTTCGAACTGTTCTAACTCGACGTCATCCATCGCATACCCCCCGGGTTGCGTCTTGGAAGCCGCCGACATAGTCGTGATCCCCAATGGCAAAACCGCATCTCTAAACGCCTGCGATTCTCGAGTTGATAGTGACAATTCCACTTCTGGATTAAGTAAGCGGTAGGCGCAAATTAGTTGAACTAACTGCTTGTCGTTCATTACTGACTTGGGTTGTAAACCACCCTCACAAGGGCGAAGGCGTGGGAAAGAGATCGAGTAACGCGTTTGCCAATAAGTACGCTCAAGGTAATCCAAATGAGCAGCAACATAGAAACAGTCAGTACGCCACTCTTCAAGACCAATCAACGCGCCAATCCCAATCTTATCGATGCCCGCCTTAGCCAATCGATCGGGGGTTTCCAGTCGATAGTCAAAGTCCTGCTTCTTACCACGAAGATGATGCTGAGCATAAGTCGATGGGTGATACGTCTCTTGATAGACCATCACCGCATCCAAACCTAGCTGTTTGAGCTCAGCATACTGCTCTTGCTCAAGAGGCTGAACTTCCATTGCAAGATAGTTAAACTGCTGCTTGATCACCGGGACCATTTGGCGGAAGTAGTTCATCCCGACTTTGGTTTCATGTTCACCCGTCACCAACAGCACACTATCAAACTTCATCTTCTTAATCGCCGCTACCTCAGCCTCAATTTCTTGCTGATCGAGAGTACGGCGCTTAATGCGGTTCTCCATTGAGAAGCCACAATAGGTGCAAGCGTTAGCGCATAAGTTTGAAAGGTAGAGTGGAATGTACAGCGACATGGTGTTGCCAAATCGCTTACGAGTTAACGCATAAGACTGCTGCGCCATCTGCTCCAAATATGGCTCTGCCGCTGGCGAAATGAGTGCCTTAAAATCTTCCAGATCACGCTTAGGCTTATTTAAGGCACGTTCAACATCATGGCCGGTCTTGCTCATGATTGAGAGCGATATATCGTCCCAATCCATTTGATTAAAGCGCTGCAAAAAACTCATCGTGGCTCCCTAGCTATTACAGCTCATCAAGGAATGAGGTGAGTGGACTCGACGCCACCGCATGAGAAACCTGCCCAGCAAGCCCTGCCTCATAAGCAGTCCGTCCTGCTTCAACAGCTTGCTTAAATGCACGCGCCATAGCCACTGGGTTTGATGATGCAGCGATTGCCGTATTCACCAAAACGGCATCCGCGCCCATTTCCATTGCACGGGCGGCATGGGATGGCGCACCAATACCCGCATCGACAACAACAGGCACATTCGCTTGGTCGATGATAATCTCGAGAAAATCGTGAGACGCAATGCCTTTGTTCGAACCAATTGGCGCTCCCAAAGGCATCACCGCGGCACAACCCACCTCTTCTAATCGTTTACATAGCACCGGGTCAGCATGGCAGTATGGCAACACTGTGAAGCCATCACGCACCAACTGCTCTGCGGCCGCTAGCGTTTCAATTGGGTCAGGCATAAGATACTTAGGGTCGGGATGAATCTCGAGTTTCAACCATGACGTACCCAACGCTTCTCGGGCTAAGTGGGCGGCGAAAATCGCATCTTTCGCGTTCTTGGCACCAGAGGTGTTAGGCAGTAGGCTCACGCCACACGCCACCAAAGGCTGGAGAATGTCATCTTGCTGGTCGTTCACATCCACACGCTTTAGCGCCATCGTCGCTAACTGACTCCCCGACTCTTGAATCGCTTGCGTCATCAACTGGCTGCTAGAGAATTTACCAGTACCGGTAAAAAGGCGAGATGAAAAGGTTTTGTCTGCAATCTTTAGCATGGTTTATCCTCCGGCAATTGCTTGAAACAGTGAAATCGCATCGCCTTCGCTAAGCAAGGTTGATGACCATTTATCACGAGAAATAACTTGGTTGTTAATAGAAAATACGCACCCTAAATTAGGCAACGAAAACTGACTAATAATATCTTCTAAGCTCGATTGAGCTTCGACTTGCTGCGCTTGGTCGTTAATCACAATGTTAATTAGGTTCATGATGCGATCTCATTATTATCATGGCTTGAATTTGATGATGCACAAACCAAACAGGTACTATCCCTGCTTGTTGAGAGCTGTTGCCAGCCCATGGTTAATCCATCAAACAGGTGTAAGGTATTAGGCTTGAGTGCAAAGGCGCCGAGAGCGAGAAACTGAATGGCAGCTAGGGATTGATAATTACCCATGGTGCCAACCACTGGGCCGATGATGCCACTATCGCTACACTTACCCGCCTGTGGTAGCTCATCAAACGGATAGATACATCGATAGCATCCAGCACTTTTTTCTGATGCAAAGTCAAAGACACAGAACTGTCCCTGCCAACCGATAGCAGATGCAAATACCAACGGCGTTGATTGATTAAAGCAGACACGATTGATCAGCTGTCGAGATTGAATATTATCGGTACAATCAAGAACGACATCCGCTAGCATCACCTCAAGGTTTAGCTGACTTTCGGCCAATCGCTTATTGATGACACGCACGTTCACCAACGGATTAAGTTGTCTAAGTTGCTCGGCCATTGCGGCGGTCTTGTCTTGTCCAACCTGTACATCGCGATACACCACTTGTCGCTGAAGATTACTCGAATCAACGCAATCATCATCCACCAGCACCACGCGGCCGACGCCTGCAGCGGCAAGATACAGACCTGCCGCAGAGCCTAAACCACCACAACCGATAATCAAAACGTGGCTATCAGACAAACGGGATTGACCGTGTTCTCCAATATTGGGCAAAGCGATCTGACGTTGGTAGCGCAGGAATTCTTGGTCGCTAAGCATAGTTTGACTCCAATACGACGCGAGATCTATCACTCATTACCGCGTCAAATTGCACCTTAACCGCCAGAGGGTCATCGGCCAATGTGATCGCTCTAACCACCGCTAAACTTGATACGCCACACTGCCATACTTGCTTAGCATTGGTTAAATCGATACCGCCGATCGCTACCGTTGGATAACCTAAGTCACTCTCGCTAGTGTACGGAATCGAGTCTATCAGACTTTGATAGTGCGCCAGACGAATCAAACCTTGTGGTTTTGAAGGCATCTGTTTGGTGGTGGTCGGGAATATATGCCCTAGAGCGATATAGCTCGGATTGATTTGAACAATACGCAATAGCTCATAGTAACCATGTGTTGATAAACCAAGGCAAATGCCTGCTTGGGCTAACTGGCTCAGGTTCGACTCTTCAATGTCCTCTTGCCCAAGATGCACGCCGTATGCACCATGCTTAATGGCGAGTTGCCAGTAGTCGTTGATAAACACTTGAGCATCATACTCACGCCCCAGCTCAATCGCTCGCCTCACTTGAGCCTCTAGATCGGGTGTACGTGTATCTTTGATTCGCAGTTGTGTGGTTTTAACCCCTAGCTTGAGTACAGCTTCAATCCAATCAACGCTATCAACCACTGGATAAAGACCGATCTGGTGTTTATCCATGGATGGAAACTGCGTCTGTTCAGCATTCGCCGCCCACCCGACACGGACGTTCAAGCGGGCATCGTCCAAGATCGGTGTAGGAAACACTTGGTAATCATGTGCCCATGTTTCACGTGAAACATTAAGCTGTGCTCGGGAAAATGTCAGCGCATCTTCAATCGGAAAATCGAGAGCGAGCAGTGTGACGACCCAAGAAAAATGCTCCAGCGCATCGCGGTTGAACGACGAGTCATAACGAAGTGCGCGAGTTTCCCCTTGATGCTGCCAAAGGTCAATGTCGCATTCGCTATCTTCAATACCAACAAAGATTTGGTTCGAACGCGTATTACTCGCTCGATAATCATCAACCGTGAGCTGAGCGTTATAGTGAAACTGAAGATCCACGTAATCATCACTATCAGAACCGAATCCTAGATCATGAGTAATCGTCGTCGTGGTGTTGTCGCTTTGAAGTTGAAAGCAAGATGTTGGGCTTACACCCAACATCACTGAATCCGTTGCAAAACCATGTTGTTGTGCAACGGATAGACACTGCTGTAACTTCTCGGTTAATTCGATCTGCTGATGCGGAACGAGCAGTTGCATTTAGTCTTCCTCTAAAGTGGCGGCTGGGTGATAGAGCTCTGACCCAGTATTACGAAATTCTTGTGATTTTTGACGCATGCCTTCGAGCGGGTTATCGAGCATTTTGATCTCGATGGCTTGGTCAGCAGCGACTTGTTCGGTGTCTTTAGCGTACTCTCGTACTTCTTGTGAAATCTTCATTGAACAGAACTTAGGCCCACACATAGAGCAAAAGTGCGCGACCTTACCCGACTCTTGTGGAAGAGTCTCGTCGTGGAAACAACGCGCGGTATCCGGGTCTAAAGAGAGATTGAACTGGTCTTCCCAACGGAACTCAAAGCGCGCTTTAGAGAGCGCATTATCTCTTACTTGAGCCCCTGGATGGCCTTTAGCCAGGTCTGCTGCATGAGCGGCAAGCTTGTAGGTAATTAAACCTGTCTTTACGTCATCTTTATTTGGCAGCCCCAGATGCTCTTTTGGCGTCACATAACACAGCATTGCGCAGCCATACCAACCAATCATCGCTGCCCCAATCCCTGAGGTGATATGGTCATAGCCAGGTGCAATGTCAGTGGTGAGTGGACCAAGTGTATAAAATGGTGCTTCATGACAATGCTTAAGCTGCTCATCCATGTTCTCCTTAATCATATGCATCGGCACGTGACCAGGGCCTTCGATAATCACTTGAACATCATACTCCCAAGCGACTTTGGTCAGCTCACCCAGAGTACGGAGCTCAGCGAACTGCGCCTCATCATTGGCATCTGCAATCGAGCCAGGACGCAGCCCATCACCCAATGAAAGAGCAACATCGTACTTGGCGCATATTTCACAAATCTCACGGAAATGGGTGTATAGGAAGCTCTCTTGATGGTGCGCTAGACACCATTTAGCGATGATAGAGCCGCCACGAGAGACGATGCCTGTCACACGTTTTGCCGTCATTGGAACGTATCTTAGGAGTAAGCCTGCATGAATTGTAAAGTAATCTACCCCCTGCTCTGCTTGCTCAATTAGCGTATCTCTCATCACCTCCCAGTTGAGGTTTTCAGCAATGCCATTCACTTTCTCCAGTGCTTGATACATGGGAACCGTGCCGATAGGCACGGGACTGTTGCGCAGAATCCACTCTCGCGTCTCGTGAATATTTCGCCCAGTCGAGAGATCCATGACGGTATCGCCTCCCCAGCGCGTTGACCAAACCAGTTTCTCCACCTCCTCTTCGATTGAAGACGAAACAGAAGAGTTACCAATATTGGCATTCACTTTAACCAAGAAGTTACGGCCAATGATCATTGGCTCAGATTCTGGATGGTTGATATTAGATGGGATAATGGCACGCCCCTCGGCTACCTCCTGACGTACAAATTCAGGCGTAATGTGTTGCGGTAAATTAGCACCAAAGTGCTGACCAGGGTGCTGTTGAGTAAGCACTTGATCGCGATATTTAGCGCGCCCCATGTTCTCGCGAATGGCAATATACTCCATCTCAGGAGTGATGATACCTTTGCGTGCATAGTGCAACTGAGTGACACATTGCCCCTCGTTCGCTCGACGAATACGCGGCAAATTGCCATAGCGCAGCTCATCAAGTGTCTCATCTTCTATGCGCTGCTTGGTGTATACCGAGCTCACCTCATCAACAAGCTCGGTATCACTGCGCTCTTCAATCCACGCTTCACGTAGCTTCGGCAAGCCGCTATATAGGTCAATTTCGTGCTCTGGGTCGGTGTAAACACCGGAGGTATCATAGACACGAATGGCCTCGTTTGGCTCGTAAATAGGTTGGTCTTTTGTCCCCCCAATCAAGGTATCGGATAACGAAATTTCGCGCATTGGCACGCGAATATCAGGGCGAGATCCCTCAACATACACCTTGGTGGAATTTGGGTATGGTTGAACAGAGAGGTTATCAATAAACTGTTTGGCTTCCAGTCTCGCTTGCTTGCGATTCGACATAGCATTTTTCCTTTATGACAAATTTGGGATAAAAATGCTTGGCGGATAGATGCGACAAGAGGCATCGAAAGAGAAGTTGAGCGGTTCTTTCGAGCTTAATAAGGTTCACATAGAGCTTGGTGAACGCTTTCTCTTGTTCCCTTCGCTGGTATTAACCAGATCAGGTTCAACGGATCCCGAATGAACGGTCTCAGCCTAAAGGCACTCCGACAAGTATCAGCTCACTATGTTGCTGTGAGTGGTTTGATTATAAGAAAATGTTGGCGACAAACCAATCGGATCACTGAATATTGTTAGCTCTTTATCAAAAATTGAAAGCCGATCCATGCTGCCGAAATACTTAGCAAGACATTCAACAAGACATTCAATCCCATCTTAAAGAATGCCCCCTGCTGCATCAGCAGCACGTTGTCCATTGAGAAAGTCGAGAAGGTCGTCAGCGCGCCTAGAAAGCCAAGCCCGATGATCTGACGCCATGGTTCGGTAGCAAGCATCTCGTTTTCGAATGCGGCAATCAAGCAACCCATAGCAAAAGAACCCACCACATTGACTGTCAGTGTGCCATAAGGGAATCCACGACCAAAAAGCTGTACACACAACTCCGAAACTAAATATCTAGAACAAGCACCAAATGCGCCACCAAGTGCAATAAAGCCCAAAATGGAAAGTTGCCCCATTTATCCTCTCCCATCCGTCAAAAGTGTCGAAAAATCATGCAAACAAGTATACGTGATTACCCACAAACAACAATAAAATGAAAAAGTTACAGGAGTCACTTTTAGGCCGTTTTATCGACTGGCAATTAATAGACGTAAAAAAGGGTGCCACTTGGGCACCCTATTCGAATTTAGTAGAGATTAACCTTCTAGCAAGTTGCTGCCATTAATGGCAATCTTGCGAGGTTTCATCGCTTCAGGGATTTCGCGCTCTAGGTCCACATGCAGTAAGCCATTTTCCATTGTTGCGCCAGTTACCTTCACATAATCAGCCAATTGGAACTTACGCTCAAAATCACGCTCTGCGATACCTTGATAAACGTAGTTCTTGCCCTCATCTGCTTTACGCTCACCTTTAACGATCAGCATGTTCTCTTTTTGAGTAAGGTCGATTTGGTCATCAGCGAAACCGGCTACAGCCATTGTAATGCGGTAGTGGTTATCATCTTTCTGTTCAATATTGTATGGAGGGTAACCGCCTGAGCTGTTTTTCGCTGTGTTTGCTTCCATCATGTTGAATAGACGATCGAAGCCAATTGCGTTGCGGTATAGTGGTGTGAAATCTACAGTTCTCATAATGCTATCCTTTTTAGTAAGCAATAGTCTTAGCGTGAACGCACTCAATCGACACTGAGAGTGATCGAGGTACTGGCTAAGAGATCCTTTTGATACTCCACTGGTCTCACCTTGGACGATGCTGGGACATATCTGGGATCGATTTAAAAGTCATCTGCTGCTGACCTATCCTCTCTTGAGCGACAGCCAGTCAACACGTTCAGAGTTGAAGCACTTCTAGTCTCTAGCAAGTACCTCAGCCTCTTCATAAATAGATATGTGGACGCGACAAATCACTTTCAAGCGAAAAAACAAAATTATTTTTCTTCTCCTTATTTTTTATGACGTTATAAACAAAAAAAACACCGCCGAGTTGGCGGTGTTCTGATGACTCTATGATGAAAAAGCGACGGCCTATACGTCTAGGTTTGCTACTTTCAGAGCGTTCTCTTCGATGAAGTTACGACGAGGCTCAACTTGGTCACCCATTAACGTGGTAAACAACTGGTCAGCGCCAACCGCATCTTCAATCGTTACTTGCATCATACGGCGAGTGTCTGGGTCCATGGTGGTTTCCCATAGCTGATCTGGGTTCATCTCACCTAGACCTTTGTAGCGCTGTAGGCTTAGACCACGACGTGACTCTTTAATCAACCAGTTCAGAGCATCAACAAAGCTGCTCACAGCAAGTGTGCGCTCACCACGCTTCACGTAAGCCCCTTCTTCGATAAGACCATCAAGAGCCTCAGAAAGGTCAGCTAGCTTGCCGTACTCTTTCGAATTGATGAAATCAACAGAAAGCACATGCTCATGAACCACACCGTGTGTACGCACAACAATTTTCGGTAGGTTTAAACCCAGCTCTGCATGCTGTTCGATCTCGAAGCTGTACTGGCTTGCACCCACTTCTTTCGCGTTTAGCTGCTCTACGAGTGTCTTAGTCCAAGCTTCAACAACAGCGGCATCATGACACTGCTCTGCCGTTAGACGCGGCGTGTAAACAAGCTCATGCACGAGTGGTTGTGGGTAGCGACGACTCATGCGCTCCACCAGCTTCATACCTTTGTTGTACTGCTTAACCAAAGACTCTAGAGCTTCACCAGCGAGTGCTGGAGCCTCAGCATTGACATGCAGTGCTGCGTTATCCAGTGCCAGTGAAACCTGGTATTGGCTCATTGCATCTTCATCTTTGATGTACTGCTCTTGTTTGCCCTTCTTCACTTTGTAGAGTGGTGGCTGAGCAATGTACACGTAGCCACGCTCAATAAGCTCTGGCATTTGACGGTAGAAGAACGTCAGAAGAAGCGTACGGATGTGCGAACCATCGACATCGGCATCGGTCATGATGATGATGTTGTGGTAACGCAGTTTGTCTGGGTTGTATTCGTCACGACCGATACCACAGCCCAGTGCTGTGATTAGCGTTGCAACTTCTTGTGAAGACAGCATCTTGTCGAAACGCGCCTTCTCAACGTTTAGGATTTTACCTTTCAGAGGAAGAATCGCTTGATTCTTACGGTTACGGCCTTGTTTTGCGGAGCCGCCTGCCGAGTCACCCTCCACTATGTAGAGTTCAGACAGTGCTGGATCTTTTTCCTGACAGTCAGCAAGTTTGCCTGGAAGACCCGCAAGGTCGAGTGCGCCTTTACGACGAGTCATCTCACGTGCTTTACGCGCTGCATCACGTGCACGCGCTGCATCGATGATCTTAGTACACACTGTTTTCGCTTCTGCAGGGTGCTCAATCAAGAACTCAGATAGCTTCTCACCCATTGCAGATTCAACCGCTGATTTCACCTCAGAAGAAACGAGCTTATCTTTCGTCTGGCTTGAGAACTTAGGATCTGGCACTTTAACCGAGATAACAGCCGTTAGACCTTCACGCGCATCGTCACCTGATGTGGCTGTTTTCGCTTTCTTCGAGAAACCTTCTTTGTCCATGAACGAGTTCAGGGTACGAGTTAGGGCCGCTCGGAAACCAGCAAGGTGAGTACCACCATCACGCTGAGGGATGTTGTTGGTAAAACAGTAGATGTTTTCTTGGTAGCCATCGTTCCACTGCATTGCCACTTCTACAGCAATGCCATCTTCACGCTCTGCGTTGAAGTGGAATACTTTTTCGATAATTGGCGTCTTGTTGGTGTTCAAGTGCTCTACGAACGCTTGGATACCACCTTCATACATGAAGTGGTCGCCTTTATCATCTTCACGCTCATCACGTAGCTTGATCGATACGCCAGAGTTTAGGAAAGAAAGCTCACGTAGACGCTTAGCTAGGATATCGTAATGGAATTCCGTGTTTGAGAATGTCTCTTCACTTGGCCAGAAACGGATTTCAGTACCTGTTTTATCTGTATCACCCACAACCGCTAGTGGCGCTTGAGGCTCACCGTGGTGATAGGTTTGAGTATGAACATGGCCACCGCGGTGAATTGTTAACGTTACTTGCTTAGACAGTGCGTTTACTACCGAAACACCTACACCGTGCAGACCGCCCGAGACCTTGTATGAGTTGTCATCGAACTTACCACCAGCGTGAAGTACCGTCATGATAACTTCTGCCGCAGAGACCTTTTCTTCTGGGTGCATTTCCGTCGGGATACCACGACCGTCATCGCGAACTGATACCGAGTTGTCCTCATGAATAGTCACAATGATGTCTTTACAGTGACCTGCCAACGCTTCATCAATTGAGTTATCCACCACCTCAAATACCATGTGGTGCAGACCTGTACCGTCGTCTGTGTCGCCGATGTACATACCTGGACGCTTACGTACCGCATCCAGACCCTTCAGTACTTTAATACTCGATGAATCGTAATTTTCAGACATGAGTTACTCTCTATTTATCTTTGCTCAATATTGCCCTGTTCCACATGGAACAGCTTACCTTGCTCATCGCGCATATCGGCGATTTGCTCTTCGGTGATCGAGCTTACAAAAACTTGAGCCCCCGTCGCCTTCAAGCAGTCAGCAAGACGCTTACGACGTTGGCTATCTAATTCAGATGCAAAGTCATCAATAAGATAGATACACGGCTTTTCGGTCACTTGAGTCAGGTGTTGTCCCTGAGCGACACGCAGCGCGCACACCATCAACTTGAGTTGACCGCGTGACAACACATCCTCAACCGGAGTGCCGTTCACTTTAATGCGTAGATCAGCTTTATTTGGGCCACTAAAGGTGTACCCGAGCGACTGATCGCGCTCAAAATTTCGTTCTAGCAACTGGTCATAAGGGGTATCCTTGTCCCAGCCCCTATAATACTTCAATTGAATATCAAATTCTGGCAAAAATGCTTGGCACATCTCTTGTGCCACCGTGGTCATCTGCTCCACATAAGCTTGTCGCCAATGGCTGATTTTCTCTGCCAATTCTGCTAGCTGCTTGTCCCAGTAGCTTAGCTCGCGATAGCTCTTGGCATCTTTGAGCAATGCGTTTCGTTGCTTGTTAAGACGCTTAAATCGTCCCCACGCTTCATGAAAACCCGCTTCGGTGTGAAACACCCCCCAGTCGATAAACGCACGACGGAATTTAGGGCCATCGGTCAAGAGCTCAAACCCTTCAGGGTGAATCAATTGCAGTGGCAAAATCTTCGCGAGCTGAGCCAACTTTTGCCCAGACTGACCGCCTATTTTAACCTCTGTTGAGCCATCACGCTGCTTATTTATGCCAACAGGTAGCTCAAATTGATCGCGTGTCAAAGAATGCTCTTGGACGCGACCATGAACAAACAGTTCAGGCTGGTCATTTTGAATCACGCGTCCGGTTAAAGTGCTTTTAAAAGAACGACCATGACCTAGTAAATAGATAGCTTCAAGAACGCTGGTTTTGCCACTGCCATTGGCACCGACAAGAAAATTAAAGCCTGGTGACGGGTGAATGTCACAGGCTTTAATATTACGGAACTGCTGAATAATCAGACGAGAGAGAGGCATTCTAGAGTCGAATTGGCATCACAACGTACATAGCGCTGTCATCATCGGCGTTCTCAATCAGCGCACTCGCATTGGCGCTCGACATCGACAGTCGGACGGTTTCACAACGCAAGGTGTTCAGAACATCCAGAACGTAGTTTACGTTGAAGCCAATCTCAATCGCTTCGCCCTCGAACTGCACATCCAATAGCTCTTCTGCTTCTTCCTGCTCTGGGTTATTGGCGGTAATGCGCATATCACCACCATCAAGATTGACACGCACACCACGGAATTTCTCGTTAGATAAAATCGCAGCGCGAGAGAAGGCTTGACGCAACTCATCGCAGCTCGCTTCTAGCGTTTTGTCAGTACTTTGTGGCATGACACGGCGGTAATCTGGGAAGCGACCATCCACCAGCTTAGAAGTGAAGGTAAAGTTGTTTACCTCCGCACGTAGGTTTGAGCTACCAATTTGCAGTTCGACAACTTGCTCAGGTGCATCAAGCAGTTTCACCAACTCCTGGACACCCTTGCGTGGCAAAATAATCTGTTGATTTTCTGCCGCCGCACTCAATTCAGTTTGCGACACCGCCATACGGTGACCATCGGTTGCGACACTGCGCAAAGTGGTGCCGTCAATCTCAAATAGCATACCGTTGAGGTAGTAGCGCACGTCTTGGTTAGCCATCGAAAACTGAGTTTTATCGATCAGTGCTTTCAGCTCTGCCTGTGTCAGGCTGATCGCAACGTCACTCTGCCAATCTTCAATATTAGGGAAGTCATTCGCAGGGAGTGTGGCAAGAGAGAATCGACTGCGCCCAGAGCGCACTTGCACACGCTCTCCTTCAAGTACGAAGGTAATTTGAGAAGCGTCAGGCAAGCTGCGGCAGATATCAAGAAACTTACGTGACGGAACGGTAATACTGCCCGCTTCACAATCGCTCTCTAACGCCACCTTACTGACCAGCTCAACCTCTAGGTCTGTCGCTGTCATCGATAGCGTGTTGTTCTCAACCTTAATTAAAAGGTTACCGAGAATGGGTAGCGTTGGACGACCACCCAATGCACCAGAAACT